>NZ_CP094380.1:2558100-2908700 GCF_022809775.1 Pseudodesulfovibrio tunisiensis
CCGTCAAAACCCTGAACCTCAGCCTGCGAGGAGCCCTCCTGCGCGGCTGCGAGGACTGCCCCATCGGCACGCTCTGCGAATTGCATCTCCCCCTCTCCCCGGGCGTGCGCATCGTGGTCGAAGGCAAAATCGTGCGCGCTCAGGGACAGGACGCAGCCATGCGATTCACCGATATCGACGAGCTCTCCTTCACCTTTCTCCACCGACTCGTTCAACTCAATGCCCACGAAGCCGACGATATTGATGACGAACTCATGCAAGTTTTCAGGAAGATGTAAGAAATGCCTCCGGCGGCCCCTCCCGGGGGGCTGGGCGCTGCCCAGACCCGCAAGGGGACGGACCTCCCCTTGACCCCATTCTGTTTTCCGGAAATCGAACAGCCTGAGAAATGCCCTGTCGGGACATTTCTCAGGCTGTTCGATTTCCGGAAAACGGGTGGTCCAAAAGAAAATGGGGGCATCTTTTAACTGCCTGTTTCACCCGAGTCCTGTTTTTCGGCAGGGCAGGTTCTCGCTTTTCCGCATCTCCCTACGCCGCCAAACGGCCTTTGAAGCCATCTTTCCCTTGCTGGCGGCGTAGAACCAAAAAGCTTTGAAGAGTCCAGAGAAACTTTCACGAAAGTTTCTCTGGTCGCCGAAGGCAATCTTAAATCAGAATAAAATTCTGTTTTCAACCATCCGATGAATTTTCATGCAGTTTTGAACAAATAAACCGTGGTTTTCCAATTTGCATTATTGCGAAATCGCGATCAGATTGCCGTTATTCCTCATGGTGTTTGTGCTGCCCGATGTACAGGGTACCGCCGATGATGAGTGCGGCCCCGGCCCAGGTCCAGATGTCCGGGGCGTCATCAAGGAACAGCCAGCTCAGAAAGGCGGCTTCGACAATCTGGATGTAGCCCACGGCCGAGAGTCTGCCTGCGGGTTCAAGGGCGTAGCCCCGGGTCATGAAATACTGGCCCGCGTTCATGAGCAGTCCCACGCCGAGCAGCATGGCCCATTCCCAGCCCTGCGGCATGACCCATGTGGCGGCCATGAGCGGGGTTCCAAGCACGGTGGCATAGGGCTGGTAGATCATGACGATGGCGGGATGTTCGGTTCTGGTCAGGGCGCGCACCGTGACGATGGACATGGCGGAGACGACCATGGCGGCAAGGGCGAGCGCCACGCCCGCGGGATCGAGCGGATCGGCCATGCCGAACAGGAACGAGGGGCGGCAGATGATGGCGACCCCGGCCAGACTGATGAACATGGCAATGATGGTCCGGCCGGACATGGCCTCGTGCAGGAAGATGGCGGCGAGCAGCGCAATGATCACGGGCCGGGCCTGCACAATGGTCATGGAGTCGGCCAAAGGCAGCAGGATCATGGCCTGAAACGTGAAGTAGAGGGACAGGAATCCGAACAGACCACGAAACACGAGCAGCCAGCGGCGGTTGCCAAGCAGGGATTCCCCGACCCCGGTCCGGCGCAGGATGCTCCAGCACACGCCGAGTCCGATCACGCCGCGACAGAACAGGATTTCCGAGGCCGGAAGACGCTGGCCCGCAATCTTGACCAAAAGAGACCCCAGACAGAACAGGGTCACGCCGAGAAGCATGAACCTGACGCCCGGGGAAAGCATCCGAAGCATGCGCAGGAGCCTAGGCCGTTCGCGCACGAGCCTCAAGCAAAAGATGCCGAGCGGCGTGACACGGCGAAAACAGGACAGTTTTCTGTTGTTGTCACATGAAATCGAATCCATAATACAGCAGAACGCATGCCCATCATCCCATTCACCTTATCCCCCGGAGGTCGTCATGACTCCTTCACAGAAACAGGTACACCCCCTGCTCGACCTACTCCTGAAGCTCATGAAGCACTGCCATTCCGAAAAAACCAACCGTTTCCAAGCGCCCATCTTCCCCCTGATTGACGGCTGGAAAAACGAGGGCGGCAATGGAGACAGGGGCATGTTCCTGAAATGCCTGGATCACGTCAGGGACACTCCCTTCGTGAACAGAGTGAATGGCGAGGCCATGGAAACGCCGTTCATCGATGCATACGAGATTGAAAATGATGAAATATCCATCGTGTACAATCAGGATTACATGCGCAACTATTTCGCAATGGAACATGAACTGAAGGACCAGTTGGAAAACTTCGAGCAGCCCGAAGCCGAAAGGGAGGCCCCCGACCCGCATGCTGAACTGGGCAGCCTTGTTACGCTGTTCTGCAAGGTTGCCGCAGCCTGCCTCATGCAGAACACGAACACGATTCGGATCAATCTGGACAACCTTGTACGGCAATGGGTGAAGTGCGACGGCAGCGGCGACAGGAATACCCTGCTCGCGTTCACGGCCAACCTGACCAGCACCGAATTCGACTTCGAGTACAACGACACGGCAAGGACATTGCAGCTTGCCTCCTTTTTCCAGACCGACATGGATTACAATCTGGAAATCGTCCTCAGCAACGACTTTCTGGACACCTGGGCCGACTACAGGGAAAACGGCGGGGACCTTTCCCTGACCATGCACGACACCATGTAAGGTCGGGAAAAACCGCACACGAATCCTTGCCTCAAGGCAAAAAAACCGCTCGGAACAGAAAACACTGTTCCGAGCGGGACGGAAAGCTGCCCAAGCCCACACGTACACTCGTACGCGAACCACCAAGCCCTCCCCACTTGCACCACGCGAAAAAGGCATTTTGCTCCGGGTGGGACGAGTGCAAGGCGCGGAAAGCCGCTGAAGCCCACGCGTACACTCGTACGCGAACCACCAAGCTCTCCCCTCTTGCACCATGCGAAAAAGGCATTTTGCTCCAGGTGGGGCGAGTGCAAGGCGCGAAAAAACGCTGAAGCCGACGCGTACACTCGTACGCGAACCACCAAGCTCTCCCCTCTTGCACCACGCGAAAAAGGCATTTTGCTCCAGGTGGGGCGAGTGCAAGGCGCGAAAAAACGCTGAAGCCCACGCGTACACTCGTACGCGAACCACCAAGCCCTCCCCCCTTGCACCATGCGAAAAAGGCATTTTGCTCCGGGTGGGGCGAGTGCAAGGCGCGAAAAAACGCTGAAGCCGACGCGTACATCAGTACGCGAGGCGCCAGCGGTTTTGAGCAACGCAGCAATCGCCCCGCTCGGGGCAAAATGCCTAGGATTCCATGCCGTTTTGTTCGATGTCGTCCATAAACGCCTCCACCACGTCCGGGTCCAGAGCGCTTCCGGCCATTTCGCCGAGCACGGCAAGGGCATGCTGGGGCGTTCGTCCGGGCTGATAGGGCCGATTCGTGGTCATGGCGTCAAAGCAGTCCACCACGGCAAGAATGCGCGCGCCGAGCGGAATTTCCCCGTCGCGCAGACCACGCGGGTAGCCCTTGCCGTCCAGCCGTTCGTGGTGGTCGTACACGTATTCGAGGACCGGACCGAGAAAATCCAGATCCTGAAGGATGTTGTAGCTCCATTGCGGATGGCTGCGGATCTCAAGGAGCATGTCCTTGTTCAGGCTGGTGTCCTCGTTGGAAAAGATGGTGTCGCTGAACCCGATCTTGCCGATGTCGTGCAGGATGCCGGCAATGCGAAGCTGTTCCACGGTGTCGGCATCCAGCCCGAGCCGCTGGCCGAGCCGGGCCGCATACGCGCCGACACGGTCGCCGTGCCCGGCGGTATAGGCATCGCGTTCGCCAAGGGCCGTGGCAATGGCGGTCACGGTCTTGAGGGAATTGGCCTTGAGCTGCTCGGCGAGCTGTTCAAGGTGATATTCCCTTGCCTCGATGCGGACCATCATCATGCCCACGGCCTCGGCGATTTCCCGAATTTCCGGGGGATAGCCCGGGCCGGTCAGTTCCATGATATCGTCGGAATACGTGCCCCCGGCGATTTCCCTGATCAGCCGCAGCAGGTTTTCCCGGCCCTTGAGCGGGATCATGACCCTACTTCCAGACAGCCGCGTTTTCCCGGACGAAATCCGCGAAGGTACGCGCGGGCCTGCCGGTCAGGTGTTCCACGGCATGGGTCACGTTGGCAGCCAGTCCGAGCTTGACCACGCGGGTGAGGCTGACGAGCATGCTCACGTTCCATTCGGACAGTCCGGAATCCTTGAGCGCACGCACATAGTCGTCCTCGGGCACGGAATCGTAGCGCACATCACGTCCCGAAGCCTCGGCAATCTGCCGGGCCACGTCGGCAAGGGACAGGGGGGCGGGCCCGGTCAGGGCGTAGGTGCGTTCGGCATGGGCTTCGGAATCGGCAAAGACGGCCCCAACGCAGGCAGCAATGTCGCGCACGTCGATGTAGCTGATCTTTGCCTGTTCCTCGGGCACGGCAATGACGCCGTTCTCGCGAATGGACGCGCAGTAGACGCCGGAAAAGAGCTGCATGAAATGATTGGGCCGCAGAATGGTGAACGGGATTTTCGAATCCTCGACATACTGATCGACCATGCCGAGTTCCCGGCCCAGTCGCCAGTGCGCATCCGAGCTGACTCCGTATCCGGAAGCGCGCACAATGTGCTTCACTCCCGAACTTTTGGCGGCCTTGACCGCATTGTTCCCGAACCGGGCCAGCGTCTGGCTGAACGGGCTCATGAGAAACAGGCCGTCGCACTCCTGCATGGCCTGTTCAAGAGTGTCCGTGTCCTGAAAATCGAATGTGCGCGCTTCAATGCCCTGCTGGGCAAAGGCGTCCGCCTTGTCCGGGGAATGCACTCCGGCAACGGGCTCCAGACCGCGTTCCTTCAGTTCCCTGACGACTTCCCTGCCCATGTTGCCGGCAGCACCGGCCACGAAAATCCGTTTCATATCCACCTCCGGAGATTGCATGAGTGATCCACGCACCGCAATGCGGCCGCAAACCGCTCCGGTGAGTTGTTCATTGCTCGGAAATGCCTAACAGTCCGTGGGAAAAATGAAAAGCCGGGCAAGGCGGAAAGGTGCGGAAAATGCGCAGATTCAGGAATGGGCGCTATTGCGCATGGGCATCCAGCGAGTTGAGCCGGGATTCCACGACCTTGGGGTTGGGATAGGTTTCGCGGATGGACATGAGCAGTTCCCGGGCCTTGGCGTATTCGCGTTCGGCCTCGTAGATGTCCGCGAGCAGGAAGGTGCCAAGGGCACGAATTTCCTCGTCTGCGCCATCGAGGACGAGAAGCCGTTCAAGGGATTTCTTGGCCTGATTCCAGGAATTGATGAAGCTGTAGCTCTGGGCCAGTTCGTACAGGCACCGTGCCCGGGCCTGCGGATCGCTGGCCGTGTCCGCGCAGTTTTCCAGCGTGGCGGCCACAAGGTCGAAGTTGCCCTGCCTGCGGTAGAGCTTGGCCATGCGCAACTGGGTGTCGGCCACGGCCTTGGGATCGCCAGCGGCATGGGCAAGGCACTTTTCATAGGATTCCAGAGCCTTGGCCCAGTTACCAAGCTGGTCGTACACATCGCCGAGCTGGGACATGACCTTCCAGGCAAGTTCATTGTCCCGGCCCAGTTCCAGATACATGGCTTCAAGCAGGACAACGGCCCGCTCCAGATCGCCCTTGTAGGCAATGGATATTTCCGCAAGCCGTTCCCATGCTTCCTCGCGGAACTTTCCCTGCGGCTGATCCTGAAGATAGTGTTCGTATCCCTTTTCGGCTTCCAGAAAAAACCCCTTGGAATAGGCTTCCCGGGCCTGCCGAATGTCCTTCATGCCCGGCGCGTCATTCGGTCCGCAGCCGGACAGGCAGATCAGAAGGGCCGCAAACAGGGCCAGAGCATATGTGCGAATCATGCGGATACGAAAACTCCCGAAAAGAATTTGCCGCTCGCTCGCGGCCGGACCAATTTCCCTGTTCCGGCGAAAAAAAGCAAGCGGCGCGCAACAGTTTGTGTTGCGCGCCGCGTCATCGTCTGAAACAGGCTGAAGAGCCTAGTTTTCCTCGGTCTCGTTCAGGCCGTCGTCCCGCACGAGGTCGAAACCGACCACGGCGTTCTTCTCGTCCATGCGGACCAGACGCACGCCCTGCGTGGCACGACCGCGCGTCAGGCTGATCTCCGACACCTTCATGCGGATGATCTTGTTGCCCGAGGTCAGCAGAATGGCCTCGTCGCTCTCGTTGACCAGATTGGCACCGAGCACCTTGCCGGTCTTGCTGGTCAGGCGCATGTTCAGAATGCCCTTTCCGCCGCGGCTCTGGACCCGATACTGCTCGATATGGGTACGCTTGCCGAATCCGCCCTCGGACACGGTGAGCACTTCCTGACGTTCGGAATCGCCGGACACCACCAGGGAAACGACCTCGTCATCCCCGCGCAGGGCAATGCCCTTCACGCCGGCAGTGGCGCGGCCCATGGGCCGCGCGTCCTTGATGTTGAACCGGATCGCGGTGCCGTCGCGCGTGATGAGCATGGCGTCGGCCTCGGGATTGACCTCGGTCACCATCATGAGCTCGTCGCCATCCTTGAGGTTCACGGCCTTGATGCCCGTGGTCCGGCAGTTCTGGTACTGCTCCATGCTGGTGCGCTTGATCATGCCCTTGCGCGTGGCGAACAGGAAGTAGCGATCCGCGTCGAATTCGCGCAGGGACAGGGCCGTGGCAATGTATTCGTCCTTGTCCAGCGGCAGCAGGTTGGCCACATGCGCACCCTTGGCGTAGCGGCTGCCCTCCGGCACCTGATGCGCCTTGATCTTGAACATCTTGCCGAAGTTGGTGAACAGCAGCAGGAACTGATGGTTCGTGGTCAGCAGGAAGGTGTGAATGAAGTCGCCATCACCTGTCTGCACACCGGCGATGCCCTTTCCGCCCCGGCGCTGGGCCGTGTAGTTGGACAGGGGCACGCGCTTGATGTAGCCGCGCTTGGACAGGGTGATCACGGCTTCGTCGTCCGCGATCAGGTCCTCGATGTCGATGCTGCTGGGATCGTGGGCCAGCAGCTGGCTCTTGCGCGGAGTGGCGTAGCCTTCCTTGATCTCGACCAGTTCCTGACGGATGACCGACTTGAGCACGTCCTCGTTCTCCAGAATGGAGCGGTAGTACTCGATCTTCTTCATGAGCTCGGCCAGTTCTTCCAGCAGCTTGTCGCGTTCCAGTCCGGTGAGCTTCTGGAGTCGCATGTCCAGAATGGCCTTGGCCTGAATCTCGGACAGCTCGAACCGTTCCATCAGGTTGGTTCTGGCCTCTTCCACGGATGCGGACGCGCGGATGAGCTTGACCACCTCGTCGATGTTGTCCACCGCGATGCGCAGGCCTTCCAGAACGTGGACCCGGCGTTCGGCCTTGTCCAGATCGAAACGGGTGCGCCGGATGACCACTTCGCGGCGGTGCTCCAGGAAGTATTCCAGCACGCTCTTGAGATTCAGCAGCATGGGCCGCTTGCCCACGACCGCCATCATGTTGATGCCGAAGGAGGTTTCCAGCGGCGTGTACTTGTAGAGCGCGTTGATGATGATGTCGGGAATGGCGCCGCGCTTGAGATCGATGACCACGCGGATGCCCCTGCGGTCGGATTCGTCGCGCAGGTCGGACACGCCTTCGATCTTCTTGTCGTGCACGAGCTGGGCGATCTTCTCGACCAGCGAGGACTTGTTCAGGGCATAGGGAATTTCCCGAATGACGATGGACTGCTTCTTGCCCTTGTTGTGCTCCTCCACCTCGACCACGCCGCGCATGCGGATGGAACCGCGGCCCGTGGTGTAGGCATCCCTGAGCCCCTGCCCGCCGTAGACCAGTGCGCCGGTCGGGAAGTCCGGGCCCTTGATGAACTGCATGAGATCCTCGATCTCGCAGTCCGGGTTGTCCAGCAGATGCACGGTGCCGTCCACAAGCTCGCCAAGATTGTGGGGCGGAATGTTGGTGGCCATGCCGACCGCGATGCCTGCCGTGCCGTTGAGCAGCAGGTTGGGCACCTTGGTGGGCAGGACTTCCGGCTCCTGCAGCGAGTTGTCGTAGTTGGGCCGGAAATCGACGGTGTTCTTGTCGATGTCGCCCAGAAATTCGCTGGTAAGCCTGGCCATGCGCACCTCGGTGTAACGCATGGCTGCCGCGGAGTCGCCGTCGATGGAACCGAAGTTGCCCTGACCGTCCACGAGCATGTCGCGCATGGAAAAGTCCTGGGCCAGACGCACAAGGGCGTCATACACGGCCGAGTCGCCGTGGGGATGGTATTTACCGATGACGTCACCGACGACGCGCGCGGATTTCTTGTAGGCCCTGTTGTAGCTGTTTCCCAGATCGTGCATGGCGTACAGAATGCGCCGGTGAACGGGTTTGAGCCCGTCGCGC
This sequence comes from Pseudodesulfovibrio tunisiensis, assembly GCF_022809775.1. Taxonomy (NCBI): domain Bacteria; kingdom Pseudomonadati; phylum Thermodesulfobacteriota; class Desulfovibrionia; order Desulfovibrionales; family Desulfovibrionaceae; genus Pseudodesulfovibrio; species Pseudodesulfovibrio tunisiensis. The sequence continues at coordinate 2,566,331 of NZ_CP094380.1, forward strand.
ACGTCCGGGATGGCGCGCCCGATGATGACGGAAAGCGAATATTCGAGATAGCTTTTCTTCAGTTCGCTTTCAATGGTGATCGTGTCGCTCATTCTCCCTCCGGGTAGTCCGCGGAAACCTTCCGCGGCGAAGGCCGGTTTCGGCCTCCGAGGTATCAAAACAATGCGCCGTCCGTCTTGCGGAACGGCAAAATATCACGCGACGCACGGCGGACGGAATGCCGCCGCGCGCCTCAGTCCGTTAGATGTCCAGCTCCTGGACGGCCAGAGCGTTGCGTTCGATGAACTCGCGCCTCGGCTCCACGTTGTCGCCCATGAGGTCCGAGAAGATCGCGTCGGCCGCGGCCGCATCCTCGATGCCGACCTGAAGCATGGACCGCTTTTCCGGATTCATGGTGGTTTCCCAGAGCTGTTCCGGGTTCATTTCACCCAGACCCTTGTACCGCTGGATGTTCCACCCCTTGTGCGCCTCGGCAATCACCTCGTCGTACAGATGGAACAGGCCGGAGATCTCGCGCTCCTCTTCTCCGGAGATCAGGCTGAACCTGTAGCCGCCGCATTCCTCGCGGAACTTTTCCAGCGCCATGTAGGCCTGCTTGTAGAGCTTGGAATGGAAGAACTCCATGGCCAGACGCTTGCGGTGACCGTTCTCGTTCTCGAAGGTCACGTAGGTGCGGTCCTTTTCGGCCTCGTCGTCGTGCTCCACCTCGATCTCGGTCCTGAAGCCGTGTTCGAGAAAATCCTTCTTGAACTCCTCGGCGTCATGCCTGTCGAAATGCGTGAAGCTGATGCGCACCTTGTAGTTGATCAGGGCCATGTACAGGCCGCGTTCGATGCCGGCCAGCTCGGCCTCGGACATCTTGCCGCGGATGGCGCGAATCTCTTCCATGAGTCCGAGCAGTTCCTCGCCCGTGAACTCCCGGCCATTGGTGGCTTTGGCGCGGATGTCGGCTCCGGCCCGGGAAAGCAGGAAATCGTCCAGCTCCTCGTCGTCCTTGATGAACTTCTCGAACTTGCCCTTGTGCACGCGGTACAGGGGCGGCTGGGCAATGTACAGGTTGCCTCGATCGATGAGGTCCGGGTACTGGCGGAAGAAGAAGGTCAGCAGCAGGGTGCGGATATGCGATCCGTCGACATCGGCGTCCGTCATGATCACAACCTTGTGATACCGCAGCTTGTCGTAGTCCTTTTCGTCGTCCCCGTTGCCGATGCCGATGCCCATGGCCGTGATCAGGGCCCGGACTTCCTTGTTGGACAGCATCTTGTCGAAGCGGGTCTTTTCCACGTTCAGGATCTTGCCTCGCAGGGGCAGGATGGCCTGATGCTTGGGGTCGCGGCCCTGCTTGGCCGAACCGCCTGCGGAATCACCCTCGACGAGGAAGATTTCGGAATCCTCGGGATTCTTGGACTGGCAGTCCGCGAGCTTGCCCGGCAGGGAATTGTCGGACAGCGCGCCCTTGCGCCGGACCAGATCGCGGGCCTTTCTTGCGGCCTCGCGTGCCCGGGCCGCGTCCACCACCTTCTCGATGATGGTCCGCGCTTCCTTGGGATTCTCCTCGAAAAACGTGTTCAGCTTCTCGTACATCAATGCCGCGACCAGACCGGCGGCCTCGGAATTGCCGAGCTTGGTCTTGGTCTGGCCCTCGAACTGCGGATCGGGCAGCTTCACGGAAATGACCGAGGTCAGGCCTTCGCGCACGTCGTCGCCGGACAGCTTGGCCACCAGCTTCTTGGGCAGGTCGGCCGACTGCACGTAGTTGTTGATGGCGCGGGTCAGTGCGGTCTTGAAACCGGCCAGATGCGTGCCACCCTCGATGGTGCGGATGTTGTTGGCAAAGGTGTGCGTGTTTTCCTTGTAGGCCGTGGTGTACTGAAGCGCGAATTCCAGAATGATGTTCTCGGACTCGCCCTGACCGTAGATGATCTCGCCGATGGTGTTCTGGCCCGAGTTCAGGTCGCGCACATAGCTCTTGATGCCACCCTCGAACTTGTAGACCTCGCGCTCGCCGGACCGCTCGTCCTTGAACTCGATCTCCAGACCGGAGTTCAGGTAGGCCAGCTCCTTGAAGCGCTTCTTCAGGGTCTCGAAGTCGAACTTGTTGACCTCGAAGATTTCCTCGTCCGGACGGAAGCGCTGTGTGGTGCCGGTGGAGTGGGCCGGGCCGACCTCCTCCAGAGCCGTGGTGGGCCGACCGCGTTCGAACGTCATGCGGTGAGTGGTGCCGTCGCGCTTGACCGTGGTTTCCATGAACTCGGACAGGGCGTTGACGCAGGACACGCCCACGCCGTGCAGACCGCCGGACACCTTGTAGGAGTCGTTGTCGAACTTGCCGCCCGCATGCAGCGTGGTCATGGCGAGCTGCACCGCGGGAATGCCTTCCTTGGGGTGGATTTCCACGGGAATGCCGCGGCCGTTGTCGCTGACCGTGCACGAGTTGTCCATGTGCAGGGTGACCTTGATCTTGTCGCAATACCCGGCCATGGCTTCGTCGATCGAGTTGTCGATGACCTCGTAGACCAGATGATGCAGGCCGCGTATGTCGGTGGACCCGATATACATGGCCGGACGCTTGCGGACCGCCTCAAGCCCTTCGAGGACCGTAATCGATTCTGCTGTATATTTGTTTTCGCTCATAATCTAGGCGTTTTCCTCAACGTAGTAGGTTTCCTCCTGAATCATCATGGGCATGAGAATGACCAGATAGTCGCGGTCATCCTCGCCGGAGATGCCGCACGGCGCCTCGGTACCGGTCAGGGTGAACTTCACGGTGGGGGAATTGAAATGGTTCAGGATGTCAATCAGGTTCCTGGTGGGGAAGGCGATACGCTCCAGATCGCCCGAAAAAGTGGCGTCCAGGGATTCCTGAGCCGCGCCGGTCTCCTGTCCCCGGGCGGACACTGTAACGTCCGTGGAGCCAAAGGTAAAGTAGGCGCAGCGGTTGGAATCCGTATTGAACAGCCCGATGCGGCCCAGGGCGTCCACCAGGGAAAGCCGGTCCACTTCCAGCGTGGACACACCCTCGTCATCCAGCTTGCTCATGAAGTTCTGGTAGTTGGGGTACTGGTAGTAGGACAGGGGCAGGCTGAAGGTCTCGCCCTGATTTGCGGTGCGGAAGAACAGCCGCTTGTCGCTGATGGCCAGCTCGATCTCCTCGGCCGTGAGCCACTTCTTGAGCTCGGCCAGGTACTTCTTCTGGATCAGGATGCCGCCTTCCGGGAGCATGGCGTAGATGTCGTCGTTCACGAAGTTGAACATGGCGAACTGATGGCCGTTCAGACCGCAGACCTCGACCACCTTCTGGCCCATCTTCTCGCGGGGAGCCATGTACAGGCACGCGATTGCCTCCATGGAATCCTCGTCCGAAATGCAGAAGCCGATCTTGTCGATGATCTCGTGCAGGAAGTCGCCGGACCAGAACACGGTGCCCTCTTCCGGGAAGCTGGAGAACTTCTGGAACCACTCCACGTCGTTCACCGGGAACTTGTAGCTTCGGGACTGCTGCTTGACCTGCAGGGTGTCCCCTTCAAGGGCAAGGGTCAGCTCGCCCTGATTCCCCTTGAGCTGCTTCACAAGATCATAGAAGGCCCTGCCCGAGACACCGGCAAGTCCCTCATTGGTGATCTCGGCCGGATAGGTTCCCCGGAATTCCAGATTCGAATCCGTGCTCATGATGTTCAGGCCGCCATTCTCGCACTGAAGCCAGATCGTGCGCAGGAAGGCGGCTCCGGTTTTGGCCGGGATGATGTTCGAGGACTTCTGGAGGCCTTCAATGATTTCATCTCTGTTCACTTTCAAAAACATAAAAAGATTCTCCCTTATTGAAATTTATTGACTCGGTTCCTTTGTGCGCAACCGTGATAAAAGTTTGTTTTATTTGAATTTATTTCGAACATGAATTGTCTGGAGTTAGTGACATTCCGCACCGCCAACGTGTTCGGAGTCCAATTGTTCACGACATGCGACACTTTCTCTTCAAAGTTTTCAACACCTGTTTCATTTTCTCATCATCCTGCTGCAATTCCTGTATTTTTTTTACGGAATACAGAACCGTGCTGTGGTCCTTTCCGCCAAAGGTCCTGCCCAGTGACGGGTAGGATGTGTTGAGCAGGGAACGGCACAGGTACATGGCTACCTGCCTTGCCAGCGCTATGTTCTGGTGCCGTTTCGTGCCGATCAGCTCCTTGACGTGCACATTGTAATGTTCGCTGACCACACCGAGGATGCGCTTGGGCGTGAGGTCGTCGTGTGCCTTTTCCTCGGTGTTGCTCAGGATGTGTTCGAAATCCTTCTGGGACAGGTCCTTGTGCACGAGTTCCCGGAAGGCGAACAGCTTGAGCAGGATGCCCTGCAGATAGCGGAAATCCGTGAACCGCTGGGCAAGGGTCAGCATCTGTTCCTTTCCGAGCTGGAGCTTCTTGAGACGGCATTGCTGCTGGATGTAGTTGACCCGTATTTCCAGGTCCGGCTCCTTCAGGGTGACGATCAGGCCCCAGCCAAGGCGGGACTGGAGATTGTCGTCCAGGAAGTCGTAGCCCGTGATCTTGTCGCGACAGGCTATGACCATCTGCTTCTTGTTGTCGTAGAAGTGATTGAAGATGTTGACGAGTTCCTGCTGAAACGCCGGATATTCGCGCACCTTGTGAAAGTCGTCTATGAACAGGTAGTCGTAGTCGAACACATGGTTGCGCGCCCGGAACGGATCGCCCCGGAACCGGATGGAGTACAGGGAATGGAGCTCGTCCATGGAGCCGACCAGCATCTTCGCAAAATCCGCGCTCTTGCTGATCTCATTGGCAACGGCCTTGAGCAGGTGGCTCTTGCCCGATCCCCCTCCCCCGCAGATGATGAACGGGTTGAACAGGGTGCCGGACTGCTTGGCCACTTCCTTTGCCGAGGCAATGGGAAAATAGTTCTTCTTGTTGATCAGGAATGTTTCAAAGGTGAATTCACTGCCGAACGGAAAGTCGATCTTCTTGACCACTTCCCGGGGCGCGACCGCGCGCGAATGGCCGGAAGCGCCGTTGTTCCTGTAGCCGATGAGGTAGCCCGCGCCGAGAAAGTTGTTGAGCTGGGCCTCGAACTTGTCCTGAACCTCGTTTTCGAACCAGGTTGCGAAGAACGTGTGCGGGAAGCCCACGACAAGGCGTTTGCTCTCTTCCGAGTAGTCGATCTGGAGCGGGTCGTACCAACGCTGGAGTTCGGCTTCGGTGCAGGTTTGGAGGAGGTGTTTTCTGAGAGCCTGTTTCACGATGGAAGTCGTTTCCGGATGTTGTTTTCAACAGTTTGATTTTGCTGCACAAAAAAAAGGGGCCAAAACTGTTCGAACCACCCCTGATTTCCACAGTTTTCATAGCCTAAAATCGTCCCGAAGCCAAGCGTTGACCTGCCATTTCACGGATAATTCCGTTTGATTTCGATGCGGTTTTCGGACATGATGCCATTCCTGTTGAAAACATGGTGCATACCGGCGCGGCGACGCGCTCTTCGGAGGTTCTGTACATGGCTCATTTCGAAGTGAACAAGACCATCGCTGAGATCAACGAACGCATCCGCAAAGGCAAGGCCGTGGTGGTCAATGCCGAGGAAATGACCGAGATCGTGAAACGCGAGGGCAAGGTCCGCGCGGCAAGGGAAGTCGATGTGGTCACCACGGGCACGTTCTCGCCCATGTGCTCTTCCGGCCTGCTCTTCAACATCGGTCAGGAGCCCCCGGTGATGAAGGTCTCGAAGATGTGGCTGAACAATGTGCCGTGCTATTCCGGGCTGGCTGCCGTGGATGCCTATCTCGGTGCGACGGAACCTTCCGAGGATGATGCCCTGAACAAGGTCAAGCCCGGCAGGTTCCTCTACGGCGGTGCCCATGTCATGGAAGACCTGCTGCGCGGTCGTGCCGTGCATCTGCGCGCCCTGGCCTACGGCACGGACTGCTATCCGCGCCGCGAGCTGTCCAAGGACGTGACCCTTGCCGATCTGCCCAACGCGGTCATGCTCAATCCGCGCAACTGCTACCAGAACTACAATTGCGCGGTGAACCTGACCAGCCGCACCATCTATACCTACATGGGCCCGCTCAAGCCCAATTGCGGCAATGCGAACTTCGCCACGTCCGGTTCGCTTTCCCCGCTGTTCAACGACCCGTATTTCCGCACCATCGGACTGGGCACCCGCATCTTCCTCGGCGGTGGCACCGGCTATGTGCTCGGCGCGGGCACGCAGCATGTGCGCAAGCCGCCCAGAAACGAACGCGGCATCCCCACCTCCGGGGCAGGAACCCTGATGGTCAAGGGCGATTTCAAGAAGATGGACGCCCGCTACGTGCGCGGTCTGAGCGTGATCGGCTACGGCTGTTCCCTTGCCGTGGGCGTGGGCATTCCCATTCCGATCCTGAACGAGGAAATGGCGTGGTTCACGGGCGTGTCCGACGCGGACATCCAGATGCCCATCAAGGATTACGGCTACGACTATCCCAACGGCCTGCCGCGCATCCTCGGCCATGCCACGTTCGAGGAGCTGCGTTCCGGTTCCATTACCGTGAACGGCAAGGAAACCGCCACGGTTCCGGTCACCAGCTATTCCCTGTCTCTGGAGATTGCGAACAAGCTCAGGAAGTGGATCGAGGACGGCAAGTTCCTGCTCACGGAAGCGCAGGAAGAAATAGAAAGCATTTAAGCTGTTTGAACAGGTTGCGAACAGGGTGTTCCCTTGTCGGGGAGCACCCTGTTTTCCGTTTGGCGGAGGAGAGGCTACTTCCGGCAGAGCAGCATGCCCAGAACGCGTTTCAGGTCCTCGAAATCCACGGGTTTGGCAACATAGGCGTCCATGCCCGCATCAAGAAATTCCTCCCTGTCTCCGCGCATGGCCCGGGCCGTGAGCGCGGCAACGGGAATTTCACGCATTTCCCTGAATTCGTGGGCATTGCGGATGAAGCTGATGGTTTCCAGACCGTCCAGAACCGGCATCTGCACGTCCAGAAGCACGCAGTCGAACTGTTCCGTGGACAATTTGTCCAGCGCCTGCCTGCCGTTTTCCACGCAGACCGGGACATGGCCCAGCTTTTCCACGAATCCGGACAGGGCCAGACGGTTGACCCGGTCGTCCTCGGCAATGAGGATGCGTCGGCCCGGTTCGGGCGTGTCCGGGCAGGACCTGTCCGAATTGCTGCGGATGTGTTCCGCCCGGGTCAGGCCCACGGCAAAGTGCACGGTGGTGCCCACGGACGGCGTGCTGGTCACGGAGACGCTGCCGCCCATGAGATCGGACAGCCGCTTCACGATGTGCAGGCCGAGTCCTGTTCCCTGCTGCTTGGCGGGCCCGGATTCCGCCTGGGTGAACGGGTGGAATATTTCGGCCAGCTTGTCCTCGGAAATGCCTATGCCGGTGTCCGCGACCGTGAACAGCAGGCGGGCTTCATTGTCCCTGCGCGGAGTCAGTGAGTTCACTTCCACCCGGACGTGTCCGGCATCCGTGAACTTCAGGGCATTGCCCACGAGATTGAAGATGATCTGGCGCAGCCGCATGGCGTCCCCGACCAGTTCGTCCGGCACGGTCTTTTCCATGGAGATTCTGATCTCGACCCGCTTGTCCGCGGCCATGGGAGCAAAGGTGGCCCGCACCGTGTCCAGCAGTTCGGAAAGAAGGAACGGCGCGGAAACCAGATCCATTTTTCCGGCCTCCACCTTGGACAGGTCCAGAATGTCGCCAAGAAGCCGCGTCAGGCTCCGACAGGCGCCGAGCGCAATGTCCACGTACTCGCGCTGCCTGTGCTCCAGATTCTCCATGCGCAGAAGCTGGAGCATGCCCAATGTGCCGTTCAGGGGCGTGCGCAGTTCATGGCTCATGTTGGCCAGAAATTCGCTCTTGGATCGGCTGGCGGCCTCGGCCCGATCCTTGGCCTGCACCAGTTCGGCCTCGATGTGCTTGCGGTCCGTGATGTCCTGAAACGATCCGCGCACCCTTGCCGGGGTGCCGTCCTCCTCGAATTCCACTTCCGCATGACAGTCCGCGTATCGGGTCGTCCTGTTGTCGAAGAGCAGGCGCAGTTCCATGTCGAAGGGATCGCCCCCGTGCCGAGCTTGTTCCACGGCATCCAGAAACCGGCGCAGGTCCTCCGGGTGAATCCGTTCCAGAAAATGGGCGAAGTCCGGTTCATCCCAGCCCGGAGTCAGTCCCATGATGCGGAACATTTCATCGGACCACACGCAGTGTCCGGTGGCCAGATCGCGTTCGAAATATCCGAGCCGGGCCTGCTTCTGGGCCTTGACCAGACGGTCCTCGCTGCGGCGAAGACGGTTTTCCGCCAGGGTTCTGGCCTCCAGCGAGCGTTCCAGCGCCGAATGCACCGAGCGCAGCGATCTGTACCGCCAGAGGATCATGATGCACAGGGTGAGGATCACGGAAAACACGCTTGCCGTGGCCATGCGCGCCGTGGTCCAGAACGGGCTGGGCTTGCCGTACCAGTGCAGGTAGGCTGTTCGGTACGTTTCCGAGCCGACCACATGGGCAAGAGCATTGTCCAGTTTCCGGGCCAGAACCGCATCATCCTTGCGCAGCAGATAGCCACGCTTGAGTTCCATGAGTGGCGCGCCAGCAACCTTGATGCGGTCGTCCACCCCGATCAGCCGGGCCTTTTTCCACAGCACCGGAGCCGGAAACACGAATGCGTCGGATTCCCCGGCCAGCAGGCTGAACAGGGCCGCGTCAATGGACGGGAACGGCTTGAGCCGTATGCTGGGGTCGTGCACGAGCAGGGTCATGGCCGCGCTCTGGTCGATTGCAGCCACATGCTTGTCGCCGAGATCGTCCGGGCCCTTGATCGTCTGGTTGTCCCGGCGCACGAAACAGGAAACGGGCACGGTTTCCATGACCCGGGTCAACCGGAATTCCGTTTTTCGGGGCAGACTTATGCCTATGCCCGGAATGCAGTCCGCCCGTCCGGAGCGCACTGCGTCCAGAGCCTCGTCCCAATTGGCGACGAACAGATATTTCGGGGACAGGCCGGCCCGGGCGCAGACCTGTTCGAAAAGATCGATGGCGAATCCCTGGGGGCTTCCGCCCATGCCTCGGGCATACAGGGGAGGAAAATCCCGCAGCACGGCCGCCACCACGGGCGGAGGACAGGTTGTCGGGGGCGCGGACATGCCGTGTTCGGCCCGGGCTGTTGCCGCAACCGGGAAAATCAGGGCGAGCGCAAGAAAAGCGGTTCGAATGGCAGAGCTGATATGTGACATGATGCGGCTTTCTTCCCTCCGGGTAATCGGTCGGCCATATCGAATATGCCATAAGCCGGAAGAATGACAACCGCGTTAGAAATAAAATCGGCCCGAACGTGCAATCACGCCCGGGCCAAGGTCCTTTTTCGATTTTTCAGGAAGAATCAGCAGGGGCGGACAGCCCAGAAGAACCGTTCCGAGCCTGCCGCGGGATAGGAGGCCACGTCGCCGAGCTTCCAGCCCGACGGCAGTTCCTCGTTTTTCGGGGCCGGATCATTGGACATGATGACCACGGTGCCGCACTGGTCCGCGTCCTGACGGAGCATGGGCCGCACGAATTCCAGCAGCTTGGGCCACGGCATGAACGCCCGGCTCAGGACAAGGTCGGCCGTGCCGCGATGTCCGGCGGCTTCCAGCCGGGAGAGCGCGTCCTCGGCCCTGCCGTGGAACACGTCCGTGCCTGCCTGCCTGAGTCGGCCCAGCGCCATCTTCATGAACACGGCGCGTTTTTCCCGCACCTCCACCAGCCAGTAGTCTCCGTCCGTCCACAGGGCGCGCAGGGAAATGCCCGGCAGGCCGGCTCCTGCGCCAAGGTCCAGACTGAGCGGTTTTTCCGGCAGATCCAGTTCGCTCAGAAAATCCGCAAGAAATAGGGAATCCACGATCAGGGTGTCGAACACGGTGCGCCAGTCCGATTTGCCCACCAGATTCATCTTCCTGTTCCACTTGATGAGCAGGTGCAGATACGCGGCCACGAGCTCGGCCTGCGCATCCGTGATCCCGCGTCCAAGGGCCTGTGCCGCTCGGGAAACCGCTTCCGGAGAGGGGTGCTGTTCGTTCATCCAGCCGTGGATACACGAACTCACGTTTTCGGTAAATGCGAAATTTTGCCGCATCGGAGTCGCGTTCCGCTTCAGCCGGATTTCAAGGCTGCGGCGAGCCTTCAGGTCCTGTTTCACATGCAAAAGGGGCCGCCCCTTGCGGAGCGGCCCCTTGTTTTTTTCTCGATGGAATTTCGAGGGCTATTCGTATTCGAACCAGGATTCGCCCAGAATCGGGCCGAAGTAGATGCCGTCCTCGTCCAGTTCCTCCTCGATGCGCAGGAGCTGGTTGTACTTGGCGAGGCGGTCGGAGCGGGAGGCCGAGCCGGTCTTGATCTGGCCGGCATTCACGCCCACGGCGAGGTCGGCGATGAAGTTGTCCTCGGTCTCGCCGGAGCGATGGGAAACCACGGTGGTGTATCCCGCGCTCTTGGCCATCTCGATGGTGTCGAGGGTCTCGGTCACGGTGCCGATCTGATTCAGCTTGATCAGGATCGAGTTGCACACGCCACGTTCGATGCCCTCGGCCAGAATGTCGGGGTTGGTCACGAAGATGTCGTCGCCCACGAGCTGGATGTGGTCGCCCATCTTTTCGGTCTGGAGCGCAAAGCCGTCCCAGTCGCCCTCGGCAAGGCCGTCCTCGATGGAGACCAGCGGGAACTTTTGGGTCAGGTCCGCATAGAAGTCCACGAGTTCGGCAGCGGTGAATTCCTTGCCTTCGCCGGCCAGCACGTACTTGCCGTTCTTGTAGAACTCGCTGGCAGCCGCATCGATGGCCAGGCAGATGTCGCGGCCCGGCTGGTACCCGGCGGCCTCGATGCCGCGGATCAGGTACTGGAAGGCTTCCTCATGGGATTTCAGGTTCGGTGCGAACCCGCCTTCGTCACCCACGCTGGTCACGTGGCCGTCCTTGGACAGGATGCCCTTGAGCTTGTGAAAGACTTCCGCGCCCATGCGCAGGCCTTCGGCAAAGGTTTCCGCGCCCACGGGCATGAGCATGAATTCCTGGATGTCCAGATTGTTGGGGGCGTGTTCGCCGCCGTTGATCACGTTCATCAGGGGCACGGGCAGCAGCTTGGCGTTCACGCCGCCAAGGTACTGGTACAGGGGCAGGCCCAGGTAGCGGGCAGCCGCGCGGGAAGCGGCCATGGACACGCCGAGAATGGCATTGGCGCCAAGGCGTTCCTTGTTCTCGGTGCCGTCCAGATCGATCATGGCGTTGTCCAGAGCAACCTGACGGGTCGCGTCCATGCCGACCACGGCTCCGGCGATCTCGCCGCGCACGTTTTCCACGGCAGTGAGAACGCCCTTGCCGTTGTAGCGCTCTTCCTTGTCGCGCAGCTCAAGGGCTTCGCGGGTGCCGGTGGACGCCCCGGAGGGCACGGCGGCTCGGCCGATGACGCCGCATTCAAGCATCACTTCCACTTCCACGGTGGGGTTGCCGCGGGAATCCAGGATTTCCCTGGCCCATACGCCGGAAATCGTGCTCATGATCCGTCTCCTTTTATGAGGACAATTTGCAATTCCAATTATTGGTGTGCGGGAATTCTAGACGAATTTCGCACGGTGCACAAATGTATACGGCAGCGCTGTGCCGGACACAGTTATTTTCCAAAGTACGCGCTCCACAGCCCGTTCATGACCAGATCGGGTTCCAGATGATGGATGGCCGGGCAGACCTCGGCAATGGAACGGGCAAGTCCGCCCGTGGCCATGACGTACGGTTCGGTTTCCATCTGTCTGGCCAGCCGGGCGACCAGCCCTTCGATCATGGCCCCGAATCCGAACACCAGTCCCTGATTCAGGCATTCCGCCGTGGAGCGGCCCCATGTGAGCTCGGTATTTCCCACGCGCAGGTCCACCTTGGGCAGCTTGGCCGTGTCTCCGGCAAGGGCTCGGGCCGAGGACAGCACGCCCGGGCAGATCAGGCCGCCCTGAAATGTCGTGTCCGTGACGCACGCCAAGGTGGTGGCCGTGCCGAAGTCGATGACGATCAGGTCCTTGCGGTCGCTGATGCGCCGGGCAGCGGCGCAGCCAACCAGAATGTCCGCGCCCACCTGTTCGGGCCGGGCATAGCGGTTTTCCAGATGCAGGGGCAGGTCCGCAGGCACGAACAGGGCTTCGCAGTCCATGAACCGCCGGGCCATGCGCGTGAGCAGCGGGTCCAGCGGCGGAACCACGGACGAGATGACGCACGCCTCCACGCTGGACGGCTTCACGTTTTCGCGCCGCAGGATCACGTCGATCTTGAGGCCCCAGTCGTCATTGGTGTTGGCCGGACGCGTGGGCAGGGTGTATGCCGCGCCCAGTCCGTTTTCATCGGCAACCCCGATCTTGGTATTGGTGTTGCCTGCGTCGAACAGCAGAATTGTGGACATGTTTCCTCCGTGGCTGTTGGCTTGACGCAGTGTGTACCGCATCTTCGGCAAATGGCAAGACGCACGGGCAGGAAATAATGATGCCTCCGGTTGTCGGCGGCGCGGGATTATCCTATTGTTCCGAACTGGAATACCAAGGAGGGAACCATGAATCCGGCAATGCTCATCCCGGCGCTCGAACCCATTCCCGTGCATTGGGCGTGGATCGACGTGCTGCTTATCGCAACATTTACCGTGCACATCCTGTTCATGAACGCGACCCTTGGCTCGGCGGCCGTGGCGCTGGTCCAGGCCCTGCGGGGCGATACCGGGCTTGCCCGGGACGTGGGCATGAAACTGCCGCCCCTCATCGCCCTGACCATCAACTTCGGGGTGGCTCCGCTCCTGTTCCTTCAGACCAATTACGGGCATCTGGACTATGTCAGCTCCGTGCTCATGGGCGGCTGGTGGCTGTCCGTGACCGCTGCCCTGATGCTGGCCTACTTCGGCTTCTATTTCTTCAAGTTCCGGTTCGAGTCGCTTGGCGCGTCGCGCAACCTGCTGCTCTTCCTGACCATTGCCGCGCTGGTGTTCGTGGGCTTCATGTTCTCCAACAACATGACCCTGATGCTGGTGCCGGACCTGTGGGGCGAATATTTCACGAATCACATGGGATCGTTCCTGAACTTCGGCGATCCGACCCTGTATCCGCGCTTTCTGCATTTCATGGCCGCGACTCTGGCTCTTGGCGGGCTGTTCACGGCCCTGCTCGGCGAGCACAAGGGCAATGATCATCACGTGCGCGTGGGCATGAAGTGGTTCACCTCGGCCACGCTGGTCAATCTGGGCATCGGCCTCTGGTTCCTGTTCGCCCTGCCCTCGCGCGTGCAGCAGGCGTTTCTCGGCGGCAGCATTCCGGCCACGGCCTCGCTGGTCGCGTCCCTGATCGGCGCGGGCCTGCTTCTGAGCGCGGGATTTCAGGGCAAGGTCCGGTCCGCTGCGGTCTGGACCTCGCTCACGGTCCTGTTCATGGCCATCACGCGCCACTGGGTGCGCACCCTGTCCATCGAGCCGTGGTTCAGGATCGAATCCATGCCCGTGACCGGCCAGTACGGACCGTTCTACCTGTTCCTGATTTCCCTTGTCATCGGCGGCGGTCTCATGTGGTACATGGTGCGACTCTTTTTCAAGGCGCAGGGGAGGGCCTAGCTCATGGAATATCCCATCTGGAAACTCGCGACTCTCGGCGGCGGCTTCTGGGTCGCCCTGATCTCCACCCTGCATGTGTACGTGGCCCATTTTGCCGTGGGCGGCGGTCTGTTTCTGGTGCTCACGGAAATGGCGGCCGCGCGCTCGGGCAATCCGCATCTGCTGGACTATGCCAAAAGGCACACCAAGTTCTTTCTGGTCCTGACCATGGCCTTTGGCGCGGTGTCGGGCGTGGCCATCTGGCTGAGCATCTCCCTGCTCGCGCCCCAGCCCACCATCATCCTGATCAAGTCCTTCGTGTTCGGCTGGGCAACGGAATGGGTCTGCTTTCTGGGCGAGATCGTGGCCCTGCTGGTCTACTACTATGCATGGGAAAAAATGAATCGCCGGGATCACATCATCGTGGGCTGGCTCTATGCCGTGTTCGGCTGGCTGTCCCTGTTCCTGATCACCGGGATCATCGGATTCATGCTCACCCCGGGCGAATGGCTGCAAACCCGGAGCTTCTGGGACGGCTTCTTCAATCCCACGTTCTGGCCGCAGGTGGTGTTCCGCACCTTTTTCGCGGCCGTGTGCGCCGGACTGTTCGGCTATGTCACGGCAACGCGCATCCCGGACGAGGCCACGCGCCTTTCCACGGTGCGCGTCTGTTCCCTGTGGACCATTGCCGGATTCGTGCTGCTGGCCCTGAGCGGCTGGTGGTACATTCAGGCCCTGCCCGAACCCCAGTACGCCATGGTCATGGCCAAGTCGCAGCGCGTGGCCACCTACATGCAATTCTTTTGGATATTCGGCCCGCTCGTGGTGCTCGGCGCACTGGCAATGGCCGTGAAACTGCCGCGTTCCGTGAGTTTTCCGCTGGCGCTCGTGGTCATGCTGTTCGGCCTTGGCCTGATGGGTTCGTTCGAGTCCATGCGCGAGGCCGCGCGCAAGCCCTACCTGATCTGGGACGTGGTCTATTCCAATTCCATACTCAAGGCGCAGGTGCCTGTCCTGAATCAGGAGGGCGTGCTGGCCCACGCCAAATGGACCCCGCCGGACCTGCGCGAGATCACGGACGACAATGAACGGCAGGTCGGGGAATTCCTGTACCAGCTCGAATGCGCGTCCTGCCATTCCATTGATGGTCCCATGAACGACATCCTGCCCCTGACCGCGCCCTATGCGGATGCGGATTCCATGGATGCGTTCCTGTCAGGCATGGGCAGCGTCAGCGTGTACATGCCGCCCTTTGTGGGCAAACCCGACGAACGCCGCGCCCTTGCGCGCTACATTGCGGAAGAGTTGCATCCGGATCGTGCCGCGTCCGACACGGCCATTTCCGACGAACCCGTTTCGCCCGCGCCCTTCGACGATGGCGCGGAATTCGCGCTTCTGGCCTGGGGCCGGGAAGGCATGCATTTTGTCGCGGATTCCCGGTACTGGACCCTGATGCCGTCCGGTACTGCCATTCGCGCCCAGCTCGTGCGTCGGGATTCCGCTCCCGAAGTGATCACGCAGGGCGTGGAGATCGGATTCACGGTCGAGAACGGACCGGAAGGTGTGCTTGGCGGTGGCGACGAGGGAATCTTCGAGGCGGAACTGGATTTTCTGCCGTCCGTGGACCCGTATCAGCCGCTGCCCGTGGTCACGCTGGAAGCGCGCGTGGCCGAGACCGGCGAGGTGCTGGCCACGACGAAATTCACTCCGGCCACGTCCCAGCTCATGGGCTGCCGGTCCTGTCACGGCGGTTCCCGGGCCAGGGACGGCAACATTGCCGATGACACGGCCCTGAATATCCTTGCCGTGCACGACCGCATCAACCGCACCAACCATGTGGAGCGCGCAACCCGGGGCGCGAAGATTCTGTGCGTGGAATGCCACGACGACGCCTCGCAGAATGCCGCCGGGCAGGAGGACAAGCCCAACCTGTCCGCAGCCATGCACGGGTTCCACGCCATCTATCTGTCGGGCCGCGATTCCGAACACTCCTGTCTCAAGTGCCATCCGGACGGCTCCCTGCGCGGACGGCACGGCGACACCTTCGAGTGCGCCGACTGTCACGGCAACATCGAGGATCACGCCATCGGTCTGCTCAAGGCCGAACAGGAAAAAGACAAGCCGTATGCCACGGCGCGGCTGGCCATGCTCCGGCCTCAGTACGTGGAATCGGCTGACGAGATCAATCCGCGCCAGCCGTGGTTGCAGCAGCCCGACTGCCTGACCTGTCACGTGGATTTCGAGGCCCCGTCCGAGTTCACGGCCTTCAATGTCTGGGCCGCCGACCCCGAGGAACTCTACGTCAACCGCTACGGCGACATGGCCGCCATTGCCTGCGCATCCTGCCACGGCAGCCCGCACGTGATCTATCCGGCCACGGAACGCGACAACATCCACCCCGAACAGTACATGGGCGAGGCCCAGGCCTTCGGCTCGCAGGGCACCTGCACGGTCTGCCATGTGGAAATGATGGACATGCCCATACATCATCCGGGCATGGGATTGGAATAAAGGGGGAGAATGCCTTCGGCGACCAGAGAACCCCTTGAAAGGGGTTCTCTGGACTCTCCTGAACTTTTTGACTTTCCGCCGCCGCGAGGATGGAGGGAGTTTGAAAGTGGTGGTTGGGCGGCGGAGAGGAGATTATATTATCGATCTAGATTACTTGAATTTACTAAAAAAAGCGTGATCTATTTCATATACAGTTTTTTTTGTCAGTCCAAGCTCTACCTTTTCAAACATTTCAACAAGTTTTTCTCCATCAACTAATTCTATTTTATCAGCTCCATCTCTGTTTGCTTCTTTTATCGCTTCTTGACTAAAGGTTGAGGTGGTAATCATAATCCCCTTTTCTGCTCTTCCAATCATTGCATTCCGAAAATCGCCAACTTGTGCTCTACTGACAGTATTGCCTTTTTTGTAACGTTTACATTGGAATATAACTTTGAAAGAAACGAAGGGATTTATTTTTAGAGTTCCAAATCCATCTATTCCTTCATCTCCACCCTTTCTGGTAACTTCAACATTTTCAAAATCCGATTCTCGGAGAACTTCTTTGCATATTCTTTCGAATCCATCAGGCGACAAAGAACGTAATACATCGATTAAATCAAGATTTAAAAAGTCAGAGCTGCCATTTTCTTCATGAGGAATAAAGATTTCATTTTTATTTGTTTTTTTAAATGTTTCATTTTTGGGTTTTCGCTGCTTAATTTTTTGCCATTTTCTTACTATCAGATAGGCTTCATTTTCCGTTAGATGAGTTTTTTTGCCTTCATCTGTCAGTTTCCATGTCCCATATTTGGAAGAATCAAGCAAACCTTCCCATACAAGGTATTGCCTTGCCCAAGCCACTTGATTGTAAAATTTGTTTCCACCTGATTTTTCATTTACTGCGTCAAGAATTTTGTCTGGCAGATTTAACTTTCTAGCAATTCTATCAGAAATTTCTCTTGGTTTTCCAGAATCCCCCAAATCTCTGAGGGCATCCAGTAAAGGAGCAAACCATTGAACAAATTCAGGATATTTTTGTTTCATGGGAATATAGGTGGTTATTGGTAAGTTTTAATTGATCCATAACAATTAGCTATCAACCAGTAAACACCTATTCTGAAAGAAGAAATGCAATCGTATGTGGATAGTTGAAAAAAGAAATTTGGAAGATCAAAAAACAAAAGGCTTGCAAACGTATTGTTTGCAAGCCTTTGTTTTCAATGGTGCTCAGGGACAGAATTGAACTGCCGACACGGGGATTTTCAGTCCCCTGCTCTACCGACTGAGCTACCTGAGCGCCGGTGAGGAGTTGTGTTTAGCGAAACCCGATGGGGTTGGCAAGCACTTTTTCAGAAAACCCTCATTTTTCCGGGGCATCCTCGGGAAGTGGCGCGCCGAGCTCCATGATCCTTTGGGCGAATCCCTGACGCAGGGCTTCCATGTATTCGGTGTCCAGCGGGCCCTTCCATGTGGTTATCTCGCTGTAACGCTTGGGTATTTTTACGGTCCGCGGGTCGTAGCCCGTGGAGATGCGTACGCGCCAGCGCAATTTCTGGACTTCGAAGGCAATTTCGTCCACGCCTGTGGCGAGATCGGTGTAGCCCACGGCCTCCAGTGCCTCGTCCAGCAGGGCTTCCGTGTATACCCCGCGCGAGAACAGACAGCCGACCATGCAGTTCAGGATGATGCGCTTGCGTCCGTCCTCCACAAGGAATTTCAGGGCCGCGTCAACATCCTTTTCCTCGTGCTTCTGGTCCCAGGAATATCCGCCCGCGTCCAGATGCGCGTGGCGGAAGCCCAGCGCCTCGGACACGAAGAAGACTTCGCCCGTGGCATAACCCGCCATTTCCTGACCCAGCACGCAGGCATAGTCGCCCCCGCCATAGCGGGCAACGGCGCGCATGGTGCCTCGGGCCAGCAGGGAATAGAACTCGTTCTCCTGCTGGCTGAGCAGTTCCACGGCCTTCATGTAGGTTTCGGCGTCGCCCCATTTCAGGGGAAGCAGGGTTTCGTCCTCGGAGATGTCGCCGCGCTCCAGCGCCTCGGTGGCCCAGGCAAGTGCCACACCGCAACTCATGCAGTCGAACCCTTCCTTTTCGATCACGTCCAGCACGCGCAGCACCTCGCCCGGCTCGATGATCTCAAGCATGCCGCCCACCGCAAAGATGGGCTCGTAATCATAGGCCACCTGACGGTAGAGGTACTGGTTGTTGGTCTGGAACTGCTCGCGCACGAATCCCACGTGGATGCAGCCCACGGGACAGCCTGCACAGGCCGCATTGCGCAGCAGGGTTTCGTCCGCAAAGGTCTCGCCGGAAATGCGTTCGGCATGGGGCGAGGACGTCTGTTGCAGGTTCTTCCATGGCAGGCTCTTCAGTCCGTTGAGCGGGCTGATGTTCACGGCAGTGCCCACGCCGTGGTATTTGCTCATCATTTCCGTTGAGGTGAGCTGTTCGAATATGTGCTTGTAGAGCTTGGGATACGCCTTGCCCTCGGGCAGGGGGAATCCCCGGTCGCCCAGAATGCAGATGCCCTTGAGGTTCTTGACCCCCATGACCGTGCCGCCGCCCAGCCTGCCGAAGTGTCGGTAGGTGTCCACGTTGATGCAGGCATAGGTGCTGAGCTTTTCCGCTGCCGGACCGATGCGCAGGATGCTGCGTCGGCCCGAACCCGGGAACATCTTGCGCAGGGCGCGGCCCGTGCTCAGGGCGTCGAATCCGCGCAGGTATTCCACGTCCTTGAGCTCCACGCGGCGCGAGCCCACGCACAGGGCGGTGAGCCGCTCGGCCCTGCCGGTGATGACGAGGGCGTCCAGGTCGGCGAAACGCAGGGAGAGTGCGGATTTGCCGCCTGCATAGCTCTCGGCGTACTGGTCGTGGTACGGCGACTTGAACGAGCAGCAGGTCTTGCTCATGAGCGGGTAGTAGCCGGTGAGCGGGCCGATCGCCAGAATCATGGGCTGATCCGGGTCGTTCCATGGCCGGTCCGCATGGCCGAATTCCTGAAACAGCCGGGCCGCCAGTCCGGTTCCGCCAAGAACCTCGTTCCGACCGCCCCGTTCCACGATGTTTGCCTTGCCCGTGCCCAGATTCACCACCATGACGCGGAAGTAGTCGCGGATCATGACGCCACCTCCTTGTCCTTGTTCGAGCCGTTGCGCCGTTCCGGCACCTCCACCATTTCCAGACAGTCGTGCGGGCAGTAGGGGATGCAGCGGCCGCAGTGGATGCACACGTACGGATTGACCTGATGATCCAGAAAGATAGCGTCCACCGGGCAGGCCTTGGCGCATTCGCCGCAGCGGATGCACAGGTTGCGCTTCTGGATCACGCCGCCGCCCTTGCGCTGGGAAAACGCGCCCGTGGGACACGCCGCCACGCAGGGGGCGGGGTCGCAGGCCAGACAGACGCGTGCCTCGAATCCGGTGCTCAGGCCGCCGGACGAGGCGATGCGGATGCCTGCCTTGTTCCAGGACAACACCTTATGAACCTGCCGGGAGCAGGCCAGGGAACACGAATGGCAGCCGATGCATCGCTCCATTCGCGTGGCTCGCATAATCTTCATTCGTCTCATGCCTCCGTTGTCAAAAACCCGTGTTTTCCTCCGGGGCCACGACTTCCAGTATGTCGTGCTTCACGGCCCAGAGGATATGATTTTCCGCTTGTTGAGCGGCAATGTTCGGAAATATTTCACGGAGTTTGCGGACAAGCTCTTCGCAGCGGACCGGCTTGCGTGCCAGAAACGCGAGTTTGCGTGCGGCTTCGGGATCAATGAAATTTACCAGTCCGGAATACAGGAGCGGAAAATCCCGGCCACGGTAGAATGCGTGCCCGGTGCGTCCGGTCGTCAGCACGATGTCCGGCCCCAACTGATGCGAGGCGTAGTGCCCGAACACCCTGCCATACGGAATCTGCTGGGGCTGGGCCGCATTGCGCAGGGCTTCCCTGTCCACGGGAATCTCCCGCAGTCTGTCCCACAGGATTTCGTGCTGTTCCACCACGCTGTCCCACGAAAAATGGGCTTCCACCCGCTTTCGCCCGGCCATGCCCATGGCCTGTCGCAGTTCCGGGAACCGGATGAGCCGGATCAGGGCCGAGGCCAGTCCGGGCACGTCCACGGCCGTGCGCTGGGCCAGCAGCAGATGATACTGGTTGTCGAACAGGAGCGGCGCCAGCGGGTCGAGATCATCGGTACGCGCCGGGCCGAGCGTGGGCACGAGCAGTCCGGTCTCGCCATGGACCACGATATCCCGGTAGCCGTCATAGTCCGAGGCCACCACGGGCAGGCCGAACGCCCCGGCCTCCAGCAGGGTGATGCCGAAGGTTTCCTGCGGATTGTCCGCAATGGACACGAAGATGTCGGCCTCGCGGAACAGCTCTGCCTTGCGCTGTTCGTCGGGCCGTCGTTCCAGACGCAGCCGGAGCCCGATGTTCGTGGCCAGATCGAGCAGTGCGGGCGTGAAATCGTCGTTGTCATCCACCCATCCGGCCAGCACCAGTTCCACGCCGGACAGGTCGATTCCCTCGGCTCCGGCCCGGTGCAGGGCACGCAGCAGGGGCAGCAGGTCCATCTTGGAATAGTGGGAGATTCTGCCGAACACGAGCAGTCGGACCATGTCCCCCTGCCTTGTCCGGGGCGGAGTCATGGCCGAGGCGTCCACGCCAAGGGGAATCAGGGCCAGCTCCGGGGCCGGGAACCGTTTCCGGGAAAGGCCGTGGTTTTCCCGCAGATACAGGAAGAAGTTTTCCACAGCGGTTCTGCCTGCGGACGAGGTGCACACGATGGCATCCCTGCCCGTGGTGCCGGGCTGGAGATGGCGCAGAAACGCCTCGCCGAAATCCGCGTAGCTCAGGGAATGGATGGTGCCGGTAACGGGAAAGATGTCGCGGGCCACCTGATTGCGCAGCCGGATCAGGTGCGGCTGCCACAGAATGCAGTCGGACTGATGGAAACAATGGTAATGGGTGTCGGCCAGTGCGGACGGAAGTTCCCTGCGGTCGCGAAGGCGGATGCGTCCGGATGCGACCAGCCTGGGCCGCGTGTGTTCCAGATGTTTCCGCAGTGCGTCGGAAATGCCCCGATCGTTCAGGAAGAAATGATATTCGTCAAAGGAATCCCGGTTCAGCAGCGCATCCAGAAACCGGACATTGGCCACTTTTCGGCCCAGTACCGGGCCGGATTCGAAAAACGGGTCCAGAGTCGCCCATACTCTTTTTATCCCTGTCATGTCATTGGTCAAACAGGGGTAGCTCCTTTTGTCAATGCCAACCGTGTGCGGATCAGGGAAGTTTCTGCCGCATTCAGGAATGGTTCGCACCGATCCACGATAAATTGATTCGCTATTCCAGTCCTTTTCATTTCAATTTTCCGCAAGTCGATACGGTTGGCCCTGTTTTTGCTCAACCACCTGTGCGGAAGTTTTTCCGCGTCATGGTTTTGACGTTCAAGGAGATGGAGACATGGCTGAAACACGATCGCTGAGACGGGGCAGACGGCCCGAACTCATGTGGGGACTGGGCCTCACCGAGTTGCAGCGGCAGCAGATCGAGACCGCGATCGGCCCCGGCTTTTTCCTGCGCAATTTTCCCTCGGGCAGGTTCCCGTGGAAAAAGGAGCTGGGACAGGCTGAAAAGCCCACCGCAACCTGGATTCCGTGGCGCATCTGGAACGATATTCCCGAATTCCGCAGGAACGAATACCGGACGCTGGCCAATACCCAGCGCATCCTGATTCAGGAAAACGAGGACGATCTGAGTCTGGAAAAGGTGCTGGAGGAAGGGTTTCTCACCGTGATCCGCGCGCCCCTGAGCCGCAACAAGGTGCAGGACGCGGTGTTTCGCGCCAAGGAAGTGACCAGCATGTACTCGGACATCTACCGCATGACCGAGGAAATCCTGCTGGAAAGGGAACTGCTGGCCCGCAAGACCGATCAGCTCATGTTCCTGAACAAGATTCTGGCGTCCGCGAACGAAAGTCTGGAACCCGCCACCATCCTGATGAATGCCAAGGAAACCCTTGAGCTGATTCTGCCCGTGCGTCAGCTCCATGCCGCGTTCTGGCAGCGCCGGGACGAGGGATATGCCGTGGACGTGGAACTCTACCTGAATGGCAAGGCCACGCCGGACGTGGAAAGCCGCTGGGTGGAACAGCTCATGGCCCAGGCCGCAACCCTTGGCGGCGGTCCGGTCAACGAATTTCAGATCGGGCATGTGGACCCGGCCCGCAGGCCGGAGTTCAACCATGGCCCGGAAGACGGCAGACTGGTCGTCATGCCCCTGACCGCAGGGCAGGAGTCCTTTGGTTGTCTCGCCCTGCTGTGCGAGCCCGAATACCGTCTCGGCAAGGACGAGGTGGAAACCTTCCGTTCCGCCGTGAACCATCTGGGACTGGCCCTGCGCAACGCCATGCTCTTCAAGGAAGTGAAGCTGCGCGCGGATCACGACGGACTGACCCGCATCTACAACCGCCACACCTTTGACGAGCGGCTGGTCTACGAACTCAAGCGCCGCCAGCGCTACCGTCACGACCTGTCCCTGCTCATGGTGGATCTGGACCATTTCAAGAACGTGAACGACACCTACGGCCATCAGGCCGGGGATGCGGTGCTGCGCAAGGTCGGGGAAATCCTGACGGAAAGCCTGCGTTCCACCGACCTTGCCGCACGCTACGGCGGCGAGGAATTCGTGGTCCTGCTGCCGCACACCTCGGAACAGGACGCCTGGATGCTGGCCGAACGCATCCGCGCCCGCATTGCCGACGTGTGTTTCGAATCCGAGGGCCGGAAATTCACGGTCACTTCCAGCATCGGCGTTGCCTCTGTCGAGGCCGGCAGCCTGTCCCGCGACGAGGACCTCGTGATCAAGGCGGACAAGGCCCTGTATCAGGCCAAGAACAACGGCCGCAACATGACGGTCGTGTCCGGCAGACAACCGGAAACCATTTCGGTCTCGCAGTAGCTTTTTGGTTCTCCGCCGCCAACAAGGGCCGAGGGAACCTGCCCGGCCCGTCTTGGCGGCGCAGTGAGATGCGGAAAAGCTGAAGCTTCCGCCATCGAGGAATTTGACTCGGAGGAAACAGGCAAAGGAAGAAAACCAAGCTTTTCTCTTGAAGCCACCCCGTCTTGGGAATCGAAAAAGGCCCGGTGAATGTCTCGACAGAGCATTCACCGGGCCTTTTTCGATTCTCAAGACAGAATGGGGATCCAAGGGGCCTTGCTCCTTGGCGGGTCCGGGCAGAGCCCGGGCCCCCCGGGAGGGTCGCCGAAGGCCTTTCTTCCCTACTCCGCTACCTCGAAACCGATGCGGATGATGGCGTCGCGCACGGTGGCGGGATCAACCGATTTCTCCTCGTCATACGTAGCAGTTCCGGCGAGCAGATCGACCTTGACGTCGGTTATGCCGTCGATCTGCTGCAGGGCCTCGGTCACGGACTTGACGCAATGCTGGCAGCTCATGCCGTTGATTTTGATGGTGGGCATGGGATTCTCCTTTGGTTTTGTTTCATGATAACCATGAAGCGGATTCGGGCAAGGGGTGATCTTGCCAAAGACGCGGGTTTGTGGTCTGCAATGGCATTCGAACCGGAACCGGAGCACGCATGAAAACGCATATCTTTCTTCCCCCTGTGAGCAGGCCGACCGGCGGCATTACCGTGCTGCGCCAGATCGCGGACATTCTGCATCGGGCCGGGCGCGAGGTCTGCCTTGTGGCCCGGGAGCGCACGGGCTGGCGACCGGCCGGACTGGAAGACGCGGCCCCGGTCGTGGAATGGGCTGACATGCGACTTGAGGCGGGCGACGTGTGGCTCGTTCCCGAGGGTTGGGCCAATGCGCTGATGCCGGGCCTTGAGGCGCGCGCCCGATGCGTGAGCTACGTGCAGAACTGGGCGTACCTGTTCTCGTCTCTGCCTCCGGGCGTGACGTGGGACAGGCTGCCCGTGGAATTCGTGGGCGTGTCCGATCCGGTTTCGCAATTCGTGGAACTGAGCACGGGCAGGCCGACCCCGACCCTGCGGCCCGGCATTGATCTCGATCTGTTTGCCGCGCCCGAGGCCAAGCCGGACGGGCCGGTGCGCGTGGCATACATGCCGCGCAAGAACAAGGCGCTGGCCGCGCAGATTCGGGCGATTTTCGAACACCGCAACGGCCCGGACCGGGTGCGCTGGGTGGAGATTCAGGGCATGGACGCGTTCGGCGTGGCCCGGGAACTGGGCAAGGCCCACGTGTTCCTGATGACCGGATTTCCCGAAGGATGCCCTCTGCCGCCGCTGGAAGCCATGGCCTGCGGCTGCGCCTGTGTGGGCTATGCGGGCTTTGGCGGCTGGGACTACATGCGGCAGGCCCTGCCCGGGCGATACGCGCCCATGGTGGATTTGCGGCCCGTGGACTGGGCTGGCAACGGCCTGTGGTGCGCGGACGGCGATGTGCTGGACGCGGCCCTGAGTCTGGAAACCATGATGAAATGGGCCGAGGTTCGTTCTCCGGAACATGTGGCCTGTGTGGACGCGGCAAGGGCAACGGCCCGGGCCTATTCCGTGCAGGAGCAGGAACGTGCCGTGCTCGCGCTCTGGGATTCCCTTGAGCAGACTGCCCGAAAATAACGACCTGCTGCCGGGAACGTCCGGAGTTTTTCCTTCACCCCTTCCATTGACTCCATCTCCGTCATCAGTCATATCCTGAGGTAACTTCCCGAAAAGGAAGCAACATCCGCAGGAGTGATTCGTGGAAACCGTTTCGGCCGCATGGACCACGTTTCTGTCATGGGTGCGCACACCTTTCGGCAAGCTCGCCGGGCTGATTCTGGCGCTGCTTGCGGGCAGTACCGTGGGCTTCTACTATTTCGAACTGCACCCGCACGGGCAGGTCACGGACATGTTCGGCGCGCTGTGGTGGGCCGTGGTGACGTTGACCACCGTGGGCTACGGGGACATGGTGCCCGCCACCACGGGCGGCAGGATCATGGGCGTGTTCGTGATGATCTGCGGCATCGGTCTGGTCAGCACGCTGACCGGAAATCTGGCGTCCATGCTCGTGGAGCGCAAGGCCAGAAAACGCAAGGGGCTGCTCACCGTGAATCTGACAAATCACGTGGTCATCGTGGGCTGGAACGATTTCGGCCCGGAACTGGTGGACGCGCTCCGGGATTCCGGGGTGCTGCAAACGCGCGACGAGCGGGCCGACACGCCGCTGGTGCTGGTGAACAGCCTGCCGCAGGACGAACGCGACGCCATCGCCTTTCATCTGGACATGGGCGACCGCCTGCATTTCGTGTGGGGGCCGGTGGCACAGGAAAGCGTGCTGCAAAAGGCGCGGCCGGATCTGGCCAAGGTGGTCTATCTGCTGACGCAGGG
The DNA here is from genome assembly GCF_022809775.1 of Pseudodesulfovibrio tunisiensis. NCBI lineage: Bacteria > Pseudomonadati > Thermodesulfobacteriota > Desulfovibrionia > Desulfovibrionales > Desulfovibrionaceae > Pseudodesulfovibrio > Pseudodesulfovibrio tunisiensis. The sequence goes on from NZ_CP094380.1 coordinate 2,591,747, forward strand.
GCGTACCCAGTCAGCCAAGGAAGCGGATCAGGAAATCCTGCATGCAGCCCTTGCCGTGCGCGAACTGGCGCCGCAGGTGCCTCTCTACGGCGAGGTGTCGCTTCAGGAAAACCGCAAGCATCTGCTGCGCGCCGGAGTGAACGAGATTCTGGTGCGCGGCCAGCTCACCAGTCTTGTGCTCGGACTCATGGGCGCGAATCCGACCATGTGGACCCTGCTTCAGGAACTGCTGGGGCTGCGCGGCTCCAATCATCTGCAGTTTTCCCGGCTGGACGGCGAGGACAGGGCGCGCACATGGGGCGATCTGCTGGCCGGGTACCGCGCTGCCGGTCGACTGCCGCTCGCCCTGTGCCGGGAGAGCAGGCACGTGTCTCTTGAGGATATTCTGGATCAGGAATCCGCGCTGGACCAGTTCATCATGGAGCTGTTCCGCAATGCCGGACAGGAAACCGGCATGGGCGAGGGCGGGCCGCGCATTCTGGCCAATCCCCCGGACAGCGAGCCGCTGGCAGCCTATGACGGCGTGCTCTACCTCAATCCCGGGGAGGCGCGATGACGGCTTCGGGCGACCGCATTCCCGATCTGGACTGGAGCGCGATTCCCCTGTTCCGGGGCATGTCCCTGAATGCGCTGGACCGCATCAGGCCGCTGTTTCGGCCCATGTCCCTTGAAGCCGGGCAGGAGCTCATCACCGAGGGCGAGGAAGGCGACGAAATGTACATCCTGATTCAGGGCAGGGTCCGGGTGAGCAAATCCATGCTCGTCCGGGACATGCATCTGCCCATTCTGGATGTGGAGAATCCGCGCAAGGTACTGGCCACGCTGGAGGGCGAGGAGTTCCCGGTGTTCGGAGAAATCGCGCTCATCGACCGTGACACCCGTTCGGCCACGGTCGCGGTTGTCCGGGATTCGGATTTTCTGGTCACGGACCGACAGGCGTTTTTCGAATTCGTGGAGCGCGAACCCTCGCTTGGCGCGCGTCTGCTCCTCGTGCTTGCCCGCCGCATGGCTGGCACCATCCGCAAGAGCAACAGCGAAATGATCAAGCTTTCCACAGCCCTGGCATTGGCCTTGAGCCGGGTCAGAGAGCACGGTTGAGCGAAAAACGGCTTTCCCTCCTTGCAGACATGCTGTTCATCAATTAAAAGAACGTTCTGTATAACAGTTGTGTTTCACGCCAAGGAGAGAGCATGCATTTCTATATTATAACGCCGACCCCTTCCCATGCTGTGGTGTCTCAGGAAGACTTCATCAATTTCTGGGAAAAATTTTATGTGTACCCTGACCATGAATACTTTGAGAACATGAAGGGTGAATTGAACGACGAAAAGATATCGGAGTTGTTCAAATGGAAAAACGGACGGGAGTTGTACGGAAAACAACCTCAGGCCATCGACAGGTATCGAAAGTATTCCCCGCTTCCGACTTCACCGGAAGACCATGAGGGACTTCGCCAGTATTTCGAAACCTGTGGAACCACCATCTGGCCTGCGTTCTGGCTCCATTGCAACCATCCGGAAAGTTTTCCCATCTTCGACCAGCATGTCTATCGCGCCATGAAGTATCTGAAAACCGGAGAAATCGAGGAGATTCCCAGTTCCTATACGGCGTATTCAATGGCATACGTTGAGGAATACATTCCGTTCTTCAATCTGTTCAGGGAAAAGTCCAACGGCGACGGCAGGGATTGGGAGGGAGTCTCCAAGCAGACCCGGGCCGTGGACAAGGCGCTCTTTTCGTTTGGAAAACATCTTTTGGATGTGAAGGGACCCGAAAAGGAAGAGAAGGAGCGAAACAAGAAATAGGAGTTGTCTCCATTCCTTCATGCCGCCGGATGCGGCCCGTCAAAATGAAAAAAGCGTCCCACCCCATTTCGGGGCGGGACGCCTGATGTTCGTATCCATGGCAACCGACTGAACTAGATGACCTTGTTCAGCGGGTATTCGATGATGCCTTCCGCGCCAAGGGCCTTGAGTTCCGGGATGAGTTTGCGCACCACGGATTCCTCGACCATGATTTCCACGGACAGCCAGTTCGGGTCCTGCAACTCGGCCACGGTGGGCGAGGTCATGCTGGGCAGGGAGCCGTTCGCGTCCTTGAGCTTGTCCTTGGGCAGGTTCATCTTGAGGCCGACCATCTTGTCCGCGCGCAGTGCGCCCTGAAGCAGCAGGTTGATTTCCTCGATGAGCTTGCGCTTCTCGGGGTCGGCCCAGGCGTCCCTGTTGGCAATGAGCCGGGTGTTGGTCTGCATGAGTTCGGCAATGATGCGCAGGCCGTTGGCCTTGATCGTGGTGCCGGTCTCGGTGATCTCCACGATGGCGTCGCACAGCCCTTCCACGACCTTGGCTTCGGTGGTGCCCCAGGAAAAGGATACGTCCACGTTCACGCCAAGGGATTCGAAATAGCTTTTGGTAAAGCCCACCAGTTCGGTGGCCACCTTCTTGCCTTCCAGATCCTCGGGCCGCTTGAACGGGGAGTTGCCGTTCACGCACAGCACCCAGCGGGCCGGGCGGTTGGACACCTTGGAATAGATCAGATCGTCCACGACCACCACGTCGGAATTGTTCTCGCTGATCCAGTCGCTGCCGGTCAGGCCCACGTCGAACGTGCCGTTTTCCACGTACACGGACATTTCCTGCGCTCGAGCCAGCGAGCATTTGATGCGGTCGTCGTCAATGTCCGGGAAATAGTTGCGGTGGTGCAGCTTGATCTTCCAGCCCGCCTTGGCAAACAGGTTGATGGTGGCATCCTGAAGAGAGCCCTTGGGCACACCGAGTCTGAGATATGGTTCGGACATTACTTGTAGACCTCCTTGGGGTCGAAGACGAGAGGCGAACATTCGCGGACCTCGCCGTTCTTGAGTTCACGGAAAAAACAGCTGCGGTAGCCCTTGTGACAGGCCGCGCCGCCGATCTGGTCGATGAGAAGCACCAGGGTGTCGTCGTCGCAATCGATGCGGATGGACTTCACCTTCTGCGTATGGCCCGAGGTACCGCCCTTATGCCATAGCGTATGTCGGCTGCGGCTCCAGTAATGGGCCTCGCCGGTTTCCAGTGTCCTGTCCCATGCTTCCTCGTTCATGTAGGCCATCATCAGGATTTCGCCGGTTTCGGCATCCTGCGCAATGGCCGGGACCAATCCGTTCATCTTTTCAAAGTCTGGTCTGATCATGCGGTACCTCGTATCAGATGGAATATTTCCGCGCCGATGTGGAGCGGAGCAGAATTACATACCGAATGGCCGCATGAAGCGCAACCAAGGGATATCAGGTGTTTCCGCATTGTCATGAAACCGGGCAAGGGGCTGGAACGCATGAAAAAAGGCGGCCCCCACCGGATTTCCGATGCAGGGGCCGCCCTTGCGAACATTTTTGCCGTTGTTGCTATTTCATGCGCAGATAGTGTGAAAAATCCGCAGACAGCACCTTTTTCAGCTCGTCCATTTCCGATTCGGGCGTGGCGGCAAAGGCAAACGCGAACACGGGATAGGCCGTGTGATCGATGCGCCGCAATTCCAGCACGGAATGGAACAGGTCGGCAAATCCGTCGTAATCCACGGATTCGATGGCGTTGCGGTCCACGCCCGGAGGCACGTCCCCGATGCACATGGAATAGATCATGTTGCCGCGTTCCTTCAGGATCGCGTCCCAGTCCGGTTCCATGCCCCTGAAATAGTATTCGTAGGGATTGAAGCCCCATGCGAACCAGGACAGGTCGGCCACGCACCAGCCTGCAAAGCGCAGGGGATTGGCCTCGATGGGCACCACGTTGCCGCTCGCGTCCTCGCGCACTTCCAGATGCATGCAGAAGTCGCGGAAATCCAGCGTCTTGCCAATGGCCTGCACAGCCTCGCGGAACCGGGGCAGCTTTTCGCGGATAATGGTTTCCGAGGTGTAGTAGAGCCGGTCGCTCACATCGTCCGCGGACGGGAACACATGGTGATACACGTTCAGGATCACGGCCTGCCCGTCGGCGCGGAAATACGCGTCAATGGCGTATTCCTCGCCCTGCAACGCCTCTTCGGCCAGAAACATGGCGCGGTCCACCACGGCCTCGGGATAGTCCTGATTGATGGTCCGGGTTTCCTCGCGGATGGCCTTGACCACGCCGGGCCATTCCTCGTCCGCAAACACGGGATGCACGCCAAGGCTGAAGAATCCCCGGGCCGGCTTGATCACGAACGGCTTGGGCAGCGCGGTCACGTCCAGCGATTCCAGTTCTTCCAGCGGCACGCGCCGGAACCGGAAATCCGGATACAGCCCGGCAAGGGCCTCGCGGAACGCGGCCTTGTCCTTGCACAGCTCGATGCGCCGGGCCAGAGCGGAATCTCCGGCTGCGTCCAGCACGGCTTCCAGACTGTTTTCGGAATTGGTGTACACGGCCTCGCCTCTGGCGATGCGGTCGGCCAGTTCGTCGCGGGACGCAAAGCGCACGTCTGCACCGGCCAGCAGGGCGCGTGCCGGGGCGGTGTCCAGCACGTCGATGCCGAGCGCGGAGACCGACGCCTTCAGAAAGTCGGAAACATAGGGGTAGTCGGGAACTATCATGATTACTTGGCCTTGCCTGCCAATTCGTATTTCTTGAGCTTGTATTGCAGGTTGCTCTTGGAGAGTCCGAGCATTTCCGCGGCCTTGACCTGCACGAAATCCGCCTTGACCAGAGCTCGGCGCACGAGCGCGCCTTCGATCCTGTCCATGGTTTCGGCCAGATTCAGACGCGAGGGCAGCAGATCGACCGCGCTCTTGAACTGGGCTTCCTCGTCCTTGATCTCGGGCGGCAGGTCGTCCGCGTCGATCACGTCGGCCCGGGTCAGGACCGTGCACCGCTCCACCACATTTTCAAGCTGGCGCACGTTGCCCGGCCATTCATAGGCCGTGAGGTAATCCATGGCCGCCGAGGTGAACCCCTTGAATTCAACCCCGTTGATGCGGGAATACTTTTCCAGGAAATGCGCGGCCAGCAACGGAATGTCCTCGCGCCGCTCGCGCAGGGGGGGCAGGAACAGGGAAACCACGTTCAGGCGATAGAACAGGTCCTCGCGGAATTCGCCCTTTGCCACGGCTTCCTGAATATTCTTGTTGGTGGCGGCCACGATGCGGATGTCCACGTCAATGGTTTCGGCGCCGCCCACGCGTTCGATCTGGTGTTCCTGAAGCACGCGCAGCAGCTTGACCTGCAATTCCGGGGTCAGTTCGCCGATCTCGTCCAGAAACAGGGTGCCCTTGCTGGCCTGCTCGAACTTGCCCTTGCGCATGGCCGTGGCCCCGGTGAACGAGCCCTTTTCATGGCCGAACAGCTCGGATTCCAGCACGCCCGGATTCAGGGCCATGCAGTTCACGGACACGAAGGCCTGGTCGCGGCGTGGCGAGGAGTTGTGGATGGCCCGGGCAATGAGTTCCTTGCCCGTGCCCGACTCGCCGAGAATCAGGACCGTGGACCTGCTGGGCGCGGCCCGGTCCACCATGTCCAGCACCTGCTCCATGCCCTTGCCCCGGGCAATGATGCTGCCCTTGCCGTACCGCTCGCGCATCTCGCGCTTGAGCCGCACGTTTTCCTGCTGGGTTTCGGCGTACTGCACGGCCTTGGACAGGGAGAGCAGCATTTCCTCGTTGGCAAACGGCTTGGTGATGTAGTCGAACGCGCCGATGCGCATGGCTTCCACGGCCGCCTCGATGGACCCGAACGCGGTCATGATCAGCACCGGGATGTGCGGATAATTCTTTTTGACCCGCTCCAGCACGTCCTGCCCGGTCATCCTGGGCATCTTCATGTCCGTGAGCACCACGTCCACCTCGGATTCCTCGAGATAGGCCATGCCCATTTCCGGATCGGCCAGGGCGGTCACGTTGTACCCCTCGTCTTCGAGCAGGCTTTCCAGAATCAGGAGATAGTTCTTTTCGTCGTCAAGTATGAGTATGTTCGCGGACATGGTCTGCGGCCTTTGTGTCTGAATGGATTTCGGTTTGCCGCCCGGATTCTCGGGCGAGGTTCCCTGTTCTACTGGTCAGGGAAGATCATGTCCACCCTGGCTCCGCCGTCCGCGTTGTTGGACAGGTCCAGGGATGCGCCGTGGCTTTCCAGAATGGTGCTGACAAGGGCCAGCCCCAGTCCGGTGCCGGAATCCTTGGTCGTGAAGAACGGGTCGCGCACCTGCTCCAGATGCTCGGGATCGAAGCCCGGCCCCGAGTCCAGCATGGTCACGTGCACGTTGCCGTTCTCCCGCACCGCCGTGATGTGGATGGCGCCCGGGCCGTTCATGGCCTGAAGCGCGTTGGCCAGAATGTTGTAGAAGGCGCGGTAGAGCAGGTCCTTGTCGCCCTGCGTGGTCACGTCTCCGGAATAGTCGCGTTCCACGGTCACGCCCAGCTTTTCGCATTCCGGCTCCAGAAACACGGACACCTGCTCCAGCAGCCGGGACACGTCCACGGGCCGACGCACGGGCTGTCTGGGGCGGGCATAGTCCAGAAATTCGGTCACGGTGCGTGACAGTCGCTTGGCCTCCTCGAACAGGGCTTCGATGAGCCGGGGATTCGGGGCCTGATCCTTGCGCGCCTTTTTCAGGATGAGTTCCGCGCTGGAGCAGATGATGCCCAGCGGATTGCGGATCTCGTGGGCCACGCCAGAGACCATGCGGCCCATGCCCGCAAGCTTTTCCTGCTGCATGAGCTCGCGCTCGTACCGTTCCTTTTCCCGGAGGTTCTCCAGATGCAGCCGTTCGGCCCGGCGGATGACCACGAGAATGATGAAGAACAGGCCCAGCGAGGTGAGCAGGGAAAAGGCGATGACCAGCCGCTCGAAGTTGAGGATGGCCTTGTAGTCGTCCGTGATGTCCTGCTGGAATTCCAGAATGCCCATGATCGGGTTTTCGCTCATCTCGGTCAGGCTGCGTTCGGCCCGGAGCGGATAGTAGGCCCGGAGCGTGAGGCTGCCCGGTTGGAGCGTCATGCGGAACAGGGCCATGAACTTGGACACGTTGGCAATGATTTCGGAACTGAATTCCTCGGTGTCCCAGGTGTGGGTGATCCGGTAGAGCGGCCCCTTCTTTTCGCCCACCTCGTCCTTGTTCAGGGAATAGGTGATGGTCCCTTCCGCGTCATAGATGCGCAGGGACGTGACGTGAAAGCTGTGAATGGTGGAGCGCACCACCTGATCGAGATTGTCGAACTGGTCCGGGTGACGCAGCCGGATGCCGCCATAGCGGTAGACCGTGGGCATGACAAAGCGCGTGAACACCTGATGGCTCACGTTCTCGGCCAGCAGCAGCCCGAATTCCTCCTGCTTTTCCAGCAGGGTGCCTTCCGCGTATTTGGAGATGAAAACGGAAAGGAGCAGGCTGAACCCCAGAATGATGATGAAGAGCGTCCACGTGAGGAGCTTCACTATCTGGAGAGGCCTGCCCCCGTATATGGGTTCCTGATGCAACTATTACAACTCCCGTATGTCCCTGTCCGCAGTGAGGAAGGCCTGAAGATCGGCCTTTTCCTCCTTGAGCCCGTCCGCGCCGAGCCGCGCCTTTGCCAGACGCTTGCCCAGTTCCACGGCAGGCTGGTCCAGCGGATTGATGCCCATGAGCCAGCCCGTGAGAATCGTGGCTGCGCCGAGCAGGGCAATGAGCTTGCCCGCCTGCCTCGGTTCGTCGCGCTCAAGGCGGATTTCCACAAGGGGAACCCCGCTGGCACTCAGGGCCATGCGCGTTCCCAGACCCTCCGCCTGGATGAGTTCTCCGAAGTCCTTGCCCGCCACATACCCGAATTTTTCCGGCAGGTCAGCCGGGAATTTCGGCCCTGCGGGCAGATTCGGGCAGGTCAGGAACAGGCAGGCCTTGTTGCGCCTGCCATCCAGAAACATCTGGTTCACGGAATGCTGGTCCGTGACCCCGATGGCCGGGATGGGCTGGCTGCCCTTGCCTTCCTTGCCCAGAGACTCGGCCCAGAGCTGGGCAAACCAGTCCCCGAAGCAGGCCCAGAGCGGAATGTAGGAGAAAAAGATCATTTCGTCGAAACCCGCGTCCATCAGGGATGCGCCCCAGACCGCGAGCTGGAACGAGGGATGTGCCTCCAGCGTTCCGGCGTCCAGATCGGGCGCGGCAAGCCTGGCGGCGATGTCCCTTGCGCCGTCGAACAGGGCACACACGTCCATGCCCAGAAACTGGGCCGGAATCAGGCCCACGGCCGAGAGCACGGAATAGCGGCCTCCGAGATTGTCGGGCACGGGCAGGGCCGGAATGCCGAATCTGTCGGCTTCCTCGCGCAGATAGCCCTGTTTTTCGTCCGTGACCAGAATCATGTGTTCCTGCCATGCGTCGCCAAGCTTTTCCTGCATCCATTCCTTGGCGATGAAGTATTGGCCCACGGTCTCGATGGTTCCGCCGGATTTGGAAACCGTGACCACCACGGTGTTTTCCGGGGGCAGTTTGGCCAGATTCGCTTCAAGAGCGTAGGCGTCCACGTTGTCCGCGATCCAGAGACACGGACCGCTGTGTCCGGGCTGGTCCTGCTGCGGAAAAAACGCCTTTTGCAGGGCCCGTGCACCCAGAGCCGACCCGCCGATGCCGAGCAGCAGCATGTGGTCGAAGGTCTTGAGCAGCGGGCTCAGCTCCTGAAGCTGCGCCTTGAGCGCGTTCATGTAGGGCATGGAGAGGAAGGGAAGCCTTCCGGCGCCGACTTCCTGGCGCAGGTGTTCGGCCATGCGGCCTACGGCCGCTTCGTACGGGGCCGTGTTCAGCTTTTCCAGCGCGGCTCCGCTCCAATCCAGAACGTCAGACATATGGCACCTCCGGGGCATGTTCTCGGCTTTGCCGATGATATTCCGATGATCAGGTCTTCCGAAGAGGAATACCATTATTTCGCGAAAAGAAAAGCCTGAAACCGGGCACCCTTTTTCCGGCTTCCGGCAGGGTCTACCCATGAACCTGTGCGGCTTGTCAACTGCGGAAATGAATTTTTCCAATGAAAATGGAGTGTTCCGTCAAGGTAAAATACCCGGATTTCCGGTCCTCCCAAGGGCTTGAATTTCCCGGCAGGTGCGGCATATAGTCCGGACCGGAGGACGCATGACCCGACAGTACGGCATTATCGGCTGGCCGCTCGGCCACACCATGAGCCCGGCCCTGCACAACTGGGGGTTTCAGGGCCTTGGCCTGGACTGCGAATATCAGGTCTGGCCCACGAAGCCGGAGCAACTGGACGATTTCATGTATCAGGTTCGGGAAACCCCGATTCACGGCCTGAGCGTGACCATTCCGCACAAGCAGGCGGTCATGGAGCATCTGGATTTTCTCACCTACCGGGCAAAGGCCGTGGGCGCGGTGAACACCCTGTACTGGGACAGGGACCGCCTGTGCGGCGAAAACACGGACGTGGCCGGATTCATCGCCCCGCTCGTCAAGCTGGAATCCCTGCCCGAGTCCGCTCTGGTCATGGGATCGGGCGGCGCGGCCCGGGCCGCAGTGGCCGGACTCATGGAGCTCGGCGTGTCCGAAGTGGCCGTGACCAACCGCACGCGCTCCCGGGCGCAATCCATTGCCCATGACTTCGCTGTCCGGTATGTGGACTGGGACATGCGCGCCGAGGAATCGCCCGGACTCATCGTCAACTGCACGCCGCTTGGCATGCAGGGGGAATTCCGGGATCAGTCCCCATGGGACGGAAACCGGTTTCCGGAAAACGCCGTGGTGTACGACATGGTCTACAATCCGCTGGAAACCCTGCTGCTCAGGCAGGCGAGGAAGGCGAAGTGCATCGTGATTTCAGGGCTGGACATGTTCCTGAATCAGGGACTGGCCCAGTTCGAACTCTGGACCGGACACAGGCTGGACGAGGCCGCGGCCCGGGAAGTCCTCCTGAACAAGCTCGCCCGCTAATCGGCTGCCCGAAGCAGCACCAAAACGAGAACGAGGTTTGCCATGAAATGCATTCGCGTTTCCCTTTTTGCCATGACCCTGACCCTGCTGCTTTTCGCGGGCACGATCCTTGGCCCGAACGCGGCACAGGCCGGTCCGAACCCCGTGGTGGTGATGGAAACCTCCATGGGCCGGATCATCGTCATGCTCTACCCCAAACAGGCCCCGATCACGGTGGACAACTTTCTGCGCTACGTGAACGACGGGTTCTATGACAGCACCATCTTTCACCGTGTGGTGCGCTCCAAGCCGGGCAAGGGCGGCATCGACATCGTGCAGGGCGGGGGCTTCGAATTTCCCATGAAGAAGAAGCGCACCCTCGGCCCCATTGCCAGCGAGGCCAACAACTCCCTGCTGAACGACAAGGGCACCATTGCCATGGCCCGCCGCATCGGGGACGTGAATTCCGCCACCAGCCAGTTCTATTTCAATGCCGCGGACAACGCGGCCCTGAATCAGGGGCTGGTCAAGGACAGCTTCAAGGAAAAGACCATGCACCAGAAGCCCGGGTTCACGGTCTTCGGCAAGGTCATCCGGGGCATGGACGTGGTGGAGAAGATTCATCAGGTCAAGACCGGACGCTCGGGCCTGTATCAGGATGTGCCGGTCAAGCCGGTCTATCTCATCCGCGCCTATCAGCCGAAATAGCCTCGGCTGCCGATAAAGGCCCGATTGCGTCGTTGCGCAAGAAAAGGCAAACCCTCGCGTATGCACAATACGCGTCGGGCTTGCCTTTTTTTGCGCGCCTGACATTCGAACCTTTCTCGACAGCCTTCAGGACGGGAAGGGAAAACACGCGGTATTCTTTCGTCCGTGCTTCAGAAACCGTAGCGCAGGTATTCCCTGTCCTTGCGGTTGATGAGCTGGATGTAGCGATAGCCCCCGCCCTTGAGCTGGGCTTCCTCCACGAGGCGGTGCCCCAGCTCCCGGCAGTGCGGGCAGGCGTTCCACGGGATTTCCACGCCAAGGCTCAGGGGATTGCTGGACGAGCTGGTCTCCACCTTGTACACGCCCCGGCACTGGTCGCAGAGGTGCAGGGTTTCCTGCTGGTTCTCGCTGATGCCATCCGTATCGTAGTAGATGTTCTTGCGCCGGGTGAACACGTCCCCGGATATCACGCCCTGCCCGTCCCGGTCGCCGCCCTGGAACGGCGGGGGATTGAAGTACAGTTCGGGCAGCACGTCGCACAGCTTGTTTATGTAGTCCGTGGTGCGCTGGTCCTGCCGAATCCGCTCCGGCTCGTAGTTGGGCTCGCGCACATGGGAATAGTCCAGCCCGGCCATGGCCAGACAGATGCCCAGATTCACGTAGGGCAGCGCGCCCTGAATCGAATATCCGCCTTCGAGCACGGCAATGTCCGGGGCAAGCATCTCGTTCATGGCCGCATAGCCCTGCGCCGAGAAGTTCATGTTGGTGATGGGGTCCGTGAAATGGTTGTCCTGTCCTGCGGAGTTGATGACCAGATCGGGCTTGAAGTCCTTGAGGATGGGCAGGACCACGCGTTCCACGGCCATGAGGAATCCCTCGTCCGACGTGTTGGGCGGCAGCGGGATGTTCAGGGTCCGGCCCAGTGCGGTGGGGCCGCCCATGTCCTGCGGAAATCCCGTGCCCGGATACAGGGTGCGCCCGTCCTGATGCAGGGAGATGAACAGGGTGTCCGGATCGTGCCAGTAGATGTCCTGCGTGCCGTCCCCGTGATGACAGTCCGTGTCCACGATGGCAATGCGCTTGTGCCCGTACTTTTCGCGGATGGATTCGATCATCACGGCTTCGATGTTGATGTTGCAGAACCCGCGCGAGCCGTGCACCACCTTCATGGCGTGATGTCCCGGGGGCCGGGTCATGGCAAAGGCGCGTCTGCGTTCCCCGCTCATCACGAGTTCCGCGGCCTTCATGGCCCCGCCCGCCGAGATCATGTGCGACCGCGTGGCCACGGCGTCCACGTCCGGAAAGCAGAAGTGCACGCGCTCCACGTCCTCCACGGACGCCACGTCCGGCTTGTATTCCCCGATGCCCTCGATGTCGAAGATGCCTTCCTCGCGCAACTGGTCCTGCGTGTAGAGCAGCCGTTCCTCGCGTTCCGGATGTGTCGGGGAGATGGCCCAGTCGAATGCCGGGAAAAAGATGATGCCGAGGCTGGTTTCCGCCTTGAGCATGGGCTTACGCCTCCTTTGCCAGCGTGGCCGAGACTCCGGGCCGCACCTGGCATTTCACGCGGATGTTCCTGCCCGCGCGCTCGTATCCGTCGATCATGTTGAAGCTGGACGCATGGGTGATCTTCGCGTCCTCCGCATTGAGTCGCACGCCCAGCGAGTCGAGCTGCATCACGAGCTGGTTCACCGCGTCCTCGCGCGCCGCGTCCAGATCATAGCCGGACGGCACGTTTTCCCTGTAGGAGAGCGAGGGGATGAACAGCACGTGCCGCTGGGTGTCGGCAAAGAGTTCCAGTTCCCACGTGGTGCGGGTCAGGGCCGCGCCCACGGCATTGGCCACCCCGTAGTTCGGGGGAACCTCGGTGGACAGTTTGAACTGGTGGAAGACCGGATCGCGCAGTGCCTGGGCCGGACCGCCCATGAGATACAGCTTGCGCGGCACCACGCGCTTGCCTTCGAGCAGCTCGTGAATGGTGTACACGGGCTTGGAGTTGATCTCGTCCACAAGGGCGCGGGTCTCGTCATGAATTTTGCGTGCAGCGTATTCCACGGCCCGGTCCGCAAGCGCGTCCGCAGGCATGGTATGCGCCTCGGCAAACCGTTCCACGGCCTGCTTCGAGGCGGCAGTGTCGCCCACCTCGCACGCCCCCTGAAAATTGAGGCAGTCCGTGAGGGTGAGCCGTTCGCCGCCAAGAGACACGGGCGGGCCGAGCCGGTTCGGGCCCACAGCGACCTCGTCGCCAATGATCGAGACCGCGGAATCCCCGCCAAGGCCGATGGACCGGACCTTGAGCGCGTTCACGGATGTGGGGTGCGAGCCGATGTGGATGCCGTCCCGTTCGATCAGGGGCGCGCCGTCCGCAAACACCGCAATGTCCGTGGTGGTGCCGCCGATGTCCAGAATCACGGAGTCGTGAAAGATGTCGGTCAGGGCGACAATGCCCATGACGCTGGCTGCCGGGCCGGAAAAGATGGATTGCACCGGCAGGGTGCGCGACTGGCTCAGGGGCATGGTGCCGCCGTCCGCCTTGAGGATGTTCACGGTGACGTCGCCCAGTCCCTTTTCCCTGAGGGAGGCTTCGCCCGCGTCCGCAAACTCGTTGAACAGCCGCCACACTGCGCAGTTGAAATAGGCCGTGGCAATGCGGCGCGGAAAATTCAGGGCTCCGCCGAGCTGATGACCGGACGTGACGAAATCCGCGGCCTCGCACCGGGCGTCATCGTCGCAGGCGCACGCGGCCCGACGCATGGCGTTCTCATGGCGCGGATTGCGCGTGGAAAACTTGCCCACCACCGCGAATACGCGCACTCCGTTCTTCCGGCAGGAAGCCAGAGCCTGATCGAGCTGCTCGCGCGACAACGCCCTGATCTCGTTGCCCCGGTGGTCCACGGACCCGTCGATGACGTGAAAATCGCGGCAGGGCATGAAGTTGTGCGGATCAATGCCGGGCCCGGCGCTGACCAGCACGCCCACGTCCTCGATCTTTCCTTCCACGATGGCATTGGTGGAAAGCGTGGTGGAAAGGTTGAGCTGCGAGACCTGGTTGCGGTCCACCTGCTCCAGAATGGCATCCAGAGCCGTGTCGATGGACCACATCAGATCGTGGTGCCGGGTGGGAACCTTGCAGGACGCGATCACGCGCGCCCCGTCTTGATCGACCTTCACGGCGACCGCGTCCGTGTGCGTGCCGCCGACGTCTATGCCGAGTAACATGTGTGCCTCGCTTTTTTTTCCAAGCCTTGCCGTTGACTAGCATCGGCCCGAACACGAGGCAACCCGGGATTCGGCGAACGGCACCTCGGATTCGGGGAACGGTCCGGAACAGCGGATCGGGAAGGCCTTGCAGGATTGACGAATCAGTCGGATTCTGATTCATTCTGGAACAGTGCCCTTTTCCCGGACTTCAGCCAAAGGCGGCCCCATGCTCGACCAGTTCATCGTGTTCGGAACCCTTGCCCTTGCCCTCGTGCTCTTCGTGTACGGACGGCCCAGATACGATGTGGTTGCCATGATCGCGCTCATGGTCGTGGCTGTTGCCGGGCTGATACCCGCGTCCGAGGTGTTCGGCGGATTCGCGGACCCGGCCGTGATTACCGTGGCCATGGTGCTCGTGGTCTCGCGTGGTCTGGAAAAGGCCGGGCTGGTGGACATGCTGGCCACATGGATCGAACGGTTCGGCTCGAACATGTACGTGCAGCTTGGCGCGCTGGTCGGGGTGGTGACCGTGGCCTCGGCCTTCATGAACAACGTGGGCGCACTGGCCCTGACCATGCCCGTGGCCATCCGGCTGGCCGTGCGCGCGGACCGATCCCCGTCCTATTACCTCATACCCATTGCCTTTGCCTCCCTGCTCGGCGGCCAGATCACCATCATCGGCACTCCGCCCAACCTGATCATCGCGGGGTTTCGGGACAACGAGCTGGGCGCGCCCTTCCGGATGTTCGACTTCGCGCCCGTGGGATTCTGCGTGGCCGTGGTTGCGGGCGCGTTCATCACCTTTCTGGGCTGGCGGCTCCTGCCCGTGCGCAAGGGACAGGGCTCGCGCGAACAGCTCTTCGACATGGATGCCTACCTCACGGAACTGGTGGTGCCCGAAGGTTCGCCCCATGCAGGCCGTCCCCTTGTCGACGTGCAGGCGTTCCACGAGACCGACGCGGTGTACGTCAGTCTGCTGCGCGGAAATGATCATCCGCACATGCCCGCGCCCAATGAACAGCTTCGGGAAGGCGACGTGCTGGTCATCGAGGCGGACAGCGAGACTCTGGACGAATTTCTGCAGAAGACCGGATTTCTTCTGGGCGGTTCCAAGGATCATTGTTCCAGAATTCTGGCGGAAAACCGGCAGGCGTGCTCGGACGTGCAGATAGGCCGGGAACTTTCGGTCGCGGAAATGGAATTTCAGGAGGCCGTGGTGCGCACGGACTCTCCGCTCATCGGCAGCACGGTTCGCGAACTTCGGGTGCGGACCCGGTTCGGGGTGAACGTGCTGGCCGTGTCCCGCCGGGGCGAACGCGTGCGTTCCCGGCTCAAGGCCACCCGGTTCAAGGCGGGAGACATCCTGCTGGTGCAGGGCGGGGCCGACGTGCTGGCCGAGGCGTTCCGGCGGCTGGCATGCATGCCCATTGCCAGCCGGGAACTGGCGTTCGGTTCGCCCCGGCCCGTACTGCTTGCGGCTGGCATCTTCGGCGTGTCCATCCTGCTGACCGCGTTCAATGTCCTGCACGTGTCCATATCCGTGACTCTGGCCGTGCTGGGCATGCTCTTCACCGGCGTCCTGACCATGCGCGACGTGTACCGCAGCGTGGAATGGCCGGTCATCGTGCTGCTCGGGGCCATGCTGCCACTGGGCACGGCGCTGGAATCAACAGGCGGAGCCGACACATTGGCCGGGGCGCTCCTGTCGTTTTCCGGCAGTCTGCCGCCCGCCGCGATCCTGACCGTGCTCTGCGTGGGCACCATGCTGCTTTCCAATCTCATCAACAATGCGGCCGCCGCCGTGCTCATGGCGCCCATTGCCATCGGCGTGGCCAAGGGACTGGGCGCGTCCCCGGACACCTTTCTCATGCTCACGGCCGTGGCCTGCTCCTCCCCGTTTCTCACGCCCATCGGACACCAGTCCTGCACGCTGGTCATGGGCCCGGGCGGCTACCAGTTCAGCGACTACTGGCGCGTGGGGTTGCCCGTGTCCGTGATCGTCACGGCCGTGGCCGTGCCAGCGGTCATGTTCTTCTGGCCTCTCTAGCTGGCTGTCTCGAAACGGCAATCTGCGGCGTTGCTGCGTAAAGGCCAGACTCTCGCGTATCGGAATACGCGTCGATCCTGCCCTTTTCTTGCGCCTTGCATCTCACCATTTCGAGACAGCCGGTTTTGAAAACGGCAATCTGCGGCGTTGCTGCGGAAAGGCCAGACTCTCGCGTATTGGAATACGCGTCGATCCTGTCCTTTTCTTGCGCCTTGCATCTCACCATTTCGAGACAGCCGGTTTTGAAAACGGCAATCTGCGGCGTTGCTGCGGAAAGGCCGGACTCTCGCGTATCGGAATACGCGTCGATCCTGCCCTTTCCTTGCGCCTTGCATCTCACCATTTCGAGACAGCCGGTTTTGAAAACGGCAATCTGCGGCGTTGCTGCGGAAAGGCCAGACTCTCGCGTATCGGAATACGCGTCGATCCTGTCCTTTTCTTGCGCCTTGCATTCCTTTTGTTCGGGGTTTGCAAGGCCAACCTTGGGTTTCCCGGCAATATGGTATACCGTTGCAGATCAAGGAGGCGCACATGTACTGGATAGCATTCGGAGACATTCACGAACATATCACCCCCTTGGAGAGCATTCCCGATCTGGAGGAGGCCGAGGGGATCATTATTACGGGCGACCTGACCAACCGGGGCGACCGCGTTGCTGCGGACAGGGTGATTTCCGCCATTGCGGCGCGCAATCCCAACATTCTGGCCCAGCTCGGAAACATGGACACAACCGACGTGACCGAGTATCTGGCGGGCAAGGGCATGAATCTGCATCTGCAGGTCCGCGAACTCGCGCCCGGGCTGGGCGTCATGGGCGTGGGCATGTCCGCGCGAACCCCGTTCGGCACGCCCAGCGAGGTGGACGACGAAACCCTGGGCGAATGGCTGGATCGAACCCGTTCCCTGGCCGAGCAGTACGACAGGCTGATTCTGGCCGTGCACGAGCCGCCCCGCAACACCAGACTGGACATGCTTCCGGACGGCACGCATGTGGGCAGTCTTTCCGTGCGCGTCTTCATTGAACGGGCAAAACCCGATCTGGTCCTGACCGGGCATATTCACGAGGGAACCGGCATGGACATGATCGGCAACACTCCGGTCTTCAACCCGGGCATGTTTGCGGGCGGCGGATACGTTCGCGTGGACTGGGACGGGACCGAACTGAACGCACGGCTCATGAGCATCTAGCAAGGCGCCTGCAAGGCTGCGTTCTCGCGAAGGCCGGCGCGGATCGGTCTCCCGAGGTGCGTCCTGTGCTCCTTGCTGCTTCTTTCAATCGTTTTCAGAGGTATTGATGTCGAAGATCGGATTCATCTGGGTGGGCAAGCTCAAGGAACCCTTTTCCCAAAAAGGGTGCGAGCTGTACTGGAAAAAGCTGTCGCGCTTCCACAAGCTGGAAGAGAACATGATCAGGGACGCGCCCGGCAAGCTGCCGCCCGAGGAAAAGAGCAGACGCGAAGGTGAATCCATCCTGTCCAAGGTGGGCAAGGGCGACATCCTGATCATTCTGGACGAACACGGTGAACGGTTCACGTCCCGCAAGTTCGCGGCCAAGCTCCAGACATGGACCGACGCCCCCAATCAGCGACCGGTCTTCGTCATCGGCGGTCCCTTCGGCCTGTCCGACGAGGTCAGGAAGCAGGCCCGCTTCGCCATCCGCCTGAGCGACATGACCTTCCCCCACGAGCTCGCCCGAGTCATGCTTCTTGAGCAGCTCTACCGTGCAGCCACCATTCAGAAGAACATGCCGTACCACCACGACTAGGCGTGCGTGATCGACTCGCCCGGCCTTCTATTTCTCATCCAGAACGATTCTGTTTCGTCCGTTTTCCTTGGCCTGATACAGGGCCTGATCCACACGCTTGAGCAGGGTTTCCTGATCCTCGCCCAAGACGTGGCGGGCCACGCCGAAGCTGGACGTAATTTGTCCGGGCACGCCCGTGAACGCGAATTCGGCCACGGCGCTGCGCAGGCGTTCGGCCTCGTGCGCGGCCCGGTCCGGGGCCGAGTTTCCGGCAAGCACCATGAATTCCTCCCCGCCCCAGCGGGCCAGCGTGTCCGTCTCGCGGATGTTTTCCCGCACGAGAGCGGATATCTCGCGCAGCACTGCGTCGCCCACGTCATGGCCATAGGTGTCGTTGATGGACTTGAAATGATCGATGTCGAACATGATCAGGGAGAACGGCTTGCCCGAAAACATGTGCCGATCCAGCAGACGCAGAAAACTGCGGCGATTCAGGGCGCGGGTGAGCGGGTCCGTGGACGCCTCGTCCCGAAGACGGGCCTTTTCCTCCTCCAGTTCGCTCACGTCCTGAAACGTGAACACGCGCAGATCCGAATCCGGAAACGGGTTGAAGGTCACGGCGAACGCGGACGGGCGTGCCGAGGGCGTGCGCGGATTTTCCAGTTGCACCACGTGTTCGCGGTCCAGCGGATCGTTCACGATGGCGTCGATCCATTCCCCGGGCAGACCGGAATACGGTTCATGGTTCAGGCTGACCAGAAAATCCTCGATCCCCAGATCAAGCCGGGACATGGCCTCATGGTCCGCATGGCCGAAAAAGGAGCAGATCCGCCGGTTGGCGTACACCACGTCGTTGCCCCGGGCCAGAAGCGCCGGACCGGGAAACAGGTCCAGCATGTGGCGCAGGGAATAGTCGGCCTGCGCCAGTCTGCGGTGCATGGCGATGTTGCGCGCGCAGCGGCGGACCGCAGCCAGCAGTCTGCCCGGGTTCACGGGCAGGCGCAGGAAGGCCTGCACGTCGCACTCCACGGCCTGAAGCAGGGTCTTGGGGTTGTACGGCCCGAATGTGGCGATGATCTGGGCGTCGGCCCGGTCCCGGCGCACGGCGCGGATCAGGTCCAGTCCATCGAGACGCGGAAGAAGAATGTCCGTGACCAGAATGTCCGGTTCGGCCGCATGGTACCGGTTCAGGCCCTCGCGACCGTCCCGGGCCGTGCGCACCTCGGCGGCGGCGCCGGAAAGCAGTTCGGCCAGCCTTTTTCGCTCGTAGTCCTCCTGCTGCACCACGAGCACGGAAAGGGTCCTGCGTGCGCGGGACACGTCACACGCCCATGATGTTGTAGCCGGAATCCACGAACATCACTTCGCCCGTCGTGCCCGAGGAAAGGTCCGAGGCCAGAAACAGCGCGCTCCTGCCCACGTCGTCCACCGTGATGTTGCGATGCAGGGGCGCCTTTTCCTCGATGCGCGACAGGATGGTGCCGAACCCGGAAATGGCCGAGGCCGCCATGGTCTTGACCGGGCCTGCGGAAATCGCGTTGATGCGCACCCCGCTCTTGCCCAGATCAACGGACAGGTAGCGCACGCAGGCTTCGAGCGCGGCCTTGGCCACGCCCATGGCATTGTAGTTGGCCACCACCTTGCCCGCGCCGTAGTAGCTCAGGGTGATCACGGATGCGCCCGGGGAAAGCAGCGGCTCATAGGCCCGGCACAGGGCCACGAGGGAATAGGATGAAATGTCCAGCGCGATGCGGTAGCCCTCGCGGCTGGTGTCGATGAACCGGCCCTTGAGGTCCTCGCGGTTGGCATAGGCAATGGAATGGACAAGAATATCCACCCCGCCCCATTTCCCGCGTACCAGCTCGGCCCCGGCCGCAATGTCCTCGTCGCTGGTCACGTCGCACTTGAACAGCATTTCCCCGTCCAGGGATTCGGCAATGGGCTCCAGTCGCTTGCGGATGGGGTCGGCGGCATGACTGAACCCGAGGCGTGCGCCGTGTTCCCGGAACTGCCTTGCAATGCCGTAGGCAATGCTGCGGTCATTGACCACGCCGAATATCAGGGCCTTTTTTCCTTGCAAAAGCATGCGCTGCTCCTTGGACTTTTGCTTCACCATACCTGCGCCGGGGAATCCGGGCAATGAGAAGACGACATGCCCGGGAAACATCGTGTCCGGCTTGCCATTTCCCCTGTGCAGGGCTACCACGTCATGATGAGCGATATAGACAAGAAATACCCGTTGGCTCTGGAACCGCCGTCCGGGGACGTGGTGCCCATCACCTTGGAAATGGTCAGCGAACTCCTGCGTCTGTCCAGGGAAAGCCCGCGCAAGCGGATGATCCAGCCCCTGCACAAGCATGACGGGGAGTCGCTGCACCGCATGTTCAACGCGTTGCAGCCCGGCACCTACATCCCGCCCCATCGGCACCGGAATCCGGACAAGTCCGAAACCGTGCTCGTGATTTCCGGGGGCATGCTGTTCATCGAATTCGATGAAACCGGCAACGTGACCAGCCACCTCATCGTGCAGCCCGGCACCGCCGTGTTCGGCGTGGACGTGGCCCCGGGCGTGTATCACACCTTTTTCGCGTTCAAGCCGGACACCCTGCTCTTCGAGGTCAAGGACGGGCCGTATTCCCGGACCGACGACAAGGACATCCCGGAATGGGCCCCGGCCGAGGGCACGCCCGAGGCCGTGGAATATCTCGTGGACCTGATCAAGGGCATCATGAGCGAGCAGGCCGAACCCGAAGTGGAGCAGCCGTCCTAGCAGCCGTTTTTTCCCGGTCGGGCGCGCTTGCCTCTCCAGAGGATTCCCCGTATGCAAAGGGGTTTCCGGGAGGGAGATCATGAATACACGCACCCTGCGTGCCGACCTGCTGCTTTTCGTCACCGCCGCCATCTGGGGGCTCGCCTTCGTGGCCCAGCGCATGAGCATGGACCATGTGGGACCGCTCACGTTCAACGGAGTGCGCTTTGCGCTCGGTTCCGTGGCACTCGTTCCCCTGTTTCGCCGCATGGAGCGCGGCAGGGCTCCGGGCTTTGCCGCCACGGATCGAAAACGTCTGGTCCGGGGCGGCCTGATTCTGGGGCTGGCCCTGTTCGCCGGAGCCACGCTCCAGCAGATCGGCCTTGCCGGACCGCAGCTTCAGGCGCTGGGGCTGGAACCGTCCACTGCGGGCAAGGCCGGATTCATCACCGGACTCTACGTGGTGCTGGTGCCGCTCATGGGCCTGTTCTTCGGCCAGCGAGCCGGACTGGGCACGTGGGTCGGCGCGGGACTGGCCGTTGCCGGCATGTATCTGCTCTCCGTGACCAGCGGCCTGAGCGTGTCCTTCGGGGACATGCTGGTGCTGGCCAGCGCATTGTTCTGGGCCGGACACGTGATCATCGTGGGCAAGCTCTCCCCGGGCATGGACGGTTGCGACGCGGTCAAGCTTTCCTCTCTCCAGTTCGCGGCCTGCGCCGTGCTCAGCCTGATCGGCGCGGTTGCCACCGAGGAGATCACCCTTGCCGGGCTCGAGGGCGCAGCCATTCCCATTCTCTATGGCGGCCTGCTTTCCGTGGGCGTGGCCTACACGCTTCAGGTGCTGGCCCAGCGGGACGCGCAACCCGCGCATGCGGCCATCATCCTGAGTCTGGAATCCGTGTTCGCGGTCATCGGCGGCTGTCTGGTGCTCGGCGAAGTGCTCACGGTCCGCG
The DNA here is from genome assembly GCF_022809775.1 of Pseudodesulfovibrio tunisiensis. Lineage (NCBI taxonomy): Bacteria > Pseudomonadati > Thermodesulfobacteriota > Desulfovibrionia > Desulfovibrionales > Desulfovibrionaceae > Pseudodesulfovibrio > Pseudodesulfovibrio tunisiensis. The sequence continues at coordinate 2,612,989 of NZ_CP094380.1, forward strand.
CCATGATCGGTTGCGGCCTGATGCTCGCGGGCATGCTTTTCAGCCAGCTCAGACCATAGCCAACCTTTTTTCGACACAAAAAAGGCGCCCCGTTTTCTGCGGGGCGCCTTTTCCTTCAAGCGACTGATTTTCGATCCGAAGGCCTAGCGCACTCCGGCGCGGTTCAGGAACGGACCGTACTTCCTGTCCGTGCCCTTGATGTGGTTCACGAGCCAGTTGCGCAGGAATTCCATGACCTCGTTGGTGATGGCCGCGCGTCCGGCCTTGAATTCCTTTTCCAGTTCCAGCACCTGATCCACGAGCTTGGTGTGCTCCTTCTGGTGGCCGATCATGGCCGGATAGTGGTGTTCCTCGAACAGGGATTCCTCATGGGCGAAATGATGGACCGTGTATTCGCGGAGTTCCTCGAACACCTTGCCCAGAATGTCGCTGCCCTTGCCCGTGCGCATGGCCTTGTGCAGTGCGTTGACCAGATCGAACAGTTTCCTGTGCTGCTGATCTATCTCGCGCACGCCCACGGAAAAGCTTTCGTCCCAGTCCATGAGATTGCCGGTGGACGGTCTGCGTCTGGCCGCTGCCGACGCCGTGGTCGGCGCAGGACGGGATGCGGACGGTCTGGGCGCGTACGATGCGGGGCGGGAAGCGGAAATCGGAGCGGACAACTGCGCGGCCGCGTGTTCCAGAGCTGCGGCATCGCCGCTGGCCATGCCCTCGATCACCACGTTGATCTGTTCGGTCAGGGAAGCGAGTTCGCGCAGGGCAACAGCGGATTCCGACATGCCGTGGGCGTTTTCATCGGCAATGCTGCTTACTTCGTCCAGAGCGTGGGTCACTTCCTCGCTGGCTGCGGACTGTTCCTCGGCAGCCGTGGCAATGGTGTGGATCTGGCCGGTGTTGGTCTCGATGTAGCGGACGATCTCTTCAAGAGCTTCTCCGGCGGAATGGGCCAGATCCGCGCTTGTGGAAACAGCCTGATTCGCGCCTTGCATTTCCTTCATGTTGTCGCGGGTGCCGTTCTGGATGGCAGAGACTGCGTCGCCCACTTCCTTGGTGGCCTGCATGGTCTTTTCCGCGAGCTTGCGCACTTCGTCGGCCACCACGGCAAAACCGCGTCCGGCCTCGCCAGCGCGCGCCGCCTCGATGGCCGCGTTCAGGGCGAGCAGGTTGGTCTGGTCCGCAATGTCCGTGATCACGTTCATGATCTTGCCGATGCCCTCGGCCTGTTCGCCGAGGGATTCCAGACTGCGCTGCATGCGCATGGAATGGGTTTCCACGTCGTTGACCGAGGAGACCACATCCGCCACCACTCCGGCGCCGGACTGGGCCTTTTCGCGCACGGCCTCGGCATTTTCCGCGGCCTCGGCAGCGCCGCGTGCCACTTCCATGATGCTGGCGTTCATCTGTTCCATGGCCGTGGAGGTCTCGGTGGTGCGTGCATTCTGCACGTCCGCGCCGCGTGCCACCTGTTCCACCTGTACGGAGAGCTCCTCGGTGGCCGAGGTCAGGCTGCTCATGAGATCACGCAGCCGCTGGGCCGCTTCGAGCAGGCCCCGGCTCTGGGCCTCGTTGCGGATGTTGGCTTCCTGCGCATCGGCCTGGGCGCGACGCGCGTCGTCCGCAGCCTTGGCCGCGTTGTCCGCGGCTTCCTCGGCTTCCTCGATCTTGTCGAAAACCGTCTTGAGCATGGTGTCCACGGCCTGCCGCAGCAATCCCATTTCGCCGGTGAACACGCCTTCTGCCCGGGCCTTGAAATCGCCGCCCGCAACTGCGGAGGCGAACCGGACCATGCGGCCCAGAGGATTGATGGTGGCGCGCACGCTGAGATATCCGGCCAGAATCGCGGCCAGAAGTCCGGCCACGAGCAGCCCGAGAATCAGGTATGCCTCGAAGTCGGCAGTCTCCATGACTTCCTTGCCTCTGTCGGTCATGAACCGGCTCACTGTGGCGGAAACAAGGTCCACGTCCCGGGCAAAGTCGTAGGTGATCTGCTTGTACGGGGTGAGCAGGGCATTGGCCTGCTCCGAGGTGATGGAGGGATCGTTGCGCACCCTCTCCATGGTGGAGAACACGCCGTTCCTGTAGGCGGCGTATTTTTCGTCAAGCCCGGCAATGAGCTGCTGAAGCTTGGCAAGACTGGCTTCCTCGCGGCTCTGTTCCTCCAGAAAGGCCAGGGTCTTGAGGAGTTTTTCGGATTCGGCGTTGAACTTGCGCACGGCTTCGGCCTGCTTCTCAGGGCTGCCGATGTCCATGAAGAAGTCCTTTTCGTATATGCGGTGGTTCAGGCCCAGAGTCCGGATGTCCTCGGCCGCCGTGACCAGAGGCAGGCTCTTGGTGAGCAGGTGCTCCAGCGCCTTCTGTTCCTGCGTGACGCCGTGATATCCGCTGATGCCGACTGCGGCCAGAATCAGGGTAATGACGGCGAATCCCAGAATCAGCTTGAATTTGATCGTGCCTTTCATGGTTTGCTTCTCTGAATTTGGTTGAAGAAATATGCGAATGCGCCCAAGATGGCGCACATCCGCAAGCAATCTCATTCCGCTTCCCCTTCGTCAATAGTATTCATTATTTTATAGGTAGGCAATTAGCATGGAACAGAGTTGGGAAAAAATTGGAAAGGGCCTATGTCACGGAAGCCGTGGCTGCGGCAGCCAATGAAATGCACGCGCTTCGGGCCGAACGCGAAAACAGGCCCGGGGCGGCAAGGACCTTTCGCGCCCTGGCACTGGCGCGGCACACGCATGCGTCCAGAGCGCTCATGCTGCTCAGGGGGCGCATCGGGGATACGGACACCAATCTGGAAGACACGCTTCAGGACCTGCGGGGCTGGATCGACGAGTACAGGGAGGGGGTTGCCATTGCCGGCGAGGAAGGCGCCACGCCCGTGGAGGCCGCGTTGTCCCAGTTTCTGAAGACCGCCATGAACCACAAGGCACTGGCCGAAAAGGCGGATTCCCTGTCCGAAACCGGGCTGCACGTCTGCCGCATCTGCGGATTCGTGGCGCAGGGCAACATGGCGCCGGAACGGTGCCCGGTGTGCGACGCGGTCCGGGAGAAATTCCAGACCGTGGACTAGACCGGCCTCATTTTTCCCCGGACCACATGCCGCTGGCCACCCAGCCGAGCAGATGCCGGGCCAGCCATTGGGCCGCGCCCTCGGCATCGTCCGGGGAAAAGGTCGGCACCCCGACATCGGTCGGCTTGTCCGTGATCATGGCCAGAAGCTGCTTTTCCCCGGCAATCGACCGGGTGCACAGGGGCAGGTCGTGTGCCTCGGGGCGAAAAATCTCCATCTTGGGAAAATCCGATCGGAAATACCCCTCGGCGATGACCAGATGCCGATCCCGGAAATACGTGTCCACAATCTGCTCCAGAGACATTTCCCGCTCCACGCTCCTGATCATTGCGACCTGGGCCGGGGAAGAGACCACCACGGTTTCGGCCCCGCATTTGCGGTGCCGCCACGAATCCTTGCCTTCATGATCCATGTCGAACGAATGGGCGTCGTGCTTGACCGTGCCCACGGATACGCCCAGTCGGGCCAGCGCGGGCACGAGCTTTTCGATGAACGTGGTCTTTCCGGATTTCTTCTTGCCCACCATGCAGACGACCTTGGTCATGCTTTCCTCCCTCGGGTGTGAAAGTCTGGGGAATTGCCCGGGCGTTGCCCTGCGCCGGACTCCTTTTCTATAACCGCAGATACGGGAAAACGCCATGGGTTCCCGGGAATGTTCGGAGGAAGACATGGACTCCCTATCCTATGAAGTGAAACAATACGGTCCGAACGGGTTTACCCCGACCCCGATCCGGTCCATCCGCGAAGTGCCGCTGACCATCATGCTCAACGGCCGCGAGGTGGTGACCCTGCTGTGCACGGGCAAGCACCCGGAATACCTTGCCGTGGGCTTTCTCAAGTCCGACGCCTTTGTCTCCGATCCGGACCAGATCACCGACCTGACCGTGCGTGAACAGGAAGATCGGCTTGTGGCCGAGGTGGAGACCTGCAACGATCCGTGGAAAAACCGGGTCATGGAACGGTCCATCACCTCGGGCTGCGGCAAGGGCACGAATTTCGGCCGCAACGTGACCACCATTTCCCGGCGGCGGCTTTCCGGAGACGTGCGCGTCACCCCGGAACAGGTGCTGTCTCTGGCCCGGGAGCTGCACGAGCGGTCCACGCTTTACACGGCCACGCGCGGGTGCCACAATTCCTCCCTGTGCACCCCCACCGAAATGCTCTTCTTTCGCGAGGACATCGGCAGACACAATGCCATCGACATGATCTGCGGCCAGTGCTTTCTGGAAGACGTGAGCGTGGACGACAAGATGATCGTGTCCACGGGCCGCGTGGCCTCGGAAATCCTGCTCAAGGTGGTGCGCATCGGAGTTCCGGTCATGATCTCCACGGCCGTGGCAACCAGTTTTTCCGTGGAACTGGCCCGCAAGACCGGAGTCACCCTCATCGGCAATGTGAAGCACGACAGCTTCTGGGTCTACAACGACCCCGGACGCATACAGGACTAGGAACATGACGCTGACGCAAATCACCCGGGAAAAGGCCGTGAAACGGCTGATGGAACGGGTGCGCCCGAGTCGCGTCGTGGAACTGCCTCCGTCCCGCGCCGTGGGGCTGGCCGCTGCTGCGGACATGCTTGCCGGAGTCTCGGTGCCCGAACAGGCCGTGTCCCTGCGCGACGGCTACGCATTGGCCGCCCGGGATTCGGCACAGGCTTCCGACGCTGCCCCGGCAGTTCTGGCGATACGCGGCGAGATTCATGCGGAAACCCGATCCTCCGAGCCGCTCGAACCCGGCACGGCCGTGCGCATCCTTACGGGTGGGCCCCTGCCCTCGGGGGCGGACTGTGTTGTTGCGGAAGAGGATGTCCGGGAGCAGTCCGGTTCCCTGATCCTGACTGCGCCGCTTCGACCCGGCTGGTTCACGTCCGGTCCCGGCGCGGACATTGGTGCCCATGACCTGATTCTCGCCAAAGGCGGTTCGGTCACACCTCAGGCCGCAGCCGTTCTCGCACGAACCCGCACGCCGCTGGTTTCCGTGCACGAGCCGCCCGCAGTACGGATTCTGGCCGTGGGCAGCGAACTGGCCCCGCCGGATCAGGCCGGGCCGGGCCGCATTCCTGCCGACAATCTGGTGCTGGCCTCGGGACTGGCCGCACGGACCGGAGCCGTGGTGGAATCCGCCATCCCGGTCAGGGACGATCCCGACGCCCTGATGCGCGAACTCGTGCGCGAGCCTGCCCCCGCTCTCATCATCACTTCGGGCGGCACTGGCCGCAGCGAACGGGATTTCACTGCGAACGCCGCCATGCGCGCGGGATTCGAACCGCTGTTCCAGGGCGTTGCCATGCGCCCGGGCAAGAGCGTTTTCGCGGGCATGCGCAACACCACCCTGATGGTCAGCCTGCCCGGTCCGCCCGGTGCGGTGTTCGCCTGCATGCATGCTCTGGTCCTGCCCGTGCTGCGCGGCATGGCCGGGTTTGCTCCGTCTTCGCCTCTTCGGGTCGAGCTTGCGGATTCCCTGTATGCCAAGCCCGGACTGGAGTGGCTGGTTCCCTGCGCCGTGCGTCTTGAAAATGCGCGGCTGACCGCCTCGCCCCTGATCGGCCGGAATGTTCCCGTGCTTCTTTCCCTGTCCCGGGCAAACGCAATTCTGCCCCTTGCTCCGGGCACGGCCCTTGCCCCCGGAGATTCGGCTCCGGCGCTCTCCCCCCTTTTCTATTCGTAAGATAGATATTATCTATGAAAGAGGCAGAAGTGGCGCCATCCCTTGGATGCCGCTGGTCTTGAACCATATCATTATGCTCAAAAAGACATAAAATAGGTTGCTCTATTTTCTCGAAATGATTTGACTTGTTCAAAGGCTGGTGCCAAACTTTGAGCAGGTCTGGAATCGTTGGCACGTCTGAGTCTGAAACCTAGCGTTTCGGCATATTCGGAGAAACGCGAGGTATTCATGAGTTACGATTACGAGGAAGCTGGCCGCAGAATGGAGTCGAAGATCGCCCACATCAAGGCGAAGCAGGCGCTGCCCGGAGAATTGGTCAACCTGATCGAAGATGTGGCACGCATGCAGCTCTCGGCCAGACAACAGGCCTCGGTGTCCCTGTCCGAGGATTTGGCCTGCGCGTCCGGCGAGGACGTGATCCGGGGCGTGCCGCTGGTGGCCCGGGACGCGTTTCCCCATGACCGCGAACAGGCCCGGAATCTGCTGGATCAGGTGTTCGGCCTGATCGGTCGGGGTGACATGCCCATGCAGAAGGGCGCGGCGCTGCTGGCCGAAGCCCTGCAGAAGAACGAGCTTGTCCCGGACGAGCTGTTCGATGCGTATTTTTCCGAGAACACGACATTTTTCGAAAAATGGTCGCAGGTCACGCCGGAGGCGCCCCAGTTGACGCGGTTTCTGGCTGCGGCAGCGCTCGGTCCGTCCATCGAGGTTGCCGCGGAGCTGCTGGCCGAGCGGCTGCCCGAAGTGACCACATGGCATAACGGCTCCTGCCCGATCTGCGGCTCCCTGCCCCTGATCTCGTCCCTGCGCCAGCGGGAGGGATTTCGGCACATGACCTGTTCGTTCTGTCGCCACGAGTTCCGGGTGCGGCGCATTGCCTGTCCGGTCTGCGGCGAGGACGACCAGAAGAAACTGACCTTTTTCACGGTGGAACAGGAACCGGGTTTTCGCGTGGATGTGTGCCAGACCTGCAAGGCATACATCAAGACCATTGATTTCCGGGCCCTGGATCGGGTCCCGCTCCCGGTGCTGGACGACCTCGACTCCCTTGTTCTGGATTACGTGGCCATGGATCAGGGGTATCGGCGAGGTACGCTCTCGGCCTGGGGATTCTAGGAGAGAACATCATGGAAGCGGCGCGCTGCGAATATGATCCCGCCATTGTCGGCAATGCGGTTCCCGCCTTTGCGGAACAACAGTACCCGAACAATATCAAGGCCCTGCTGCGTAACGAGCAGCGGGCCCGGGAGTTCCTGCTCGCCCACTGCTGGCCCGGGGGTGAACCCTACTGCCCCCGCTGCGGCAATCGCAAGATATACACCCTGTCCGGCCAGCGGTTGCGCTGCTCTTCCTGCAAGTACACGTTCCAGCCCTTTTCCGGCCGCTGGATCAACAACGGCGCGCTTTCCTGCACGGAATGGATCGGCCTGACCCGGCTCTTCATGCAGGAACGCACCGTGCATCAGATGAAGCAGGATCTGGGCCTGTCCTACAATACCGTGTACAAGGCCCTGACCGCGCTCCGGTTCGCCATTCTGGCCCATGCCCCGGACGCGACCCAGCTCATGGGCCCGGAAACCGGGCTGAATTCCTATCTCAAGGGAACCCGTCTCACGGGCGGGCCCAAGGACATGCGCATGGACACCATTCCGGTCTACGGCATTTTGCATCGGGACGGACTGGTATTCATCGATCTGGTGCCCGGATTCCAGGCCGAAACCGTGTTTCATTTCCACATGAACTTCCGGCTCAAGCTGGTGCGGGCCGGCAACCTCGTCTACACGGACAGGTACAAGGATTACGACGCACTGGTGTTCTGCGGCAACGAGTCCCTGCCGTACGAAATCATCCGCCGCCATGACGAACCACCCATGATCGATGCCAGAAACGACAGCTTCTGGCGATTCGCCCGGGGCAGGCTCAAGAAGTTCCGGGGCATTTCCTGCCAGCGGTTCCCCTTGTATCTCAAGGAGCTGGAATTCCGCTACAACAACCGCGAGTCCCAGATATTCGAGGCTCTGGTTTCCCGACTTTGCGCTCTCGTGCCCGACCTTGGAGCAAAAACGGGGTAGCGCGCTTCGATTTTCCGATCCGTTATTTTTTTTTGAAAACGGATGCAAAAAATCATGTATCCCGAGGGGAAAAAAGCCCTATAGGGAAATGATGAACCCGGATTCCCGCCGATTCCGACTGTTTCGGGCTGTTTGGGCAGCCATGCTTCTGGTTCTGGCCGTGTCTGCGGTTTGGCCCGGGACTTCGGCGGCCCAGCAGTTGCGGCCCGAGCTGGAGGGAAATGCCCTGAAGCTTTTTCCCGAGGAAACAGCGTTTCTCGCCGCCCATCCCAATCCGCGCATCGGATTCATGATCGATGCACCGCCGGTCATCTTCCGGGGTGAGGACGGCCGGATGCAGGGCATGGTTGCGGACTACATGGCTCTGGTGACCCAACGCATCGGCTTGAAGCCGCGTCAGATCATTGCCAGCAGCTTCAAGTCGCTTCTGGAACTGGCCAAGGCCCGGGAAGTCGATCTGGTTTCCGTGGTGGCCAATTCCCCGGAACGCAGTCGGGAACTGCTCATCTCCCGCCCCTACCTGCTTTTGCCCATCGTGGTCGTGACCCGCAGCGACTTTCCCTTCATTGCCGGGCTGAACGACCTTCGGGGACGCTCCGTGGCCGTGGGCCAGGGCCATCTGGCGCACCTGCGTCTTGCCAAGGATTACCCGGGGCTGGAACTGCTTCCCGTGACCGGGTCCATGGCCGGGCTGCGCGCGGTTGCCAACGGGCAGGTGGATGCCTATGTGGCGCCGCAGGCCTCCGTGGAATTCGTGAGCCGACAGGCCGGATTCACCACCCTCAAGGTGGCGGCCATCACCCAGTACAACTACCAGCTTTCCATCGGCGTGCGAAAGGACTGGCCCGAAATGCTCGATCTGGTCAATCGGGCTCTGGATACCATTTCCCAGGCGGAACGCCGCGAAATCTACGACTACTGGAGCGTGATGCGTTCCCGCGACTGGGTGGACCGCTCCCATTCGTGGCGCATCGCGTTTTACGTGGGCGGCGGCGCCGTGTTCGTGCTGGCCGTCTTCCTGTTCTGGAACCGCAGGCTCGCACGCGAGGTGCGCATGCGCCAGCTTGCCGAAGATCGGCTGCGCGAGGCCATGATCACCAACCGGGAGATCATCGAGTCCACGGACGTGATCATCGTGGGACTGGATTCCGAGGGCCGGGTGCAGCTTTTCAATGCCGCCGGGGAACGCATCACCGGCTATACCCGGGATGAACTTGCGGGAAAGGACTGGTTCGACGTGGTGGTGCCCCGGGAACGCTTTCCCTATGTTCGCGAGGAATTCGCCCGGCTCATGGCAGCGGGCGAGGGCGTGCAGGATACCTTTCAGAATCCGATCCTCACCCGAAGCGGGGAATTGCGGCACATTCTGTGGCGCAACAGCGCCATTGCCACGCGAGGCACGAATCTGGCCATGGTTTCCTTCGGCACGGACGTGACCAACCGCGTCCGGGCCGAAGAGGAGCTTCGCCTGACACAGTTCGCCATGGACAACGCGGCAGTGGCCATATTCCGGCTCAAGCCCGACGGCTCCATCGACTATGCCAACATCGCGGCCATGGAAATGTTCGGCTATTCCCGGGCCGAAATGAGCGGCCTGCGCGTGCTCGATCTGGATGCGGATCTGGATCAGGATGCGTGGCCCGAACTGCTGGCCACGATCAAGGCGCAGGGCAAGGTGGTGATGGAACGCACCGGCCTGACCCGCAAGTCCGGGCTGCTGCCCATCGAGGTCACGGCCTACCGATTGTCGTTCAAGGGAAACGAAATGGTCATCGCGTTCGTGCAGGACATTGCCGAGCGCAAGCGGCTGGAGGCGTTGCGCGACGATGTGGAACGCATGATCCGGCATGATCTCAAGTCCCCGGCCCTGGCTACGCAGACCCTGTTCAAGCTGTTGCGCAATGCCGAAAACCTGACCGACTCCCAGCGCGGACTTGTGGACAGCGTGGGGCAGGCCGGAGATCGCATGGTCCGGCTCATCAACCTGTCGCACGCCCTGTACAAGATGGAGGAGGGCTCCTATCTCCCGACCTTGCAGCGCGTGGACCTGCTGCGCGTGCTGGATACCGTGGGCGAGGAGCTCGGACCGCTGCTGCGTGCCAAGAACGTCAGCCTGAGCATGACATTGTCCGGGAAGCCTGTCGGCCCGAACAACGTGTTTTCCGTGCCCTGCGAGGAAATCCTCGGTTATGCCCTGCTTTCCAATCTGGTTCGCAACGCGGTGGAGGCTTCTCCCGATCGGGAAACCGTGAACGTGGATCTGCATACCGGAGACCGGCACCGCATCGTGGTCTCGAACAAGGGTGCGGTTCCCGCTGCCATCCGCAGCCGTTTCTTCGACAAGTACGTGACCCACGGCAAGAAGCGCGGCACCGGACTGGGCACGTACACCGCGCGGCTCGTGACCACCACCCTCGGCGGAGACATCAGACTTGATGTCCCGGATTCGACCACCACCCGCATAACCGTTCTGCTACCCAAGAAATAATTGCGAATGATTCCTAGATGTTCTTGTCCGAAAAATCGGCTTTTTCCTTTGCGTCGAGTTTTTCGGCTGGCCTTTTTTTTCCCCTTCGGCTAGTCTAGAGATTCTCTAACGCCATCAGGGGATGATGGCGTTTTTGGTCAAAACAGTCTTTCTTTTCAGTACGTTAGGAGTTGTATCTCATGTCGGAAATAAAGATGCCCGCCAAGTTGCCCGCCCCAATCATCAACGAAAACGCCAAGATAGTTCTGTCTCGTCGCTACTTTCGAAAGGACGCCCAGGGGCTGCCTTTCGAAACCGCGCAGGAGATGTTCTGGCGGGTTGGCGCGGCCATTGCCGCGGAAGAGGCCAAGTACGAAAAATCTCCGTACACGCCTGCAAAACTGGCCCGGGAATTCTATGATCTGATGACCTCCTACCGCTTTCTGCCCAATTCCCCGACCCTGATGAATGCGGGGACCGATCTGGGCCAGCTTGCGGCCTGTTTCGTGCTGCCGGTGGAGGATTCCATCGAGGGCATTTTCGACGCGGTCAAGCACGCGGCCATCATCCACAAATCCGGTGGCGGAACCGGGTTTTTCCTTTTCCCGGCTGCGGCCCAGGGATTCCCGGGTCGGGTCCACGGGCGGCGTGGCGTCCGGCCCGCTGTCCTTTCTGCGCATCTTCAACTGTGCCACCGAGCAGATCAAGCAGGGCGGCACCCGGCGCGGAGCCAACATGGGCATTCTGCGCATCGACCATCCCGACATCATGGAATTCATCAAGGCCAAGGAACGGGATGGCGAGCTGAACAATTTCAATCTGTCCGTGGCTCTGACCGAGCGCTTCATGCAAGCCGTGGAAAAGGGCGAGGACTACGACCTGATCGCGCCCCATACGGGCAAGGTCAAGGATACGCTCAATGCACGCGAGGTGTTCAACATCCTCGTGAACAAGGCATGGGAGTCCGGAGACCCGGGCATCGTGTTTCTCGACCGCATCAATCGCGACAATCCCACGCCGGAACAGGGGGATATCGAATCCACCAACCCGTGCGGGGAGCAGCCGCTTCTGCCCTATGAGGCCTGCAATCTCGGCTCCATCAATCTCGGCCTGTTCCATGCCAGAGGCAAAAACGGCCGGGATGGCGAAGTGGACTGGGACGGCCTGAAGCAGACCATTCATCTGTCCGTGCGCTTTCTGGACAACGTGATCGACGCGTCCCGCTATCCTCTGGATCAGATCACCGAGACCGTGGGCCGCAACCGCAAGATCGGACTGGGCGTGATGGGCTGGGCCGACCTGCTCTATCAGCTCCGCATTCCCTACAACTCCCAGAAGGCCGTGGACCTTGGCGAACGCGTCATGAAGTTCATGCACGACGAGGCCCGATCCGCGTCCAAGACACTGGCCGCAGAGCGCGGTCCTTTCCCGGCCTATGCGGATTCCGTGTTCGGCAAGGCCAATCTCGGCCCCTACCGCAACGCCACCACGACCACCATCGCGCCTACGGGCACGCTCTCCATCATCGCGGGCTGCTCCTCGGGCGTGGAACCCCTGTTCGCGCTCAGCTTCGTGCGCAATGTCATGGACAACGACAAGCTCGTGGAGACCAACCCCCACTTCGAGGCCGCGCTCAAGGAGGCGGACGCCTACAGCTCCAAGCTCATGGAGGAAGTGGCCCGGGTCGGGTCCATCCGCCGGATCGAGCACCTGCCCGAGGACATTCGCGAAGTGTTCGTCACGTCCATGGACATCGAACCGCTCTGGCATCTCAGGATGCAGGCCGCATTCCAGAAATACACGGACAACGCGGTTTCCAAGACCGTGAACCTGCCCAACGCGGCCACGCGCGAGGAAATCTGGGACATCTACTGGAAGGCCTACGAATACGGCTGCAAGGGCGTGACCGTGTATCGCGACGGGTCCAAGACCTCGCAGGTGCTCTGTACCGGCGACGGAGACAAGGAAAAGGACGCCAAGGCGGAAAAGGCCAAGTCGCAGGTCCAGACCCGGCCGGACGTGATCTACGGGTTCACCCAGAAGGTCGAGACTGGACTCGGTGCGCTGTATCTCACGATCAACGAGATGAATGGCAAGCCCTTCGAGGTGTTCGCCACCATCGGCAAGTCCGGCGGGTCCATCACGGCCAAGGCCGAGGCCATCGGCAGGCTCGTGTCCCTTGCCCTGCGATCCGGCGTGACCGTGCGAGATATCGTGGAACAGCTCAAGGGCATTGGCGGCGAAAATCCCAAGTTCATGAAAAAGCATCTGGTCAAGTCCATCCCGGATGCCATCGCCCTCGTGTTCGAAACCCGCTACCTGCGCGGCGAAAACGTGCCCATCCACGGCAATTCCCTGACGCATGAAGTCTGCCCCGACTGCGGCGAACCCCTGGTCTTCGAGGAAGGCTGCAACATCTGCAAGGCCTGCGGCTATACCAAATGCGGCTAGGACGAAGAAGAATGCCTTCGGCGACCAGAGAACCCTTTGAAAAGGGTTCTCTGGACTCTCCTAAACTTTCTGGTTCTACGCCGCCTGTGGGGGATGAGGGAACTTGTCCGGCTCGTCTGGCGGCGTAGGGAGCTGCGGAAAAGCAGGAGCTTCCGCTATCGAGAAATCAGAACTCAGGGGAAACAGGCAAAGGGAAAAGCAGTTTTTTTGAAGCCAGTCACCCCGTCTTGAGAATTGGAAGAGGCCGGATGCATGACCCGACAGGGCATGCATCCGGCCTCTTCCAATTCTCAAGACAGAATGGGGATCCAAGGGGCCTTGCTCCTTGGCGGGTCCGGGCAGAGCCCGGCCCCCCGGAAGGGTTGCCGAAGGCCTCTTCCTCCGCATTGACAACAGGGGCGGGCAATGGGAGTGTACTGAGTGAATTCCCATGTCCGGACAGTGTGTTTTGTCAATCGAACAGAGGGGAGGCAGGCCATGAGGGCTGACGAGTACATCCAGCTTGAGGACCAGTACGGGGCGCACAACTACAAGCCTTTGGACGTGGTGCTTTCGCGCGGCAGTGGCGTATGGGTGTGGGACGTGGATGGCAACCAGTACATGGACTGCCTTTCCGCGTATTCGGCCGTGAATCAGGGGCATTGTCATCCGCGCATACTGTCGGCCATGCAGACGCAGGCCGAGCGGCTGACCTTGACCTCGCGCGCGTTCCGCAACGATCAGCTCGGGCTGTTGTATCGGGAGCTGTGCGACCTGACCCGTTCGCACAAGGTGCTGCCCATGAATTCCGGGGCCGAGGCCGTGGAGACCGCGATCAAGGCCGTGCGCAAATGGGGGTATCTGGTCCGGGGCGTCCCCGAGAACAAGGCCGAAATCATCGTGTGCGCGGACAATTTTCATGGCCGCACCATCACCATCATCAGCTTTTCCACGGACCCCACGTCCACCACGGACTTCGGGCCGTTCACGCCCGGATTCAGGGTGATTCCGTATGGCGATGCACAGGCGCTGGCCGACGCGATCACGGACAATACGGTCGCGTTTCTGGTGGAGCCGATCCAGGGCGAAGCCGGGGTGATCATTCCGCCGGACGGATACCTGCGCAAGGTGCGGCGCATCTGCGACGATGCGGGAATAGCCCTGATACTGGACGAAATCCAGACAGGGCTGGGCCGCACCGGCAAACTGCTGGCCGAGGAGCACGAGGGCATCGAAGCCGACCTGACGTTGATTGGAAAGGCGCTGTCCGGCGGGTTTTATCCGGTGTCGGCCGTGCTTTCCAATACCGAGATACTGGGCGTGCTCAAGCCCGGGGAACACGGGTCCACGTTCGGGGGCAATCCGCTGGCCTGCGCCGTGGCCCGGGCCGCATTGCGCGTGCTGGTCGACGAGGGCCTGATCGGCAATGCTGCGCGCATGGGCGACCATTTTCTGTCCCGGCTGCGGGAGATCGAAAATCCCGATATCCGGGAGGTGCGCGGCAAAGGGCTGCTGCTGGCCGTGGAATTCCATCCCGAGGCCGGGGGAGCGCGCCAGTACTGCGAACGCCTCAGGCAGGCCGGGCTGCTCTGCAAGGAGACGCATCACGACATCATCCGTTTTGCCCCGCCTCTGGTCATTACCCGGGATCAGGTGGATTGGGCGGTGGACCGGGCCGCGCCCATCCTGTCCGCATAGCCGGACAGCGCATTCCCCGTTGCATTGCTTGCGAAATTCAGGAGTCGGAACATGGTCGAGAACGTCATCATCATGGGAGCGGCAGGCAGGGATTTCCACAACTTCAACGTCTATTTCCGGGGCAACCCGCGTTACAACGTGGTCTGTTTCACGGCCACGCAGATTCCGGACATCGACGGTCGCCGATATCCGTCTGAGCTGGCCGGGGACGCGTATCCCGAGGGCATTCCCATTGTGCCGGACGCGGATATTGCCGGGCTGATCCGGGAAAATCGCGTTGATCTGGTCATGTTCGCGTATTCCGACATTTCCCATGCCGAGGTCATGCGCAAGGCGTCCGTGGTCACGGCCTCGGGCGCGGATTTCATGATCGCGGGCGTGCCCTATACCATGATCAAGGCCAACAGACCCGTGATCTCGGTCTGCGCGGTACGCACGGGCTGCGGCAAGTCGCAGACCAGCCGCGAGGTCTGGCGCATCCTGCGGGACATGGGCCGCCGTGCCGTGGTCATCCGCCATCCCATGCCCTATGGCGATCTGACACGACAGGCGGTGCAGCGGTTCGAGAAATACGAGGACTTCGAGGCGCATCACTGCACCATCGAGGAGCGCGAGGAATACGAGCCCGTGGTGCGCATGGGCGGGATCATCTATGCAGGCGTGGATTATGCCCGGATTCTGGAGCGGGCCGAGCAGGAGGCGGACGTGATCATCTGGGACGGGGGCAACAACGACACCCCGTTCTACCGGCCGGACCTGCACATCGTGGTGCTGGACCCGCACCGGGCCGGGCACGAGCTGCGCTATCATCCCGGGGAAACCAATCTGCGCATGGCGGACGTGGCCGTGATCAACAAGGTGGACTCCGCGAATCCCGAGGACGTGGAGACCGTGCGCCGCAACATCCGGGCGTGCAATGCCCACGCCGTGATCATTCGGGCGGATTCGGCAATCACGACCGACGATCCGGACATGATCCGGGGCAAACGCGTGCTTGTGGTGGAGGACGGCCCGACCCTGACGCACGGGGAAATGACCTTTGGCGCGGGCTCCATTGCCGCCGAGCGCATGGGGGCGCGGGAAATGGTGGACCCGAGGCCGTTTCTGCAGGGTTCCCTGCGCGGGGTGTTCGAACGCTATCCGCACATCGGCACCGTGCTTCCGGCCATGGGGTACGGCGCGGCGCAGATGCGCGATCTGGAAAACACCATCAATGCGGCGGATTGCGACCTTGTGATCTCGGGCACGCCCATCGACCTGACCGGGCTGCTGAATATCAGCAGGCCCGTGGCGCATGTGCGCTATGAATACCGGGACAATTCCACGCCCACGCTTGCGGACGCGATTCGGGAATGGGCCGGGAAAACCATGGAAAAATGAAGGGGAACGGCCGGATCAGCCCATTTCCGGTTCGGAACGCCATGCCGGCAGCGGGGTCAGGGGACGTACCCCCTTGAAGTCCACGCGCATGGCCACGAATGCCCCGACCCATGGCGGATAGATGTGTCGGTTTGCGGCATTGGCCACGCCTGTTGTCTTCCAGCTCTGTTGCGGGCCGGGCAGTACCGAACGGGCGACCGTGGGGCGATATCCGGTAACACGGAAGACCATGTCGCGCATTTCCGGCCAGGAGAGCCATGAGGCCTTGCTCATGGGGCCGTCATCGGACTTGACGTTCAGGTGGTAGTACAGGGAGCAGCGGTTCAGAAATCCGACGAGAATGCCCTTTTCCGCAACCCGCGCCGCTTCCGCAAGCATCTCTTCCTGCTCGTCCGCGAATTCCAGCACGGACCACAGGAACACGTAGTCGTACTGGTTGTCGTCAAAGGCCAGATGCTCGCCGTTGCCCATCTGAAGGTCGGCCCGGTGGCCGAGCCGGGCGCGCGCGGTCCGCAGCATTTCCAGATCCCTGTCCACGCCGGACACGTCAAAGCCCATTTCCCAGAGCGCCTCCAGAAACAGGCCGGTTCCGCAGCCCACTTCCAGAAGCTTGCGGCAACGCCGGGGCCAGCCTGAAATCACGCTTTCCAGCAGCCGGATTTCGCGGTCCAGAGCGTATTGCCCTTCCGGGGTCTTGAACCAGTCTTCGTAGTGCTCGGGGTTCCAGGACATGCTCGCTCCTTGGGCGGGGGTCAGGCCCACCCGTGAAGGACTGTACCATGTTGGAGAGCTGTGTAAATAGGTCGGGCTCCCGAGGCTACGCGGCAAGTGCGCGCAATACCGAAAGGTTGTGCACGTCCTCGGACAGGTCCTTGCCCTTCGGGGTTTCCAGGGTCCTGGGGACCTCGGAAAAGCCCGGATCGCGCATGAGGTTGCGAAAGCCGTCCTTGCCGATGTGCCCCTGCCCGATGTGTTCGTGGCGGTCCTTGCGCGAGCCGAGCGGATGTTTCGAGTCGTTCACGTGAAAGAAGCGCAGCCGGTCCAGACCGATGACGCGGTCGAATTCGTCGAATGTGGCGCGGTATGCCTCGGGGGTGCGGATGTCGTAGCCTGCGGCAAAGGTGTGGCAGGTGTCATAGCACACGCCCAGACGCGAACCATGGTCCGAGGCCTTGATGATCCGGGCCAGTTCCTCGAAACTGGCACCGAGATTGGTGCCCTGTCCTGCCGTGGTTTCCAGCAGGATCATGCCCGAGGCCGTGCCTGATTCGGCAATGGCCCGGTCCAGATTGCGCACGTAGCGGTCCAGCCCGATGTCCGGGCCGTCGCCCAGATGCGAGCCGGGATGCGTCACCAGAAAGGGAATGCCCAGAGTCTCGATGCGGCGCAGCTCCTCGCTGAATGCGTTCATGGACCGCTCGGCCTGCTCGACTTTGCCCGAGGCGAGATTGATGAGATAGGAGTCGTGGGCGGCAATCGGATAGTCGCCCCACGCCTTCCAGGCCGAGCGGAACAGGTCCGCATCCCTGTTGGTCAGGGGCGGAATCGTCCACTGGCGCTGGTTGCGCGTGAATATCTGGAGGGCGGTCCCGTCCACCTTGCGGATATGCTCGAAAGCCTTGTGCAGGCCCCCGGCAATGGACATGTGCGACCCGAGGTACACGGTAAACCCCCTCCCGTGAAAAACCGCGTTCTACTTGATCCAGCCGTTCAGGGCTTCGACGATCTTCTCGGCCTGAGCCTTGCTGGAAATGTTGAACTTGGATTTGGGGCGATACGTGCCGTCAACCTTCTGGTAGCGGCGGATGGTGTATTTTTCGGGACCGAATTCCTGTTTGGCCCGGTTGAAATCCTGATAGCGGAACAGGATGGTGGTCCATGCGCCCTTGGACAGCACGACCTTGTCCAGTTCCTGGACGATAAGCTGACCGTCCTCGGAATAATTGATGGTGATTTCGTCTACGGTGGAAGCCACGTTGCATCTCCTATATTGGTCTTGCCGCCTTTGCGGCAGGGCTTTCCATACATAGCCATGGGCCAAAGGGCAAGGGCTAGATTCATGCGGGAACCGTCCGTTCCGGCCATGTTTTCCCGGTTTTTTCCCTTGCCCCAAGGGCCCTTGCCCGTGACGCGGCTTTGCAGTACATTCCGCATGGAGAAAAGTCGTGACGTCCCAGCCCCGCATCAAGCCGTCCAGGCATCCCGCATCCGGAAGAGGTCCGGCCGCGCCCGCGTACGATCCGTACCGGGCATCGGCGCGTTTTCTCGGCGCCATGGTCTGGGTCGTGGCCGTGGGCCTGCTGTTCTGCGCCGGGCAGGGCGTGCGCTATCTGGCTCATCATGTTCAGGCGGACGATCTGGACCGGGAGACCCGCCGGCTCTATGTCTCGGTCCTTGGCGAGGATATCGGTCAGAGCCCGTTCGGTCGGCTCCAGTTCGAGCAGGGCAAGCTCACGGCCCAGCGCCGCATCGGTCTGGACCCCCTGAGCGTGATCGAAGCGCTGGGCGGACCGGCCATGGACTCCCTGCGTCTGGAATCCCTGACCGTGGACCGGCGGTCCGCCACGGCGACCGGGTTCTTCGGTCCGCACGAGGAGCGGTTCGACGACTATCTTGCGGCTCTGGACGAAAATGAGAAATACGAATTCCGGCTGACCCGGCGCGAACAGGCTTTGGGCGGCGTGAGTTTTTCCCTTTCCGTGGAGTTGCGATGAGCCGGGACAGGACCGACAGATATTTCTGGGAAAAATGGAATCCCCTGAAACAGCAGCGATTCTTTCGACTTTCCCTTGTCGGCATGGCCCTGACCATGCTGGGCCTGTTCATTGCCCTGTTTCTGCTTACGGGCAGTCTGGCCGAGAGCATTGAAAAGAAGAAGGAACGATATGGGGCAGTTGCCGTGATCGCCAACGAAGTGAACACGCTGCGTGCCCGGCAGGGCGATCTGGTGGATCAGCCCGTGGACAAGGCCGTCTGGGTCGTGGTGGATGCCCTTGATCTTGATCCGAATCTCATGTCCCTGCGTCCCACGACCACCGAGGACGGGCAGAAGGCGTTTCAGGCGGAGTTCGAGGCCCTGCCCCTGACCAGAACCGTGGCCCTGCTCGCCGGGCTTCGGGATCGCGCCGGATTGCAGTATCCCCGGTGCGAGCTCACGCGCAACCAGAGCGACCCCAGACTGGCCGACCTGCGGCTGGTGCTGGCGCGATAGGGACGATCGTCATGCATTTGCCCACGCCAAGGACCACACCCGCGCGCATTCTGGCGATTCTTGTGCTTGCCCTTGCCGGCTTTGCGTTCGGCATTGCCCTGTTCATGCCGTGGGACAAGCTGTGGACATCGGTTCTGGTCCGTTTCGACGAGGAATTGTCCTCGGCCGGATTCAGCTGGGAATCCATGGACCGGGAAGGGCCGTTGAGCTTCCGGCTCGTGAATCTGGAGGTGGCTGCGGCCGGAATGCCGGGCGTGCTTCGTTTCGAGCATGCCTACGTGCGCATGGGCAATTCGCCTCTGGCCAAGGTCCGGCTGGATACGGGCGGACCGCAGTGCACGCTCGGGATATACCGCAACGGCCGTTTCGAGTTCGAGGGGGAACTCAATCTGACCTATCTGTTCGGGCACGGCGATTATCAGGGACAGCTCCATGCCTCGGGCAGCCTGTTTCTGCCTGCCGGGGCCGTGCTGCCGAAAAAGGGCTGGGTGGATTTGCGTTCGCAGCAGCTCATTCTGCCGCGCAACCGGATGTGCCGGGATTTTGCCTTTACCGCGGAAGTCGCGGACGCGGACGTGCGCATTCGCGACTTCTCCATTGCCGCGCCTCTGGCCGTGCGAGCCGGAGGTTCCATGAAGCTTTCCCCGACCAACCTGTTCGCGTCCACCTATGCGGTGCAGGGCGAACGGGATGTGAACGGGAGCACCATTCCCTACGCCTCGTCCGGGATTCTGGCCGACGTGCTCGAATAGCTGCCCGGACAGCCTGCCACTCTATTCCACATTCCACACGGCCTTGACGCCTTCGAGCAGGGCGCGAAGGGCCGGGTCGTCGCGCTTGGCCGCGCGATAGGCGAATCCCACATCCACGGGATAGCTGCCCAGAGAGCGGCAGATGGCAAGGTGTCCGGCGGCCTTGAGTTCCTCGGCCTCGTCGTCGCGCATGATGGCAAGGCCCTTGCCCGCGATGATGATCTGACGGATGAGCTCTTCGGAATCCGCGCCAATGGTGTGTTCCGGAGCTATGCCGTGCTTCTTGCAGATGTAGTCCTGAATTTCCTGAAACAGGCTGCCTTCCGGGGTGGTCACCCATGGCAGGCTGGAAAGCTCCTCTGCGCCGGCCGTGTCCAGCGTCTCCTTCCACGAGGCCGGGCCGACAATGTGATATTCGGGCCTGGCCAGTGGCAGGGTCTCCAGATCGTGGCGCGAGGTCTTCCAGAACACGAAGCCCGCGTCCAGCCGCTTTTCCTCCATGTCCTGAAGGATGTTCACGGTCGGGCTCTGGGACAGCCTGAGCTTGAGCCGGGGATGGTGTTCGGCCATGTGGGCCAGCAATTCGCCCACGCGCAGGTATCCGGGCGTGGTGCACAGGCCGATGGAGACCGTGCCCGAGAGTTCGCCCCGAAAGGTTTCGGCCTTGCGCAGCAGGGATTCCGCGGCGTTCAGCACGCCTTCGGCCTCGCCCACCAGAGCCGTTCCCGCATCGGTCAGTTCCACGCCGCGCGGGGTGCGCACGAAAAGCCGGATGCCAAGCTCCTGTTCCAATGCCTTGATATGCGCACTCACTGCGGGCTGGGTCGCGTGCACACGCTTGCCCCCCCGGGTGAAATTGCCTTCCTCGGCCACTGCCACAAACGTCCGAAGCTGATAGAGTTCCATTGCAAAAATGTCCTGTGGCCCGCGTGGATGCTTCGTTATAAGATTTGCTTATGACTGGCTTCACGCATTGTTATTGGACGATCGTATGCCCGCAGGCATATGTACAAGTCATCCCTTGAGGATACCCGAGCACAAGGAGGATTTCCATGCGCGTGGCCCGAAAGAAAACGTTTTCGTTCTTGTATCTGTTTCAGCCCGAGGACTCAACCGGACTGCACTCCTATGAGAATCAGGCCGGCGGGGTGCTCAAGGTACTTTTCTGGACAGGCATGTCCTTCATGATGTCAGTGGGCATTTCCCAGCTCATTTAGATATATTTCCAACGGGTACGGAATTTACCGTCAGCAGTCTCCCCCAAACCACTGCCCGGTAGGTTCCAAAAGGAACGGCGCGACGTCTCTCCCTCTCAGTCGCGCCGTTTTTTTTTATCCTTTTTCCGTCCGGCAAGGGGCCGGGTCCCAAATCGGACCATTCGGCCACCTGCCGGCGGACATCTTCATTGCTTCATGTTTTCCATGGCCTTGGCAAAGCCGTTCCGCGCCCTGCGGATGATGACTTCGGGCACGCAGAAGGACAGCCGGAAATAGCCGGGATAGCCGAATCCGGTGCCGGGAACGGCCAGGATGCGCTGTTCCTGAAGCACGCTGCAGAACTTCACGTCATCTCCGCCCGGGGCTTCCGGGAAGAAGTAGAACGCGCCGCGAGGCATGGTGTACTTGTAGCCCGCGTTGTCCAGCACCTCGGCCATGGCCGCGCGCCGTTCCTCGTAGATGCTCTTGTCCACGCCGCTGCCGAGCGCCTTGCGCAGCAGTTTCTGGGCAAGGGCCGGGGCATTGACGAACCCGAGAATGCGGTTGGTCATGACAATGGCCGCAACCATGGCGTCCCAGTTCGGCATGACCGGGTTCACGCAGGCATAGCCCACGCGTTCTCCTGCCATGGACAGGTTCTTGGAAAAGGACGAACACACCACGGAATAGGGATAGATGTCGAGCAGGCTCGGCACTTCCGCACCGTCAAAGGACAGGAAGCGGTAGGGCTCGTCCGCCAGAATGAACACGGGCCGCTTGCGTCCCTTGTTGTGCTCCTCCAGAATCGCGGCCAGACCTTCCAGTTCCTCGCGGGAATACACCGCGCCCGTGGGGTTGTTGGGCGAATTGATGAGCACCACGCGGGTATGGTCGGTCAGGGCGGCCCTGATGCCTTCCAGATCCAGCTCGAAGGTCAGGGGCTTGGACGGCACGGGTTTGAGCGTGGCCTGATGGTTTTCGCAGTAGAAGCCGTATTCCACGAAATAGGGCGCGGGCGTGATCACTTCGTCGCCCGGATCGAGCACGGCGCGAAAAAACGCATTCAGCGCACCGGCTGCGCCGCAGGTGATGACCAGATTCTCCCCGGCAACCGACATGCCCTGTTCGCGGGAGACCTGTTCGGCCAGGGCCTGACGCACGTCCGGATAGCCGAAGTTGGGCATGTAGCCCATGAAAAACGGCTCGTCCGCATGCTCGGCCAGCTCGGCCAGCCCCTCGGCAATGGCGGGCGGCGGCGGCAGGTCCGGATTGCCAAGACTGAAGTCGCAGACCGCGTCCTCGCCGAACTGTTTCTTCATCTTGATGCCTTCTTCGAACATCTTCCTGATCCAGGATGCGTGATCCATATATCCGTTGATCTGGGAAGCAAGCAATTCCATATCCACTCTCCTTGGTTTTCGATTGCGCGGACACCATACGGAATATCCGATCGGTTTGAAAGACGATGAACGCAAATCCGGTCCGAACCGTGATCCCGGCAGGGGCCGAGTCTGCCCGCGCTGGATTGTCCGGGCCGGGCGTGGTAGATGAAAGCGTATGAAGAGCAAGGGAAATCTGCGCAAATCGCTTCTGGACAGGCGACAGGGGCTGACGCACGAAACCGTGCGCGAGGCCAGCCTGCGCGTGGTGGAACGCATCCGTTCGCTGGATGCGTGGCGCAATGCCCGGGAAGTGCTGCTCTACTGGCCCGTGCGCAACGAACCGGACATCCGGCCGCTCATGGCCGACCTGTGGCAGCGCGAAGTGCGCGTGCTTCTGCCCCGCTGCATACCGGACCGGCCCGGGGAAATGGACCTGGCCTGCGTGAATCGGGAATGCGACCTGACGCCGGGCATGTATTCCATCATGGAACCGGATGCCGAGGCCTGCCCGGCCGTGCAGTCCTGCTGTCCGGACATGGTGCTGGTGCCGGGCGTGGGGTTCGACCGTCACGGTTTCCGTCTGGGCTTCGGCGGCGGCTATTACGACCGCCTGCTGGCCTCGGAGGATTTTTGCGCAACCGTTTCCGTGGGCATTGCCCATGATTTCCAGCTTGTCGACGAATTGCCCACCGAAGAGTGGGACCAGCCCGTAACCCTTGTCTGCACGGATCGCGAACTATGGCGCCCATAGCGTATACCCCGTTTCATTTCACCGGCATTCCCGCTGTCTGCTGTGCGTTCACGTCCCGCCTGGGCGGAGTGAGCGAGCCGCCGCATGACGGAGCCAATCTGTCCTATGACGTGCGTGACGAGGCCGAGGCCGTATCCCGCAATCGCATTCTGCTTGCCGATCGGCTCGGCCTGCAATCATGGACCGAATGCAACCAGATTCACGGGGATGCAATGCATTTCGACCCGGCCCCGGACGCGCCCGAGGCCCGTGCCACACTGGACGGGGACGGACTGGCCACGGCCCGGCCCGGGCAGGCTCTGGTCATCAAGACCGCAGACTGTCAGCCCGTGCTGCTGGCCCATGCGGACGGTCGGCACGTGGCGGCCCTGCACGTGGGCTGGCGCGGCAATCTGTGCGATTTTCCGGGATCGGGCGTGGCCCGGTTCTGCGACCACTACGGTCTGGACCCGGCAGACATCTTTGCGGTGCGCGGCCCGAGTCTGGGACCGGATGCTGCGGAATTCGTGAATTTCGAAACGGATTTCGGCCCGAAGTTCCGGAACTACTTCAACGAGGAAACCCGGACCATGGACCTGTGGCGGCTGACGCGCGACCAGCTGGAAAACGCGGGGCTGCGTCCGGATCGCATCTTCGGCGTGGACCTGTGCACCCGGACCCGGTGCGAAACCTATTTTTCCTATCGCAAGGCGTGCATGGGCGGGAACCCGATCACGGGCCGTCAGGCAGGCATCATCTGGATACGGGGGTAGGCGTGGGCATTCTGACCAAGTTCATCATCATTCTTGTGCTCATCCTGTTCATAACCGGCCAGATCACTTCATCGAAATCCAAACGCGCGGCCAATCGCCAGAAAACCACGAACATCCTGCTCGTGATCCTCATCATCACGGTAGCCATGTCCATCGTGACCTCGTTCGTCCGGGACTAGGACCGTCATAAAATGAAATCGCGGATCACGGCCCAGCCCGTGCGGAACTGGTAGAACGCCAGAAACAGCAGAAGAAGATTGCCCAGCCCGTGCAGCAGGGGCAGAACCAGCCGCTTCCGTTTCCACCTGTCCATGTACAGCCCCGAAGCCAGCCCGAACAGGATCAGGGGAAGCATGAGAAACGCGACCTTGTAATGCTGACCCGTGACCAGCATCACGGACCACTTGAGCTTGGCCGCGAACATGCCACCGCCCAATCCCGCCAGCCAGGTGCACAGGGCGATCTTTCCGACCACCACATGCCGTTTCCACAGAAATTGCGTCCGTTTGCCCAGGTGCCGGGACAAAAAACGCTCCATTCCGAGATACCCGGCATAAAGCGCCACGAACGTGGCCAGAACCTGCAGAATGGGGTGCAGCCAAAGCATCGCGCCTCCCGTCGACTGATGGATATTGCCTTCCACCCTACCTCATGTGATGAGAAATTTCCCGTCTTTTCGGAGGAAGAATGCCTTCGGCGACCAGAGAACCCTTTGAAAAGGGGTTCTCTGGACTCTCCGAAACTTTCTGGTTCTACGCCGCCTGCAAGGGATGAGGGAACTTGTCCGGCTCGTCTGGCGGCGTAGGGAGCTGCGGAAGAGCGGAAGTTTTCGCTATCGAAGAAAAGAACTCAGGGGAAACAGGCAAAGAGAGAAAAACAAATATATCCTTTGAAGCCAACCCGTCTTGAGAATTCGAAGAGGCCGGATGCATGTCCCGACAGGGCATGTATCCGGCCTCTTCGAATTCTCAAGACAGAATGGGGATCCAAGGGGCCTTGCTCCTTGGCGGGTCCGGGCAGAGCCCGGCCCCCCGGGAGGGTCGCCGAAGGCATTCCCCCCTCCGATCCAATGAAAACAGGCCCGGAATCGCACGATTCCGGGCCTGTCCTGTCTTCTTTCGGCAGTGCAGGGGCTACTTGCCGGTCAGCACCTTGCCGACCTTGTCCAGCGCGGAACGCAACACGTCGTCGTCCACGGCATAGGAAAAGCGGATGCAGTCGTCGTCGCCGAACGCGGAACCCGGGACCAGCGCCACGCCGGCCTGTTCCAGAATCCTGGTGCACATGGACGCGGAATCCGGGGTTTCCGGGGTGTAGAACTGCTTGAGGACCGGGAACAGATAGAATGCGCCGTCCGGCTTGGGACAGGTCGCGCCCCAGCCATTGACAATGATGTCGTAGGCCATGTCCCTGCGGCGCACGAACGCCTTTTTCATGTCGTCCAGAATATCCCAGGAGCCGGACAACGCGGCCAGCGCCGCCTTCTGGGTCACGGAATTGATGTTGGAGGTGGACTGGCCCTGAATCCTGACCATGGCCTTGACCAGTTCCTCGTGCGCCAGTGCGTAGCCCACGCGCCAGCCCGTCATGCAGAAGGACTTGGACAGCGCGCCCACGATGGCGATGGACTCCGGATGCGCCTCCCAGAGCTTGGACAGGGAGGCCGGAGTGGCCGGATCGTACACCAGCCGGTCATAGACCTCGTCGGAAATGATGAACACGTCATGCTGCCGCGCCCACGCCGCAATGTCGTCGAGCTGGGCCTGCGTGTAGCAGCAGCCCGTGGGGTTGGACGGCGAGTTCAGGATCAGCACGCGGGTGCGATCCGTGCGCAGTTGTTCCAGATCATCCACGGAAACCAGAAAATGCTGGTCCGGGGTGGTGGGCACGAACACGGAAACGCCCTCGGCCAACTGGACCATGGCCGGATAGCTCACCCAGTAGGGCGAAGGGATGAGCACTTCGTCGCCCGGATTGATCAGGGCCATGAGCAGGTTGTAGAGCACCTGCTTGCCGCCGTTGGAAATGATGGTGTTGGCGCCCTCGGCCTTTGCTCCGTAGAACCGATCGTAATACCCGGCCACGGCCTCGCGCAGCTCGGGAATGCCCGGAACCGGGGTGTATCTGGTGAAGCCTTCGTCCAGAGCCTGCTTGGCTGCGTCGCATACGTGCGGCGGCGTGCCGAAATCGGGCTGACCCACGGCAAGGCTCACGATTTCCCTGCCCTGCGCCTTGAGTTCCTGTGCCTTGGCGTTCACCGCCAGCGTTGCGGACGGCTTGATCCTGGCCAGTCTGTCGGAAATGCGCATGTCGAATGTCCTGCTTTTTTGTTGGATTGGACCGCGAAAAACGTTGCTCCCGCCTCCGTGTTCCCATAGTGCAAATCCCCACGGACGTAAATCCGTATGTGGAACAGGTCATCCGCGCGCATTTTCCTATCCGGCCACGCCAAGTCCTCCGGCAAGTGCACTTCTGGTCAGGGAAAGAGCGAGATACCACATGGTCAGGCAGACCACGGAGTCGAGCACGCGCCATGTGACGGCCTTGCGAAAGAGCGGGGCAAGCAGGCCGCCGCCGAGTGTGAGACAGGCAAACCAGATCAGGGATGCGGTTATGGCCCCGGACCCGAACCAGTAGCGGTCGGGCGCGGGATACTGGCCGCTGATGCTGCCCATGAGCACCACGGTATCCAGATAGAAATGCGGGTTGAGCAGGGTCACGGCCAGCGTCATGGCCAGAGTCCGGCGCAGGGTGTCGCCCTGATCCGTGCCGATTTCCAGCCGCCCGCCCCGGATCGCGGACCGCATGGCCCCCCAGCCGTACCAGAACAGGAAAAGCGCACCGCCCCATGCCGCTATTTCACCGAGAATCGGATTCGCGGCCACAGCAGTCCCCACACCGGATACGCCAAGGGAAATGAACACCGCGTCGCACAGGATGCAGAGCAGGGCCACGGCAAGGGGATGGTTGCGCCGCACCCCCTGCGTGAGCACGAACGCGTTCTGCGCGCCGATGGCCACGATCAACCCTCCGCCCATTGCCAAACCCTGCACATATGCCGTGGAAACCATGTTTCTCCTCCGAAATGATGTTCTGGACGAGTGCATAGCTCGGACCGGGCCGTAAGGGAAATTCATTGTTCGCATGATGCAGTAGTTCTGCTAATACTTCCTCATGCTCGATTACAAACTCGTGGAAGCATTCGCCGCAGTGGTCAGTTGCGGCGGATTCGAAAAGGCGGCCCAGTCCCTGCACTTGACCCAGTCGGCCGTGTCCCAGCGCGTGAAGCAGCTGGAGGAACAGTCCGGCCGCATCCTGCTGGTGCGTTCCACCCCACCGCGTCCGACTCCGGCGGGCCGGGACATGCTTCGGCATTACCGACAGGTCAAGCGGCTGGAGGACGACCTTGCCTCGACCATCGGCCCGGGCAGCAGCGGGTTCACGGTCCTGCCCGTGGGCGTGAACGCGGACAGCCTGGTCACATGGTTCCTGCCTGCGGTGCAGGATTTTCTGGAGGCGGAATCCGTGCTGCTGGATCTGTCCGTGGATGATCAGGACGAGACCCACAAGCTGTTGCGCGGCGGCGAGGTGCTGGGCTGCGTGAGCGCGCGGCCCGAACCGTTTCAGGGCTGCCGCGTGGAATTTCTCGGGGTGATGGACTATCGATTGTGCGGCACACCGGCGTATGCAACGCGCTGGTTTCCGAACGGATTCACCCGGGAGGCTGCGGCGCACGCGCCGATCATGCTGTACAACCGCAAGGATGAACTGCACGTCAAGCTGTTCGAGCAGGCCTTCGGGGAAACGGTTTCCGGCCACCCCACCGCGTATGTGCCGTCCTCGGGCAAATTTCCGGATTTCGTGCTGACCGGACAGGTGAGCGGCATGCTGCCGGACGAGGACTGTCTGGAGCACATCCGGGCCGGGCGCATGGTCAATCTGGTTGGCGACATGGTCCTGCCCATTCCCCTGTACTGGCACAGCTGGGGACTGGATTCCGCCCTGCTCAAGGGATTTTCCGCCGCCTTGGCACGAGGCGCGCGTTCGCGGCTCCGCCAACCCTGATCAGCGTGGCACACGCAGAACAGCCCGAATCGCGATGTTGGCGATCCGGTCTGGTTCCGGGGTGAGGCGAAAAACTATTTGGACATCTTCCTGCGCAGTTTGGAACGCAGCACGATGGCCACGAGGTTCATGCCGAGCACCAGGGCAATGAGCACCAGCGAGGTGCCGTACTGAAGCGGCATGGTGGCTTCCGGGTCCGTGGAGGACACGGACAGGGTGTATATCTGATACGGCAGGGCCATGACCTCGTTGAAGATGGATCTGGCCAATGTCGGATTGTAGCTGGCCGCTGCCGTGAACATGATGGCTGCGGTTTCTCCGGCCGCACGGCTGATGGAGAGGATGGACCCGGTCATGATGCCGGGCAGGGCCGAAGGCAGCACGATCCGGAAAATGGTCTGGAACTTGGTCGCGCCAAGGCCGAGCGAGGCTTCGCGGTAGGTGTCGGGCACGGACCGAAGCGCCTCCTCGGACGTGCCGATGATCACGGGCAGGATGAGCACGGCCAGCGTCAGGCAGCCGGACAGGATGGACACGCCGAAACCGAGACCGCCCAGATCGCGGCTGGCCACGAAGAACGCCATGCCGAACAGGCCGAACACCACGGACGGCACGCCCGCAAGGTTGTTGATGCAGAGCCGGATGATGCGCATGGCCAGCCCGGGGCGTGCGTATTCGTGCAGGTAGATGGCTGCGGCAACGCCCAGCGGCAGGGCAAGGATCATGGACCCCATGCTCAGGTAGAACGTGCCCACGATGCACGGGAAGATGCCTCCGGCCAGCCCGCCTTCCGTGGGCATGCCGGTCAGGAAATCCCAACTGATGGCCGGAAGGCCGTAGTAGACCATGTAGCCCACGATGGTGAACAGGGCCAGACCGTTCAGGGCCACGGCCACGCGGAACAGCCCGAACCAGACCTCCTGGGTCGCCTTGCGCCGGAACAGGTGGCGGGCCGCGTGTTCGGAACCGGTCATGTTCACGCTTGCTTCGGTCATTTCCGTCATTGCTCCTCCGCCACTGTGGTGGCGTTGAAATGAAAAAATCCTACAGGGACGCCGAGCCGACCTGCTTGTACTTGTGCGCAATGTGGTCGGCCAGCAGGTTGAACAGGAACGTGATCGCGAACAGGACCAGCGCAATGGCGAACAGCGCGAAATAGTGCATTTCCAGACCGAAGCTGGTCTCGCCCATTTCCGCGGCTATGCTTGCGGGCATGGGCCGAACCGGGTCGAAGATCGATCCCGGAATCATGGCTGCGCCGCCTGCCACCATGAGTACGACCATGGTTTCGCCGATGGATCGGGACATGCCCAGAATCACGGCCGTGGACAGACCGGACAGGGATGCGGGCAGCACGACGCGCGCAATGGTCTCGAACCGGGTCGCGCCAAGGGCCAGCGAGCCTTCGCGCAGTTCGCCCGGTACGGAATGAATCGCGTCCTCGGCCACCGAGGTGATGGTGGGCACGGCCATGAATGCCAGCATGATCGAGGCATTGAGCATGTTGACCCCGAAACGGATGTCGAACAGTTCCAGCATGACCGGAGCCACCACGGCCAGCCCGAAAAAGCCGATGACCACCGAAGGCAGGGACGCGAGCAGCTCGATGAGCGGCTTCACGATTTCCCGCACCTTGTTGGGCGCGATTTCGGCCAGATAGATGGCGGTCATGATGCCCAGCGGAATGGCGATGAGCGAAGAGAGTGCGGTCACGCATACGGACCCGGCGATGAGCGGGAGAATGCCCCATTGCGGCGTCTCGGAAACCGGCTTCCACTTGTCCCCGAAAATGAAGTCGAGGATGGGCACGCCCGCATGATGTTCGCCCACGGCGTCGAAGCCCGTGAATGTGGGCAGGGCCTCGGAAAACAGAAAGTACATGATCAGGCCCAGCGCAATGATCGAAAGGCTGGCGCAGCAGAAGAAAAAGCCCTTGATGATTTTTTCCCTGGCATGTCTGTTCAGCATAAGCCGTCCTTGGGCGCGCCGATCCGCCGGGACGCCGAACGTCCTGGCGGAAGCGCGTTTGTCTGTCTGTTCAGGCCGATTCCGCTACCTGACCGGAACGAATCCGGCTTCCTCGATCAGCTTCTGGCCTTCCGGACTCAGCGTGAAGTCGATGAACGCCCTGGCCTCGGCGGACACGGTGTCGCGGGTATAGAGATTCAGGCCGCGGGACAGGGGGTAGGACTTGTTGATGGCGTTCTGCATGTTGGCTTCCACGCCGTCCACGGTCAGCGGCTTGATTCTGGGATTCAGGAAGCCCAGCCCCACGTAGCCGATGCCCTTCCTGTTGCCCGCGATCTTGGCGGCCATGGCCGCGTTCGACGGCATGCGGGAGACCATCTCGAATTCGTCTTCCTTTTTCATGACCTTCTTGTGCCACACCTCGTAGGTGCCGGAATTGGTCTCGCGGGAGAACAGCGCAATCATGCCCTTGTTGCCGCCCACGTCCTTCCAGTCGCGGATCCTGTCCTGATAGATGTCCTTGAGCTGAGCCGTGGTCAGGCCGTTCACTGCATTGGAGGGATGCACGATGGGCACGAGGCAGTCCAGGGCGATCACGTACTGGACCGGGGTCACGCCGTTGGCCTTGCACTTTTCGGCCTCGGCAGACTTCATGTCGCGGGACATCATGCCGATGTCCGCGGTGCCGTTGATGATGGCCTTGGCTCCGTCGCCCGAGCCGGTGGCGGAGATGGAAAAGGTCACGCCCGGGGTCTTGTTCTGATACGCGGCCACCAGCTTTTTCATGGCCGGGTCCACGGTGGTGGAGCCCTTGACGCGAATCTGGCCGGCAAAGGCCACGGTGGAAGCAATGGCAAACACGACGGTCAGTACAAAAACACTCAGTTTTTTCATGATGTTGTCCTTCCTCAGAATATTTTGGGGTCTGGTCGGCCTCATTTGCGTGGAAAACAACTAGCAAAACCGTGTTACGGGTGCGTGACGCGCAGGCAAAACCTGAGTGACACCTGCAACATTCCTCCGGTGGCACACTACTTGATTATTTCTCCCGATTGGCAAATTATTCCCCCGGAAACCATGCGGAGACATCCATGAAAACGAAATATCTCATCATCGGGGCAGGCCCCACCGGACTGGGCGCGGCCCGCAGGCTCAGGGAACTCGGGGAAGACGACTTCCTGATTCTGGAACGCCACGACCACGCAGGCGGCCTTGCCGCCAGCTTTACCGACTCCCACGGTTTTACGTGGGATATTGGCGGGCATGTGGTATTTTCGCATTATAAATACTTCGACGACCTCATGGACGACTTGCTTGGTGACGAACGGCTGGAGCACCAGCGGGAATCCTGGGTGCGCACCTGTTCCTCATGGGTGCCGTATCCCTTCCAGAACAACGTGCGCCACCTGCCCGAAGGCCCGCGCTGGGAATGCGTGGAGGGCCTGCTGCCCGGCAACCGTCCCGAGGAGCCCCCGACCAGTTTTCGCGAATGGATTCTGCACGTGTTCGGCCCGGGCATTGCCCGATATTTCATGCTGCCCTACAACTTCAAGGTCTGGGCCACCCCGCTCGAACTCATGCAGTATTCATGGATCGGCGAGCGGGTCAGTGTGGTTGATCTGAAAATGGTGCTGGAACGAATCCTCCGAGAGTGTGACGATGTGGCGTGGGGGCCGAACAGCACGTTCAAATTCCCTCTGCACGGGGGCACCGGGGAAATCTTCCGCAGACAGGCAGCACGGCTGGAAGACCGCATCCGCTATGGGCAGAAGGTCGTGGAAATCGACGCGGCAGCCCGGACCGTGCGCACGGTGCAGGGCGAGGTCGTGGAATACGACTTTCTTCTGAACACCGCGCCCCTTGATCTGCTGGCCGGGAAATGGCTGATCTCGCCCGATGCCGAACTCAGGGAGGCCGCTGCCCGGCTTACGCACAATTCCGTGTACGTCGGCGGGGTCGGGCTGGACATGCAGAGCGAGGCGGACCACAATTCCCGATGCTGGATGTATTTCCCGGAAAGCGATTCCCCGTTCTACAGGGTGACGAATTTCCACAACTATTCTCCGAACAACGTGGCTCGTCCCGGGGAGCAGCTCGCGTTCATGTGCGAGACTTCCTGGTCGGATCACAAGCCGGAAAATCTGGATGAACTCATGGACCGGACCATCTCCGGTCTGATAAACAGCGACATGCTCGATGCGGGACGCGTTCCCGACATCGTCACGAAATGGGAAATTGCCGTGGACTACGGCTACCCCGTGCCCTGCCTGCAACGAAACAGTGCCCTTGCCGCGATCCAGCCGAGGCTGGAGGCGCTGGACATCTATTCGCGCGGCCGCTTCGGCGGCTGGAAGTACGAAGTGGCCAACATGGACCACTCCGTGATGCAGGGCGTGGAATGGGCGCAGCGCATGGTCGCCGGCGAACCGGAAACCACCTACTCATGGAAGTGATGCTCTTATGAAAAATGCGATCTACCGGCAGCGCAGGGAAAATCTCAAGCAGCTGCTCTCGGAACGGAAAATCCCGGCCCTGCTCGTGTCCCATGCGGCCAACCGCTTCTATCTGAGCGGCTTCGAGCTGCATGACGCCCAGTGCAACGAGTCCTCGGGCTGGCTCGTGATCACTGCGGACGGCGACGACTATCTTTTCACCGATCCCCGCTACTCGGATGCGGCGGCACAGGTCTGGGACCCGAAAAACATCTGCGTGTACACGGGCGACAAGTTCGGCACCGTGGGCGGATTCCTCAAGGACCACAAGGTCTCGAATCTCGCGTTCGAGCCCAAGGCCTTTCACCTGTTCGACCACGAACGCCTGATCGAGCACGTGTCCCTCACGGCCATTGACGGCCTTGTCGAGGAACTGCGCATCATCAAGGATGCCGAGGAAATCCGGCTCATGGATGACGCCATGCGCCTGAACCACGAAATGTTCGAGCACATGGCAACCTTTCTGCAGCCCGGCCAGACCGAAGTCGAAGTGGCCCGGGAAGTGGAACGCTTCTTCCGCGAAAACGGTGCCGAGGAACTCGCCTTCTCCACCATCGTGGGTGTCGGCCCGAACGCGGCCCTGCCGCATGCCCGGCCCGGCAACGAAAAGGTCCGCGAAAACGATCTGGTGCTCATCGACGCGGGCTGTCGCCTGCACGGCTACAACTCGGACCAGACCCGTACCTTCTGGATCGGGGACACGCCGTCCGACCGTTTCCGCGAAACCATGGATCTGGTGCGTGGCGCACAGCAGGCCGCCATCGACGTGATCAAGCCCGGCCTCGAATACGTGGAAGCCTACAAGGTCGCCCGCAAGGTCTTCGAGGACGCAGGCGTGGCCGATCTCTTCACCCACGGACTCGGACACGGCGTTGGTCTGGAGACCCACGAACCCCCGAGCCTGAGCCGACTTGCCAAGGGCATCCTCAAGCCCGGCATGGTCGTGACCGTGGAGCCCGGCCTCTACGACATCAAATGGGGCGGCATCCGCTGGGAATACCAGGTGCTCGTCACCGAAGACGGCTGCCGCGTCATGTAGCTGCCGCACATATCAATCGAAAAAGGCCGGGACTGGAAATCAGTCCCGGCCTTTTTTCAATGCCTTCGGCGACCCTCCCGGGGGGCCGGGCTCTGCCCGGACCCGCCAAGGAGCAGGGCCCCTTGGATCCCCATTCCGTCTTGAGAATTTGGGGGAACAGGGAATGGTCCCGTCCTCCCCTGAAACGCCGAGACCCGCGCCGGGGCGCGGGTCTCTTGGCGGAGTGTTCCAGAACCGACTGAACTACATGTCGAGAATCTTCTTGGCTGTCTCGTCCATGACGTCGGTTATGAAAGGTATGCCGGTCTCGCGTTCGGTTTCGCGGTTGCCCGAGGCGATGTCGTTGCGGCTGATCTGGTCCAGTTCGAACTTGCGCGCTCCGGCCATGAGCTGCTGAAGGCCGGCGGAGAGCTTGTCCACCAGGCACCAGATGCCCACTGCGCCCAGCGGCACGTTCTTCATCTCTTCCTGACCCACCTTCTTCTGCACGTCCTGATAGCAGGCAAAGATCTCTTCCGGGGTCTGGCCGTAGCGGGCAACGCCGGCGGGCAGCTTGTCCCAGTTGCCGTGCACCTTTTCCCGGCGGTCCGGGTAGAGCACGCCCTCGATGTTGGAGCCGAGAAAGCCCGGAATCATCATGGCGCGGCCCATGCAGATGAGCTTGGTGTAGGGCGAGCCCATGGCGAGCGCCTTGAAGATGTTGCTGCACTTGGCAAAGCCGCCGGCAAAGGACATGTCCACGACGCGCTTGCCGCGGGCAGCCAGACGGGTGGCGTATTCATGCGCCTTGGCATGCAGCAGGATGGAGGGCACGCCCCAGCTTTCCATCATGTTCCAGGGGCTCATGCCGGTTCCGCCGCCCGAGCCGTCCATGGTCAGCAGGTCGAGATCGGCCTCGGACGCGAACTTGATGGCCATGGCCAGCGCTTCCATGCCGTAGGAGCCGGTCTTCAGGGAAATGCGCTTGAATCCGAGCTTGCGCAGGTAGTTGACCGAAGTCATGAACTCGTCGTGCACCTGGGCATAGGTGTTCAGGTTGGTGTAGCCCAGACGGCTGTGGCGTGCGAAATGCTTGATGGAGCCGCGCTTGAAGCCTTCCTGCACCTCGGGCTTTTCCGGGTCGGGATCGACCAGATAGCCGCGCTTCTTCAGGAAGGTGGCGTATTCGAGGCTGGTGACCTCGATCTCGCCGCCGATGTTCTTGGCGCCCTGCCCCCACTTCAGTTCGAGGATGACCTTGTCGCCGTACTTTTCGGCAACGTATTCGGCCACGCCGTTGCGGGTATCCTCCACGTTCATCTGCACGATGATCGCGCCATACCCGTCATAATACCGCATATAGGTGTCGATGCGGCGCTCCAGCTCGGGAGCCTTGGAAATTCTTCCGTTCCTGATCTCGGACTTGCGATCCACGCCGACCACGTTCTCGCCGATCACGATGGGCGCGCCCACCAGAGCGCAGCCGATGGCAAAAGCATCCCAGTACTTGGCGGCGATGAAGGTGGAACCGAGTGCACCGGTCATGAAGGGCACGCGGCACTTGGTCTTTTCTTTGGCACCGAACTCGGTCTCCAGACTCACGTCCGTGAACAGCAGATCCTGTTCCGTGCCGTTGGAGCCCATGGCACCGTAGTTCAGCCCCTGCACGCGCAGCGAGTTGTAGGACACGCCCACATGGGTCGTGTTGCCGCTGCCAGCGGTGACCAGACCGAAGTCGCGAGGATACAGCACTTCGCGTCCCCGGAGCGAGGAGAGCCAGGTTTCACATTTCCCCTGACAGTCCGCCCGGCAAAGAGTGCACAACCCGGATTCGATGGCATTGCCTCGATTCGCGCTTCCAAGAACGTCATTACTTTTTGGCCAATTCGTCATGTTCTCTCCCTACACATAGCGGTAAATTTGAAGTTTTTGACCATTAGCAGTGCTTTGACCAGTTGTCACTACCATTTTTATAACAAAAATGGCAAAAATAGACTTTTTGCTTTGCAAAAAAAGCGTTTGAAAGTGAAAAAAGCGATACAATTTGAAACCAGCGCAGAATTTCATGCGCGGAATCCGTTTTTTCAGTGCTGGAAACCGTCTTTCATTGCCGGGAATCAGCACGAACGCCAAAATAATGCGTTTCAACGAATGACAAAGGGGGAGGTAGATGGAAAAAGCAAATATTCGCGAGCTTACGTGGGACTATCGTCTGTGATACCCGGGCATTGATCAGGATCAGGTGGGAAAAACGGCTTGGAGAATGGAAACTCAAACCTTCAAAAGGGAAAATGAAAAAAAATGCGTTTTTTTTGGCCCAAAGGCTTTTTCATGGACTGTTCGAACGAGTTTTGCTCTCTTTGCCCGGAATTTTTGCGCCTCGAAAGGGCAGACGAGCAGAAAATCGCCTTGCCTGCCCGGGTGAAAACCTCGCACCCAAGGAAGAACACGGCCTTGAGCAAACGGGAAATGCCGAAATTGCAGCAGGTTGGCCGAGCAGCAACTGCCGAAGACCCCATTTTTTGCGGACGTTCAACACCATGCCGCAATGAAAAGGGAAACACGGCTACATGGAGGAGCGGATCACGCGCAGAACATCAAAGGAATAGCGGCCTTCCAGCGCCTCGTGAGCCGGTGTCATGGAAACCACGCCCTTGGAGCGGAACACGGACAGGGTGTTGCGGATGTGGCGCAATTCGTCGTCAGGCAGCTTCACCACGTCCTCGACCGCGATTTCACCCAGTGCACAGGCCTGGCCCAGATGGGCCCAGACCGTGGAGGACTTGAGGCCGCGCGCATCGGCCACGGCTTCCACGTCGCCGAGATCGCGAAACATGGTCAGGCTTTCCCGGGCGGTTTCCGACAGGGTCCTGGCCTTTTCGCGTCGCTTCTCGCGTTTTTCCGCACGGTCCTCGGGCAGGGGCGGCACGGTGTCGGGCCTGCCGTTTTCGGCTTCATGGTTTCTGAGCACGTCCACGAAATCCGGGCCGAACCGCTTGTGCTTGAGCGAGCCCATGCCGGACATGAGTCCGATTTCATCCAGATCGCGCGGGCGATACTGCACCATTTCCAGCAGGGTACGGTCCGGGAAGATGGCATAGGGCGGTACCTCCTGATCCCGGGCAATGCGCAGCCGTTCCGTGCGCAATGCCTCGAACAGGGCTTCGGCCTCGGGCGTGGACAGCACGTCGCCTTGGGCCAGCCGCACGGCTTTGGTCCGCTTGGCCGCCTTTTTCCGCTTGGGAAGGACCGGGTCCGTGCGGAACCGCACTTCCCGTTCTCCGCGCAGCACGGGCCAGCTCTGCTCGTTCAGCTTGAGCGAGCCGAAGCCCTCCATGTCCACGGTCAGCAGTCCGGCTGCCGCAAGCTGGCGGTACACGGACTGCCATTGTTCCACGCTCATGTCCTTGCCAATGCCGTAGGTGGACACTGCATCATGTCCGAAACGGCGGATGCGTTCCGTGGTGTTGCCCACCAGCACATCGGCCAGGTGACGTGCCCCGAACCGCTGTTCGGTGCGAAAGATGTTGGACAGTGCCTTTTGCGCCGCCACCGTGCCATCCCATGTTTCCACGGGATGCAGGCAGTTGTCGCAATTGCCGCAGGGCGGAATGTCCTCGCCGAAATAGCCGAGCAGAGCCTGTCTCCGACAGCCCGGGGTTTCCAGCAGTGCAAAGATCGAATCCAGCTTGCGATGCTCAATCCGCTTGCGTTCCGAATCTGCCTCGCCGTTTTCGATCATGGAGCGCATGATGGCGATGTCCTGCAAACCGAAGCACATCCAGGAATCCGCAGGCAGGCCGTCACGTCCGGCGCGTCCGGTTTCCTGATGAAAGGCCTCAAGGCTTTTGGGCGGCTCCAGATGCGCCACGAATCGTACGTTGGGCTTGTCCACGCCCATGCCGAAGGCCACGGTGGCGACCATGACAATGCCTTCCTCGCGCATGAACCGTTCCTGATTCGCGGCGCGGGTCTCCTTGTTCAGCCCGGCATGATACGGCAGGGCCGGAATTCCGTTCTTTTCCAGAAACGCGGCCGTCTTTTCCACCTTCTTGCGCGAGATGCGGTACACGATGCCCGCGTCGCCCGGATGATTCTCCTGAATGAACCGCAACAGCATGCGCTGGGGATTCTTCTTGGGCAGGATGGTGTAGCTGATGTTGGGACGGTCGAATCCCGTGGCAAACACTTCGGCGTTGTCCAGTTGCAGATGCCGCAGGATGTCCCGCCGGGTCGGGCCATCGGCCGTGGCCGTGAGCGCAAGCCGGGGCACGCCCGGAAACTGTTCGCGCAATACGGAAAGTTGCAGATATTCCGGCCGGAAATCATGGCCCCACTGGGAAACGCAATGTGCCTCGTCTATGGCGAACAGGGCAATGGGCACCTGACTCAGTTCATGAAGGAAATCCGGTCGGCACAGACGTTCCGGAGCCACGTAGAGCAGATCGAGATTCCCGGCGTGCAGATCGCGCCAGACCATGCCCGCCTGTTCCGCATTCAGGGACGAATTCAGGCATGCGGCGCGAACGCCCATCTGGGTGAGTCCGCTGACCTGATCCTGCATCAGGGCGATGAGCGGCGATACCACCACTCCTGTTCCGTGGCGCAGAATGGAGGGAATCTGGTAGCACAGGGACTTGCCCCCGCCCGTGGGCATGAGGACCAGCGCATCCCCGCCCGTAAGCATGTGGGAGATCACGGGCTCCTGAAGCCCGATGAAGGAATCGAAACCGAATGTGGATTGGAGAACGTCGAGCGGTGAAGACATGCGCGGAGAGTAGGGTATCGACCCGGGAAACGCAATCCGCACCCGGGAGGTTTTGTCCGCTGACAGACCGTTCAGAAATGGTGGGATGCAAGGCGCAAGAAAAGGACAGGATCGACGCGTATTCCGATACGCGAGAGTCTGCCCTTTCCGCAGCAACGCCGCAGATCGCCGTTTTGAGACAGCCTGCTAAATCAAACCCAGCTTGGCGGCCACATCCGGCCAGACGCGGTCCGGGGTCAGGTCGCGCATGCAGCGGTGATGTCCCTCGGGACATTTCTTCGGGCCGTGCAGACCGCAGGGACGGCACGACAGTTCGGTTTCCATGACCGAAGCGCCCAGACCGCGCGGGAAGAATCCCAGTTCGCGGACCGTGGGGCCGAACATGGCCACGACCGGGGTGTCCTGCATCCACGCTATGTGCATGGGGCCGGAATCATTGGTGACGTATGCGTCCAGTCGGTTCAGGTAGGCGGCGAGTTCCGGCAGGGAAAGCGCGCCGGATAGATCGTGCACGCGTTCGCGTGGCGCATCCTCGGCCATGTCCCGGATTACGGTCCGTGCTGCGTCTTCCTCGCCCGGTCCGGCAAAGACCAGCACGGTTGCCCCGGCCTTTGCCGCGCGCGACGCGATTTCGCTGAAATATTCCACGGGCCAGCATTTGGTCGGCCATGTGGAGCCGGGATGGATGCCCAGCACCGGCTCGTCCGCGCAATGCCTTTCCCAAAATGTTGCGGCGGCCGCGGTTGCGGTGTCCGGCAGCACCATGCGGGCCTTTGGTGCGGGCGTTTCGATGCCCAGCGGCTTCACGAGCTGAAAGAGCCGTTCGATTTCCGCCAGTTCCCGGAACTTGCGGTCCACGGTCTCGGTGTAGGCAAATCGATTGAACCACGGGCTTTGGTAGCCGATGCGCCGCGCAATGCCCGACGACCCGGCAACCAGTGCGGACCGGAAGCTTGCGTGCGTGGAAATCCAGAGGTCGAAGCCCTCCCGACCCAGTTCCCGGCCCAGTTTCACGGCATGGGACAGGGATTTGTGCTCCCCGCGTTTGTCGAACACGCGCACCGAGGCCAGTTCGGGTTGTGCCCGAAACAGGGAATCCACGCCCTTGCGCACGAAAAAATGGATTTCCGCCTTGGGAAACCGTTGCCTGAGCGCCGCAATCAGCGGCAGGGTCAGTACCGCATCGCCAAGGAACGCGGTCTGCCACACACCTATTTTCGCATAGTCAGCCATGGCCTCACCGTGTATCCTGTCCTTGCCGCGCTGGCAACGACTTGATCTCGGCAGCCTGTTCATTCTACCATGCCGGGACAGCCGCTCCCCGGCGGCAAATCAGCAGGAGCAGAACCACCATGAAGTACATCATGTTCGAAGACTTTTCCGGCGCACCCATTCCCATCATTTTTCCCAATCGCATCGATCACCGCGATTTCCGCGAACAGATGCCCTACACCAAGGTGCTCTCCGCAGGCTACGTGTCCCTGCGCCCCGACGGCTTCTCCTGCCATGGCGGCTCCAAAGCCCTCGAAGTCGAGTCCCGGCCCGAAGACGCGGCCATCATCACAGACAAGCTCGAAGACGCGGAAAGCTAGGAAGAATGCCTTCGGCGACCCGAGAAACTTTCGTGAAAGTTTCTCGGGGCTCTTCAAAGCTTTTTGGTTCTACGCCGCCTGCGAGGGATGAGGGAACTTGTCCGGCTCGTTTGGCGGCGTAGGGAGATGCGGAAAAGCAGGAGCTTCCGCTATCGAAGAAAAGGACTCAGGGGAAACAGGCAAAAGAAGAGAAACAAGTCTTTTTTGAAGCCAGCCACCCCGTCTTGAGAATTTGGAGAGGCCGGATGCATGTCCCGACAGGGCATGTATCCGGCCTCTTCGAATTCTCAAGACAGAATGGGGATCCAAGGGGCCTTGCTCCTTGGCGGGTCCGGGCAGAGCCCGGCCCCCCGGGAGGGTCGCCGAAGGCCCTATTCTTCGTCCACGGGTCGCATGTAGTCGCAGCCCTTCTGGGGGCAGGCCAGAACCTCGCCCTTTTCCTTGTCCATCTTGCGGACGAGGATGGGATGCTGGCACTTGGGGCACGGTTCGGCCACGGGCCAGTTCCAGACCGCATATTTGCAGTTGGGGTAATTGACGCAGGAATAGAAAATCTTGCCGCGTCTGGAGGACTTTTCCACAAGGTGGCCGTCGCAGCCTTCCTCGGGGCAGGGAACGCCCGTGGAAAAGGGCTCGGCGTGGGTGCAGTCCGGGTAGTTGGAACAGGCGATGAACCGGCTGCCGGTGCGGGCCTGCTTGAGGAGCAGTTCTCCGCCGCATTCCGGGCACACGCCCATGACCTTGGGCTTTTCCGCTTCCACCACCTCGATGACCCCGTCCGCATTGCGGATGAAGTTCTTGATGTTGCGGCAGTCCGGATACCCGGTGCAGCCGAGGAATTCGCCGCGTCGGCTCTGCTTCACGGCCATGGGGCGGCCGCACTTGTCGCAGACCACGCCCGTGTCCTCGGGCTCCTCGCGCTCCTGAACCTGAATTTCGCCATGCTCGTCGCGCGTGAAATTCTTGATGTTGCGGCAGGACGGGAACCCGGTGCAGCCGAGGAATTCCCCGGTCTTGCCGAACTTCACGGCCATGGGCTTGCCGCACTTGTCGCAG
The DNA here is from genome assembly GCF_022809775.1 of Pseudodesulfovibrio tunisiensis. Classification (NCBI taxonomy): domain Bacteria; kingdom Pseudomonadati; phylum Thermodesulfobacteriota; class Desulfovibrionia; order Desulfovibrionales; family Desulfovibrionaceae; genus Pseudodesulfovibrio; species Pseudodesulfovibrio tunisiensis. The sequence continues at coordinate 2,653,779 of NZ_CP094380.1, forward strand.
ACCACATCCGTGGCCTGACTGGCCTTGGACATCTCGGTCCGGGCCTTGTCCAGAGTGGGATAGAAGCCCGAGCCGAAATCCTTGAGCAGGGCGACCCAGTCCATCTTGCCCTCGGCCACGTTGTCCAGGGATTCCTCCATGCGTGCGGTGAAGCTGACGTCCATGAGGTCCTGAAAATGGTCGGAAAGCATGTCGCTGACCGTGAAGCCGAGTTCGGAGGGCACGAACCGCTTTTCCTCGAGCCGGGCATATTCGCGGTCGATCAGCGTGGAGATGATGGCCGCGTACGTGGACGGTCGGCCGATCCCCAGTTCCTCAAGGGTCTTGACCAGCGAGGCTTCCGAGTACCGGGCCGGGGGCTGGGTGAACTTCTGTTCCTTTTTCAGCTCCTCGACGTTCAGGACTTCCCCTTCGGCCAGCTTGGGCAGTTCCGCATCGCCGCCCTGCCGGTCCATGACCGCGAGAAAACCCGCGAACAGAAGGCGTTCGCCCTTGGCGCGCCACAGGGTGCGCGGGGCCGCCACCAGCACGGTGGTATCCCAGAACGAGGCCGCAGCCATCTGCGAGGCCACGAACCGCTGCCAGATGAGCTTGTACAGCCTGTGCTGATCCTGCGGCAGATGCTTTTTCACATCGTCCGGGGTCAGGGTCACGTCGACCGGGCGGATGGCTTCATGCGCGTCCTGAGCGCCGCCCTTGGTCTTGAAGACGCGAGGCTTGGGCGGATAGTAGTCGCCGCCGAACCTGTCCAGAATCAGCTCCTTGGCCGCTTCCTGCGCGTCCTTGGCAATGCGCACGGAGTCGGTACGCATGTAGGTGATCAGCGCGGTGGTGCCGAGCTTGCCCAGCTCCACACCTTCGTACAGCCGCTGGGCCACGCTCATGGTCTTCTTGGCGGAATAGCCGAGACGGCGGTTCGCATCCTGCTGGAGCGTGGACGTGATGTACGGCGGGGCCGGGCTTTTCTTGCGCTGCTTTTCCTGAACCGATTCCACGGTGAACGAACCGTTCTCCAGTTCCTCGGTCAGGGCGTCGGCCTGTTCGGCCGTGGAAATGTGATTGACCCCGGGCTTGATCGCCTTGCCGTCGAGCTTGTGCATCTCCACCCAGAACGGCGGGGGATTGGCTCCGGCCACATTGGCCTTGAACGGCCAGTATTCGTCGGCGCGAAAGGCGCGGCGTTCCTTTTCCCGCTCCACCAGCAGCTTGAGGGCCACGGATTGGACCCGGCCGGCGGAAATGCCGCGCTTGATGTTCTTCCACAGGATCGGGGAAATCTTGTAGCCCACCAGACGATCCAAAACACGGCGCGCCTGCTGGGAGTCGAACAGATTCTCGTTCAGGGTCTGGGGATGTTCCAGAGCCTCGAGCACGGCGCGCTTGGTGATTTCGTTGAACTGAATGCGCTGGATTTCCTTCTTGTCATCGGAAATGAGCGCGGCAACGTGCCAGGCAATGGCTTCCCCTTCGCGGTCCGGGTCAGGCGCGAGATATATCTTCCGGGCCTTGGATGCGGCGGACTTCAGGCGCTTGACCACATCCTCCTTGCCCCTGATGATTTCATACTGGGGCGTGAAGTCGTGTTCCTCGTCAACTCCGAGGTCACGGGTGGGCAGGTCGCGGACATGGCCCACCGAGGCCTCCACGATGTAGTCCTTCCCCAGAAACTTGCTGATGGTCTTCACCTTGGCGGGTGACTCGACGATGATCAAATCTTTTGGCATGGAATGCCTCATATCCACTCGACGGGCCGCTGGCAACCCCCTTTTTGTTCCGGCCCTGTAAGGGCCGGGCCGGATCGGGGCAGTGTGCCGGGAGTGAATCACAAATGTTTTTCATGGAATCAGGAGATTCTCCCGAAACATGGGGGTTCAAGAAAAGGCCGGAAGTCGTTTTCACGCTTCCGGCTTGCCCAGCAGAAATATGCCGAACGTGGCGAACAGATTGGGCATGAACGAAACCACGCGGCCCTTGGAATCGTGGTGGTGGGTGGCAATGGCCACTTCCTTGAGAATGGGAACGTGCAGCCGCCTGCAGAACCTGCGGAAATCCGCAATGGGAATGACGCGGATGTTCGGCGTGTCATACCATTGGTAGGGCAGCTCCTTGGAGACCGGGGCGCGGCCGGTGAAGAACATCTGGAAGCGGTTCTTCACGTGCGTGAAGTTCGGAAACGACACGATGCAGCGATCGCCCACGCGCAGCATCTGATGGATGAGGCGTTCCGGGGAGTAGACCTGTTGCAGGGTCTGGGAGAGCAGCACATAGTCGAAATGGCTGTCCGGGTAGTCCTCGATCTCCTCGTAGATGTCGCCATGGATCACGGTCAATCCCTTGGCAATGGCCTCCCCGGCCTCGTTCTCGTCGATTTCCACGCCCACGCCCTGCACCTGCTTTTCGTGCTTGAGGTGGGCCAGCAGTGCGCCCGTGGAGCAGCCGAGGTCGAGCACGCGGCTCCCGGGTTCGATCCAGGAAGCAATGACTTGCAGGTCGAATCTCATCTATCTGTCTCCCGAGACGCATTCCGCGATGATGCGGTCCAGAAATCCGGTAACCAGGCTGTCGAGCCGGGGGTTGGGCAGCAGGAACGCGTCGTGTCCCCACGGGGCCTCCAGTTCGCAGAAGCTCACGTCCAGCCCGTTCTTTTTCATGGCCTTGACCATCATGCGCGACTGATAGGTCGGATAGAGCCAGTCCGAGGTGAAGGAAAGCACCAGATAGCGGCAGGTGGCGCGGGAAAATGCGGCCACGAGCGAGCCGTTGCCGTACTCGTTCTCCAGATTGAAGTAGTCCGCGGCCTTGGTCAGGAACAGGAAGGCATTGGCGTCGAACCGCTCCACGAACTTGTTGCCCTGATAGCGCAGATAGCTCTCGACCTGAAAGTCGGCTTCGAAGTCGAAGGAAAGTTCGCAGCGATCCTGAAGCCTGCGGTCGAACTTGCGGCGCATGGATTCGTCGGAAAGATAGGTGATGTGGCCGATCATGCGGGCCACGGCCAGGCCGAGTTCCGGGCGTTCCCCGGTGCCGTAGTAGTCGCCGTGATTCCACTTGGGGTCGGCCATGATGGCCTGCCGCGCGACCTCGTTGAACGCGATGGCCTGCGCCGAGTGCTTGACCGTGGTGGCCATGGGGATGGCGGCACAGACCCGATCCGGATAGCGCACCGACCATTCGAGCACCTGCATGCCGCCTACCGAGCCGCCCACGACCGCCAGCAGTCTGTCCACGCCCAGATGGTCTATCAGCCTGCGCTGGCAGCGGACCATGTCCCCGATGGTGACCACCGGGAATTCCATGCCGTACTCCCTGCCCGTGGCCGGATTGACCGATCCCGGGCCGGTGGAGCCCATGCAGCCGCTGATGACGTTGGCGCAGATGATGAAGAAGCGGTTGGTGTCCAGCGGCTTGCCCGGGCCGATCATGATGTCCCACCAGCCGGGCTTGGGGTCTTCCTTCGAATAGTAGCCTGCGGCGTGGGAATCCCCGGTCAGGGCATGGGTGACCAGAATGGCGTTGCTTCCGTCGGCATTCAGGGAGCCGTAGGTCTCGTAGGCCAGAGTCACGGGCGCGAGCATGCGTCCGCTGTCCAGCACGATGCCTTGGCCGTCCTCGCCGAAAGTGTAGTATTGCTTTTCGACCCGGCCCACGGATGCGCCCGTGTCCAGACCGTCCACGTATTCGCTCATGAACGCTTCAATAAGCCCGGCCAGCGTGTCCGGTCAATGCCCGGACACGGTCTCGCCGCCAAAGAGTTTCCATGCGGTCATGCCCCATGTCAGGTTGCGCACGTTGGTGTAGCCTTCGCGCTGAAGCAGCTTGGCAATGGGCGGGGAACGGTGCCCGGTCATGCAGATCACGACCACGGGCATGGCCTTGTCCGGCACGGCCCGTTCCAGATCGGCCTGATCCGGGGGCATGGGCAGATTGATCGCGCCCGGAATGTGAAAGGCCTCGAATTCCGCCCGGGTGCGCACGTCCAGAATCACCGGGGCCCTGCCCTCGTTGATTTCCAGCTTCAATGTCCGGGGGCTTGCCGGGCCCACGCCGCCCATCCACCAGGCCACGTCCCACGCGACCAGCAGAATCAGAAGCAGCAGCAACGCCCGAAGTATCACCATGCATGTTTCTCCCTTGAGGAAGCGCTTCCGGTTTTCCCTTTGCTGCCGGGAGGAGGAAGACCAGCCTATTCGTCGTCCAGCCCGGTCACGTCGCCGAGATCGAGACCGAGTTCCTCGGCCTTGAGCACGCGGCGCATGATCTTGCCGGACCGGGTTCTGGGCAGCTTGTCGCAAAAGGCAATGGACTTGATCACCGCGACCGGGCCGAGCTCGTTGCGCACGGTGCGCTTGAGGTCCCTGATCAGATCATCGTCCGGCTCGAATCCGTGATGCAGGACCACGAAGGCCTTGGCTGCCTCGCCCTTGATGCGGTCGGGCACGCCGATGACCGCGGCCTCGCTCACGGCGCGATGCACGCAGAATGCCGCTTCGAGTTCCGCCGGGCCGATGCGGTGCCCCGCGATGTTGATCACGTCGTCGGCACGGCCCTGAATCCAGATGTAGCCGTCCTCGTCCCTGCGCGCCACGTCGCCCGCGTAGTACCTGCCGGGAATCTTTTCCCAGTATTCGCGGTAGCCCTCCTCGTCGTTCCACAGCCCGGTCATCATGGCAGGCCATGGCCGGGTCAGCACGAGCAGGCCGCCCTTGCCCGGCTCGACCGGGTCGCCGTTCCGGTCCACCACGTCCGCCTCCACCCCGGGCAGGGGTTTGGTCACGGACCCGGGCTTGAGCAGGGTGATGGGCAGGGGCGCGAGCATGAACATGCCGGTTTCGGTCTGCCACCATGTGTCGAGCACAGGGCATTCGGACCGGCCGATGTTCTTGTACAGCCATATCCACGCCTCGGGGCTGATGGTCTCGCCAACCGTGCCGAGCAGGCGCAGGCTGGAGAGGTCGTGTCCCTTGGGATACTGGGTGCCGAAGCGCATGAGCATGCGGATCATGGTCGGCGCGGTGTAGAAGATGGTCACGCCGTAACGCGCCACGATGGACCAGAGCCGGTCGGCCTGCGGATAGTTGGGATGGCCCTCGTACATGACCGAGGTGGTCCCGGCCAGCAGCGGGCCGTACACGCCCGAACTGTGGCTCGTGACCCAGCCCGGATCAGCCGCGCACCAGAAGATGTCGGTCGGCTTGATGTCGAACACCGTGGTCAGGGTGCGGTGCACGCCCACCATGTAGCCGCCGTGGGAATGCACGATGCCCTTGGGCTTGCCCGTGGTTCCCGAGGTGTAGAGCAGGAACAGCGGGTCTCCGGAATCCATGACCTCGGTGGGCGCCTCGTTGCGCTCCTGACGCACCAGATCGTCGTAGTGGAAGTCCCGGCCGTCCACCATGTCCACGCCCAGATTGCAGCGGCGGACCACGACCATGGATTCCACGCAGTCGGCGCAGGCCCCGATCAGGGCTTCGTCAGCCGTGTCCTTGAGCCGGATGATGCGCCCGTTGCGATAGAACCCGTCCGTGGTGATCAGCAGCTTGGCCTGCGCATCGTTGATTCGCTGGCGCAGGGCCTTGGCCGAAAAGCCCGCAAAGACCACGGAATGAATGGCCCCGATCTTGGCCGTGGCCAGCATGGCGATCATGGTTTCCGGGAGCTGGGGCATGTAGAGCAGCACGCGGTCGCCCTTGCGGATGCCGAGGGATCGCAGGGCGTTGGCAAAGCGGTTCACCTCTCGGTACAGCTCGAAATAGGTGTATTTCCGGGTGTCGCCGGGTTCGCCCTCCCAGATCAGGGCGAGCTTGTTCTTGTTGGCGGTCTCGATGTGGCGATCCAGCGCGTTGTACACGATGTTGCAGCGCGCGCCCGGAAACCATTTGCAGAACGGGGACTGGGAATCGTCGAGCACCTGGTCCCATTTCTTGAACCAGTCCAGTTCGTCGGCCGCTTCCTCCCAGTAGCCCATGGGGTCCATGGCCGCGAACTTGCGGGCCGCGTCCAGCTCCTGGGGATTGACGTTGGCCTCGATGACAAGCTGGGGCAGGGGGCGAAAGACCCGCTCCTCCTGCAACAGGCTGTCCAAAGCGCCTGACTGATCCATATATGCCTCCTCGCTCTTCGAAACCTGTCCGTGCGAGCGTATTACGCATGAAAAATCCCGGCCGGGCCGCTTTTATTCGGTCAGCGGTCCGGGCGGGAGGGTAAGCGGTCACAGACCGATGATCTTCTTCAATTCGCCGATGCGACGACGACTGATGGGCAGCTCGATGCGCGTGCGGCCCGCCGTGCGAAGCATGAAATTCGATCCGGGCATGGACGCGATTTCCGTGACCATGTCCAGATTGACCAGATATTTTCTGTGCACCCGGAAAAAGCGGTGCGGCCCGAGCCGATCCTCCAGATTCTTGAGCCGGTACGAGGTCAGGAACTTCTGCTGCGCAGTGTGCACGTAGGAGTAGTCCTCGAACGCCTCCACGAAGATGATCTGGGAATAGGGAACAAGAAACGTGCGCCCGTCCTGGGACACGGCCAGCTTCTCGATCTCCGGCACCCGGTTCGCAGTCTGGTCCCATGCGGTCCTGAGCGCTTCCAGAAAGGTGTCCTGCTCCTCGTCGGGCAGGGGAAGCTGCACGGTGTGCTCGTCCCCGCTGTCGTCGGGTTCGGGCACGGCGGATGCGGACGGGGCCGGAATCTCCCGGAACCGGGACTTGAACGACTGGAGCCGGTCTATGGTTCGCGAGAACCGGCCCGGTGCGGGCGGCCAGAGCAGATAGTCCGTGGCGCCCAGTTCGAACGCGGCATAGGCCCGGGTCTCGGAGTCGGACAGAAAGACCAGCGCCGGTCTGGCCTTGCGCCCGGCAAGCATCTGGGCCAGCTCGATGCCGCTGGTTTCGCCCGGCAGCTCCGTGGAGACGAAGAACACGCCGTAGGCAATGGCCTCCAGCAGCTCCATGGCCTCGTATGCAGTCACGGCCTCGCCCAGCACCTGCAGAAACGGCACGTCGTCCAGCTCGCGGCGCAACGCGGCGCGGACTTCCGGGTCCGGATGGACCAACAGTGTCTTGAGCTTGGGCATGGCGGCTACCGGTCCTGTCTGCACGGGAACAGGATATTCCCGTTCTTTTCAACTATTTCCCTACCCGTAAACCGGTTCGTGCGCAAGTTTGCGAAAAAGGAATGTGCTTGGGACCGCGCCGGGCGGAAGAACCCGGGCCGCTTGTTCTTTGCAGCCCGGGCTGATACATGCGGAAGAGATGCTGACACCAGAAATTCCCCGGAGGTTCGGGCGCTCGTTTGCAATCGCGGCCGTGTTCCTGACCCTCCTGTGCATATCGCCCCTGAGCGCATCGGCCCAGACCCTGAGCCTGTCCGCGCCCGCCCTGGCCAACAAGGACGGCGCGCTGGCAGCCCGTTTCGGGGTCATGGTCAAGGATCTCGGTCACCTGCGTCAGGAGTTGGAAAACGGGTCCGACATCGAGCTGCGGTGCGACGTGGCCCTGTACCGGGTTTCGGACTACTGGCTGGATTCCACGCTTGCGGAAACCGAGCTGTCCAGCACCCTGTCCTACGATTCCCTGAAACGGGAATATGGCCTGACCCTGCCCGGCAACGGGGAAAAAATCAGGGACACGGACATGAACGCGCTGCTGGACAGGGGATGGAGCACGCTGGAAGTGGGACTGGGCAGTTGGGACAGGCTGATTCGCGGCTCCACGTATTCCCTGCGGCTGGCCGTGGACCTCGTGGAGGCGGATGCCCCCCGGGGACTGACCCGGTATCTGTACTTCTGGTCGTGGGACACCGGGGCCGGAACCACCTTCGAGCTGACATTCAAGTACTAGCATGAACCAGAACACCATCAGGATCAGCCCGACCTCCGGCAAGGAGCGGAAACGGCGCAGGTACGAATATGCGCTGGCCCTGGTGTTCCTCATGTTCATAATCGGCCTGACCTGGCTTGAGCTCAAATACCTGAGCAGCGACTATTACCTGATTCTCAACCTCCTGATCCTGAACGTGGTCCTGCTGCTGGCCATGATCTTCTATGTGGGCCGGAACGCGGTGAAGCTGCTGCTGGAGCGTCGCCGCCGCGTGCTCGGGTCCAAGCTGCGCACCCGGCTCGTTCTCGCGTTCATCTCCCTTTCCCTGATCCCCACGGCCATGATCTACATGGTCTCGGTCAAGTTCGTGCAGACATCCGTGGACTACTGGTTCAAGGGCCAGGTCGAGGAGTCCATGGAACAGGCGCTGGAGCTGGGGCGCGCGTTCTACGCCTCGGCGCAGAAGCGGCTGGAGCACCGGGGCAACAACATGCTGGAGGACATTGTCCAGCGCGAGTACGCCTGGGGCGGCAGGGCCATGAACAAGTATCTGGCCCAGAAGTTCGAGGAGTACGACCTCAGTCTCGTGGGCGTGATCACGCCCGAGGGACAGGAGCAGAACACCCACGCTTCCATCCAGTGGGACGAGGCATGGCCCGAGATCAAGAACAAGATCGACTGGCAGAGTCTTCAGGCCGATCCGCGTTCGTGGACCACCATCATTCCCAAGCCCGGCAGCGACCTCGTGCTCGGGGTCACGCCCGTGGACGAAGGCCGCACCGGCTATCTGGTGCTCGGCGAGACCGTGGGGCAGGGACTGCTTCACCGCCTCGACCAGATCGTGCGCGGTCTGGACGAATACAAGAAGCTCAAGACACGCAAGTATCCGTGGAAGATGAACCTGTATCTGACCCTCGGGGTCATGGCCATGCTCATCATTCTGGGGGCGATCTGGTTCGGCTTCCGGCTGGCAAAGGAACTGTCCGCACCGGTGCAGGCCCTTGCCGCGGGCACGGAACGCGTGGCGCGCGGCGACCTTTCCGTGCGTCTGGAGGACACGTCCGGGGATGAACTCGGCTTTCTGGTCCGTTCGTTCAACCGCATGGCCGAAGACCTTCAGCAGAGCCAGGCCTCCATCCAGAAGGCCAACGAGCGCCTTGCCCAGCAGAATCAGGAGCTGGAGCGGCGCGGCCAGTACATGGAGGCCGTGCTCAACAACATTACCGCCGGGGTCATTTCCATGGACGCGGACGGCCGCATCGGCACCGTGAACCATGCTGCCGAGGAAATTCTGGGCGTGCCCGGCGCGTTCCTGATCGGCAAGAAGCCGGACGACCTGCTTTCCGGCGAGTTCTCGGACATGATGCGCGAGGCCATGAAATCCGTGGCTGGCAAGCCCGGCACCCTGTGGCAGCGGCAGTTCGATCTGCCCGTGCGCGACCGCATGGTCAAGGTGCTGGTGAATGTGGTGTCCCTGCGCGCCTCCGGTCGGGGCGAGGCCGGACACGTGGCCGTGTTCGAGGACATCACCGAGCTGGAGAAGATTCAGCGGCTCGCGGCATGGCGCGAAGTGGCCCGGCGCATTGCGCACGAGATCAAGAATCCGCTCACGCCCATCAAGCTGTCGGCCCAGCGGCTTCAGCGCAAGTACGGCGAAAACGTCAATGAAAAGGTGTTCGACGACTGCACCAGCCTGATCGTGAGTCAGGTGGAACGGCTCCAGACCATGGTCAGCGAGTTCTCGGCCTATGCCAAGCTGCCCGAGGTCCAGCCCCGCCCGGATTACCTTGCGCCCCTGCTGGAGGAAGTGGTGGGCATGTTCGCGAACACGCACCGGGCCGTCCGGTGGAATCTGGAATTTCTCACGCCCATCGACGAATTTCCCTTTGACCGCGAGGCCCTGCGCCGGGTGTTCATCAACCTGTTCACCAACGCGGCCGAAGCGCTGGAAGGCCAGAAGGACGGCGAGGTCATGGTGCGCGCGGCCCACGACGCAAGCACCGGACTGGTCAGCGTCACGGTCTCGGACAACGGTCCGGGCCTGCCCGGAGATTCCTCGCGCCTGTTCGAGCCATACTACACCCGCAAGCAGGGCGGTACCGGACTCGGCCTGACCATTGTCCGCTCCATCATCGCGGACCACCGTGGACAGGTGCGCGCCCGGGCCGGAGTTCCCTCGGGCACCGTGTTCTTCGTGGAGCTGCCGGACAGGTAGCCGCATGATCCTGTCCCGGCTTGCACGATGCCGCGTCCCGTATTACCAAGACGCGGATAACTCATCTCAGCACGGAGACGCATCATGATCGACACCGACTACCTCAATCGCCTTGAGGAATATTTCAAGTCCGGCGACTGCCAGTTCGAGTTCGACAACGGGGACGAGGATCGCCGCTACGCGATTCTCGATTTTCTGGAGCGGCTCATGGAAGTGGCGGAACAGGCCGACGAACTCGCCACCAAATTGATATTCAAGGGCAAGCTCGACCTGCTGGCCGGAGGCGGACAAACCCCGGATCAGGGCACCGAAGTACAGTAGCAACCCCGGCTCCGCATACCGGGGCTTCCAGCGCATTCACGGAGTATCCGCATGGCCGAATCGGCTGCCGGAATCATCACGTTCGTCGTCCAGTTCGTGCAGGCCATGGGCTGGCCCGAACGCATTTCCACACTGACCGGACTCGTCTACATCGTTCTCAGCGTCCGCCAGAACCCGCTCTGCTGGCCCTTCGGCATCGTGAGCGTGGGCATCTGGATGGTCGTGGTCTTTCTGGGGCAGCTCTACATGGACGCATTCCTGCAATTCGTCTACGTGGTGCTCGGCTTCTACGGCTGGTACCAATGGCTGCGCGGCGGTCAGGACCGCACCCCGCTCCCGGTCCGGTCCGTGGACAGGAAACTCTGGACGCGGCTGGGCCTGATCGGCATCGGGACCACCATTCCGCTGGGCCTGCTCTCCCAATACGTGCTGCACGCCTCGTTCCCGTGGTGGGACACCGTGACCACCGTTGTCAGTCTGATCGCCCAGTATCTGCTGGCAAAGAAGTATCTGGAAAACTGGCTGCTCTGGATCGCGGCGGACGTGGCCTACATCTTCATCTATCAGGCCAAGGGCTGGCCCGGATACGGCGTGCTCATGGCCGTATACACGATCATGGCCGGGGTGGGATTCGTGCAATGGCTGCGCTCCATGCGCGCCGGACAGGCCGTGGCATGACCGTCCGCATCGTACTGACCGGGTCCGAATGCACGGGCAAGACCACCTTGGCCCGCGCTCTCGGCGAGCACTACGGCGTGCCCGTGGCCCCGGAATATCTGCGGGACTACTTCATTGCCAACCGCGGCGTCCTGACCCTGGCCGATGCCGAACCCATTGCCCGGGGACAGGTGGCCGGAGAAATCGCGCTGGAACGCGCCGGCATCAATCCCCTGATCTGCGATACCAACATCCTGTCGTCCGTGGTCTACAACCATCACTATTACGGCGAGTCTCCGGTCTGGATCGAGGAACAGCTCGACAGGCGAGTCTACAATCACTACCTGCTCTGTGCCATTGACGTGCCGTGGGTCTCGGACGGCCAGCGCGACATGCCCGAAGGCCGCGAATACATGCAGGCCCTGTTCCGCGAGGAGCTGCAACGCAGAGGTCTCTCCTTCACCGAACTTTCCGGGCTGCCGGAAACACGCCTGAAACAGGCGCTGCACATCATCGACGCGCTTCTGTAGAGGGGATTATTCCTTCAGCGTGGCAAGCCACGAGCTGATGAGCCGGGCATGGCCTTCGGCAACGTGTTCGAGCCAGCCGGAGTTTTCGCCTCTGGCCTGTTCCAGATCCTTTCGTTTTCTCAGGGGCGCAATCACGATGGAAATCGGCTTGTGCACCTTGTCGCGCGCAGCTTCGAGCGCGGCGACAAGGGCGTTCCACCGCGTGGTGTCGCGGCCGCCGATGATCCAGAGGGACGGGATGTCCAGACTGTTCAGCACGCGCGGACCGGGCATGTCCTCCACGGGCGCGAAATCGTCCAGCACGCAGACCAGAAACGCGGCCCGGGTCTCATGCGGACTTTGCAGGGCCAGCAGTGCGGGCGCGACCCCGTGATTCATGGCAATGAATCCGAGGCGCTTCGTGTCCACGCCCGGGTCTCTGGCCAGCATGTCCAGCGCAGCGGACGCATCCCCGGCCAGCACGTCCAGCCGGGCCGAGCTGCGGGAGGCGTTTTCTCCGCAGCCGCGCGGAGCAAAGGCAAGGCTTGCCGAGCCGTTCTTGCCAAGCGCGCGGGTAAAGCCCTGCACCAGCCGTTCGGGCACGCATTCCGGCCCGGACAGGATCACCCCGCCGGGATGGCCCGCCCCCTCGGGCGGCAGGGTCTGGAACCCTTCAAGCGCGGCCTTGCCCCGGGTGAAGCGGATGCCCTTTTCGCGGATGTGAATCTTGTTCGGAAACTTGGCGATGCGCTCGCCGTCCAGCAGCAGGATGAACTTGTCGATGCGGTCGTTCTTGGCCAGAAACGTGACCGATCCCACAATGGGCTCGTCCTCGTGCACGGACGGGCCGATGGTGTAGATGTACTTGCTGAACATCTTGAGCCGCCGCAGGATGCCCGTCTTGGAATCGTAGAGCAGAAAGCGGCCGTATTTGGTGTCGCGTGCATCGATGATGGAAATGGTGCGCTCGTCGCTGATGCGGAAATGCCCGGAGAACTCGTCCGAGGAATAGGAGAAGTAGTCCGCGAACAGCATGCGCCCGAACCGGGCTTCCGCGCCACGATGGGCCAGATGGTCGGTCTTGCGCACGTAGACCTTTTCCGCGTCCGCGTGCTCCTCGTATTCCTCTCTGGTGGCCTCGTGCGTGGGGATGGCCTCCCCGCGCTTGACCGGGCTGATCTCCGTCACGTCCGGAGGCGGTGCGGGCCGGGATTCGATGGCTTCGGCCTCGGGCGGAGGCGGTGGCGCAACCTGATCGTCCAGCATCACGGTCTTGTCCATGGGCAGGGGCGCAGGCCGGGCAGCCTCGGCTGGCACCGGCTTTTCCGGCTTGACCGGAACCGGCACGGGGTGAGGGCACGGCTCAAGCTCGGGCAGCTTTTCCTCCACGGTCAGGTCCACCTGCATGAGTTCGGGCGGACGAACCGGAGCGAGCGTGGCGGCCTGAATCAGCACGAATGCCACGCTTGCGTGAAAGAGAAGGGAGAGTATCCAGCTGAGAACGCGCATGGAGCTTCCTATTTCCGGTCCTTTTCCTGTTCGGCCACAATGCCGAGCCGATCAATTCCCGCGCCCTTGATCTCGCCCATGACCCTGACCACGGTGCCGTAGGGCACTTCCCTGTCCGCACGCAGGAAAAGCTGCTTTTTCTGGTTCGCCACCAGCCGTCTGAGATGGTCCTGCAATTCCTCGAAATCCACCTGATACTCGTCCAGAAACATCCTGCCGTCCCGTTTCACGGTCAGCACGAGATGATCGCTGTCCTGCGGCAGGTTGCGCACGGTGCGCGTGGTGGGCAGGTCCACTTCCACCCCCTGTGTCATGAGCGGAGCCGTGACCATGAAGATGATCAGCAGCACCAGCATCACGTCCACGAACGGGGTGACGTTGATCTCGTTCAGATAGCCGCCGCCTGTCCTGATCGCCATGCGCGGCTCCTATTTCCCGGCCTTGGCCTTTTCGGCCCAGGCTATTTCGCGTTCCGCACGGTTCAGGAACGCGCCTGCGAAATCCACCATCCCGGACTCCACTTCATTGAGCTTGCCCAGAAAATAGTTGTAGAAAATCGTTGCGGGAATGGCCACGAGCAGGCCGATGGCCGTGGCGACCAGCGCTTCGGAAATGCCCGGGGCAACCGTGGCCAGCGCTGCGGACTGCTGCTGGCCGATGCTGTGAAAGGAATGCATGATGCCCCAGACCGTGCCGAACAGCCCGATGAACGGGGCGGCATTGGCACAGGTGGCCAGAAACGGCAGATTGCGGGTCAGGGAACGCATTTCCCTGCTGATGCCCTGCCTGAGCACGCGGCGCAGGGTATCCTTGGCCAGCATGCGCTTGCGTTCGCGATTGACTTCGGCCCGTTCCAGCAGCCGGAATTCCCTGACTGCCAGCACCCCGACCCGGGCCAGAGGCGATGCGTCCCGTCCGCCAAGAGCCTTGAGCCCGGAGGTCAGGTCGTGCGCGGCCACGAACGCGTCATATCCTCGCGCGACCTTGCGTCGGGCCACGCCGATGGAAAGAAACTTGAGGAAGATGATGGTCCAGCTCCACAGGCTCATGCAGGCCAGAAAGAGCAGAACCAGCTTCACCGCAAGGGTGGCGCCGGAAAGCAGCGTGACAATGTCGCTGTCGGGAAGAAGGTTCATGGAACTTCCGTGGTTCGGGTTCGTGCCCGGCCGGGCAAGCCTTTGGCCCGGGAGTGTAATCCCCCGACCGAGATATTGCAAGGTCGCAGCTGAAATCAAGGCGTGTCATTTCCAGCGGTTGGAGGCGATGGGCGGCAAGGGGGCCTCCACTTCCGAGCCCCCCCCCCGGCAGGTCCGGTCCGGCTTGCTTTTCATATCCGGGGCTTTACCGTATAAGCAGTCGTGCCGTTACGGGAACCAACAGGAGGTGGCATGGCCCGCAAACGCAAATCAGCTTCGCAGGAAAAGACCCGCAACATCCTGCTCGCCCTGCTTGCCCTGACCATGCTCGGCATCTTCTTCAGTCTCGATCTCACGAACAGGGGCGAGTCCATGTTCAGCCGCGAGGCGTCGCGCAAGATCCGTTTTCTGGGCGATTTGCAGGAACGTGACTACACGTCCCGGGAGGTCTCCCGGCTCCTGCGCTACGTGAAACGGCACAACGGCGATTTCCGTCGGGTACTGGTCACGGTTTCGGTTCAGGATTCCTATCGCAAGGTCACGCCGGACAGCGAGATGCTGTTCGAGGTCCGCGTGGAACTGGCGGATGGTTCCAGTCTGGAAACCCCGGTCCGCCGCGCCACCCGTCGCGATCTCATGGACGCGATTCTGGCCAAGCTGGACAAGGACGTGCGCGCCTATGAAACCCTGCGCCGCAAGGGCACCACGGGCAAATCCCTGATCAATACCATGTAGGGTGTTCCGCAAACCGTTTTTTCGTGTTTTTCCGTGTGCTCCTCTTGACCTCCAGACTTTTTCTCAATAAGGTATCGATAAGTTTCGTTTCCAGATATTTCGATTGGTTACATCGGAATCAAAAGTGACGATATCATGCAGGAGGGCTGCAATGATCCGGATCATCGGAGCGCGCGTACCCGGCAGGGCGGTGGTGAGGCTCGGAAAGTTCAACCGGATCGCCCTGTTGCGGACGCAGTCTCAGGCCGCGTCCTGCATCTGGAATCCCCGGCTCCGGTACCGGGCCAGGCGGTTTGCCATCGCACCGAGCATTGTTGCCGGAACCTTCAATTTCCCATCGAGCGAGCGTCATGTCAGACACCTTTACGCATAAGAGCCTCGCGGAGTTGTGCGAGGTTTCCGAGACCACCATCAAGAGCTATCGCCGCAAGTTCCCCGGCTTCATTCCCGTGGCCACGCGCGGCAAGCCCATCCGGTTCAGAAGGGAGGCGGGCGACGTCTGCCTCAGGATTCGGGACTGCTTCAACAAGGGCATGTCCGTGGGCGAGACCCACAAGGTGCTCAAGGAGCATTTCAAGGAATACGGCGGTGCAAACGGCGGTCGGCCCGCCCAGCCCCGCCCTGCTGGCGGGGTCGGGGTATTTTCCCCGGAATACATGGAAAAGTTCTTCCATACCGCAGGTCAGATGATGCAGGGCATGGCCTCGCTGGCCACGGCTCAGGCCAAGGCCGACAGACGGCTGCAAAAGCTGGAGACCGCCATTGAGCGGCTCATGGAAATAGAAACCGCAAACCGCGAGCACTTTTCGGAAATTCTGGTTTCTCTGGCACAGGCTCCGGCTGCCGCGCCCACCTCCCCCCAGGGAACGGCATCCGAACCGCCCGAACCGGAGACAGCCCGGCAGCCCAGGCGCAAGGTCGTGACCGTGCGCGGCAAGGAAGGGGAAGTGAAATCCTATTCCTTCGACTCGGCGGAAAAGGCCGAATGCCGGGACGGCGAAGACTGCCCGGAGCGCCCTTCGGACGCGTTTCTGGGAACGCCCGTGGTCATCCACAACGACAAGGGCGAATTCCTGGGCGTTCCGGGTCGTCTGCCGCTGAAGGGCTTTGTGGAAATCATCGAGAAGCGCAGCCATGAAGCCGGCGTATCCACCTTCTGGAGCCGCCGGGACAAGGCATGGGTCTACACTCTGGACGCGCCGGACGGCGATTGCCACGAACTGCATTTTTCCAGCACCACCACTCCGCGCGGCAATCTTGTGGTTCTGTTCTCCAAGGTGGACGTGAACGGCGAACCCACGTCGCAAGCCTTTTTGCAGGCTTTCTTCAAACAGGTGAAGGACGGAGCATAGCCGCGCGTTGCCATTCGCATTTCCAACTGAAAGAAAAAGGCCGAAGCAGATTCTGTTTCGGCCTTTTTTTGCGCGCTGTCTTTTTCAATCGGAAAATCATCTACCTGCGCAGCACATGAACCTGATACCCGCATGCCTCCGGGTACTTGCGATACAGGGCGATTTCCACGCGGGTTGCGTCGATGATGGCCCTGCCATCCGGGTCCGCGCCATATTCGGGTTCAACCCTGTTCATGCGTTGTTCCACGTCCGCATAATATTCCTCCCAGCACAAATCCGGAATGCGAAACCCGCCAAGCACCGTGTATCCGGCGGCGCGGGCCGCCTCCTCGTTTGCCTTGGCCGTGCGCATGGCCGGATACCCTTCCTTCCAGAAGCCGATCAGTTCGCCGGGCCTGTCGTCCGTGAACCAGACCGCATCGCTGAACACGAGGCAGCCGCCGGGTTTGAGAAACCCCTTCCAGTATTTCAGGGCCGCGTCCACGCCCATGATGTAGGCCGCGCCTTCGCACCAGATCAGGTCGAAGCTTTCGGGCTCGAAATCCAGCCTGGCCATGTCCCGGTTCAACACGCGCACGCGGTCGGCCACTCCAGCCTGTTCTGCGTGCTGCACCACGCGATCCAGATAGGGCTTGTACACGTCCGTTGCCGTGACATCACCGCCCGATACCTGCGCAAGGGCAATGGTCGCCCCGCCCGAACCGCACCCCAGTTCCAGAATTCGGGGCCGGGGCGGCATGGACTCGCGGCACAGGGCGAAGGCCTGTGCCGTACACTGAAAACTGCCCGGCCCTTCGCGGTCCAACCCTTCGTATATCCTGAAAAACATCTCCATGAAATTCTCCGATGCGCGTTTCACGCTGCATATCTCGTGAGGCGCCCTTGCCTTGGCCCCGATGCCCGCGATCTCGCCTTCGGGCAGTGCGCTCGAACAGCACGTGCCAGCGGTACATATCCGAACCGCTGAATCCGGCGGCGCTGAGCAGGGCGACCCAGGTGTTCTTGTCCAGAGGCGCGGCCACGTCGATCATGTCCCGCAGAGTTCGCCCGGCGCGGGCAATGGTCACATCCCCGGAAATCCGTCGATATCCGGATGTACACCATTGCCGAGTATGGACACAAGGAGGGGAATGCCTTCGGCGACCAGAGAACCCTTTGAAAAGGGTTCTCTGGACTCTCCGAAACTTTCTGGTTCTACGCCGCCTGCAAGGGATGAGGAAACTTGTCCGGCTCGTTTGGCGGCGTAGGGAGCTGCGGAAAAGCAGGCGATTGCGCTATCGAGGAATCAGAATTCAGGGGAAACAGGCAAAGGAAGAGAAGAAGTTTTTCTTTTGAAGTCATCCCGTCTTGAGAATTTGGAGAGGCCGGATGCATGTCCCGATAGGGCATGTATCCGGCCTCTCCAAATTCTCAAGACAGAATGGGGATCCAAGGGGCCTTGCTCCTTGGCGGGTCCGGGCAGAGCCCGGCCCCCCGGGAGGGCCGCCGGAGGCCCCACTTCTTCCTAGTACGCCAATCTTCCCAGTGACTTGAGGATCAGGGTGCAACCCATGGCGAACATGCCGGTCAGGCCCATGCCGCAGGAGAAACCGGCGAGCAGGACCGGGGCGTAGTGTCGCCATTCCTTGCCGTATTTCTTCAGGAAATAGAAGCGGCCGAGCAGTGCGCCGATGACTTCGAGGATCATGCCGTGTGGTGTGGACTGGCCGAGGCCGCGCACCACGCCGTAGACAAGGAGCACGGGCAGGCCGAGTACGTTGAGCACACCGTAGAGCAGCAGTCCGAGGCCGAGGCCGGACATGACCACCGGGCCGGACAGGGCCTCGAAGAACAGGGAATTGCCTTCCAGCGTCGAGGTCTGCATGAGCAGCGTGTTCAGGGCCTGAAGATGCCAGAGTTCCTGTGCGAACGGATATTGCGGCGACGGGATGGGCGCGAGCTGCCACAGGAATTGCGAGAACAGCAGGGACGCGATCATGACCACGGGAAACACCACGAGTTCGGCCTTGATGATGCCGCGCAGGCTGGTTCCGGTCAGTTCGATCTGGCGGAACTGGACCGTGGCTTCGCCGTAGTTGTGGATGGGTATGGGTGCGTACCATATTTCGATGCCCTGATAGCCGAAGAACCTGGCCCCGGCGATGAACGAGAATTCCCGGACCATGGGCAGGGCGATGAACTGTCCGGCCACGCCCTCCATGCGTGCCGTGATGTACGACACCACGGGCGTGTAGATGAAGCCGTAGGCCACGAAGAATATCCACGGAAATGACGGCACCAGCCAGACGCACAGCCCGATGTAGGCGAGCGTCGAGCCGACGTATATGGCGATGGACACCCAGAAATTGATGTCGCCCCTCCCCTTCGGCGGATTGAACAGGGCCGAGAAATCCAGCCCGCCCGTAGCCTTGTGAAAGGACTTGGCCACGTAATAGATGCCCACCAGTCCGATGGCCAGCCCCAGCCCGATGCCGAAGCTCATGTAGAAATCGAAGTTGTTGGCAAACACGGTTTCCACGGTTTCCATGCCCGGATGCCAGCGGTGCAGGATGCCGTGTTCGTACAGAACCGGGTTGGCAATGAAGGTCACGATCAGGCCGAGCAGACCGCCGATCACGGCCCAGAACGGCAGGACCATGCCCACGAACACCAGTCCCAGATCGAATTGCAGACCGGTTGCCACTGCCGGAAGAATGTCCTCGGTGTGTCGGGTCAGTTCGATCCACGGGATCGGTATCAGGCGGATGGGTTCCTGAAACAGCAGCCCGGACAGGGCGGGCAACAGTACGTAGAAGAATCCGAATGCCAGTCCGATCACCCCGCCGATGGAAAACACGCGCCATTTCCATCCGGTCTTGCGGTCCTCGGTCGACTCGGCCAGCGCCATGGTGCCGAGCGCGCCCACCGGAGCCATGGGAAACGGCAGCTTTTCCACGTCCGACGTGATGCGGTACAGGCTGTAGCCCAGTCCGAAATGGTCGATGCGCTGCACGAGCTGTGCGCCCACCAGCAGCAGTATCGGCACCAGCCAGTCCCGGTGCAGGAAGGTGCGTTCCAGATACGAGCCGGACCCGAGCGACGGGGCCACCCAGTGCGGAATGAATTCGGTCAGGCCGAGCATGCGCGCCGCGTCCGACTGCACAAGGTACTGGTTCCAGAGCAGCCCCTGAAACGGCGAGGCCAGAGCCGCGCCCGCCATGTAGTAGAGAAGGAATATTTCCTGCTGTTTCAGGTGCGTGTACGACCGTTTCGCGATCTCCGCAAACAGGATGATCGTGACCCAGCGCGCGGCCGGACCGATGCCCTGACCGATCACCAGTTGCAGGTACATGGAACCCGGCATCATCAGGAAGCCGATGAAGATCGCGCCAACGACCGTCTTCCAGTCGAAGCCTTCCTCGAATTGCTCGGGCGGCTTGAGCAGATCCCGGTATTCCCTCAGTTCCTTGTCGTCGTACACGATGCCTCCGTGTGAGGTTGCCTCCGGCGGCACGAGAAACTTTCGAGAAAGTTTCTCGTGGCTCTTCAAAGCTTTTTGGCGAAAACGCCGCTGAAAGTCCGTGCAAACGCAAAAAATTTCATGCGGCGTTTTGGGAAAGAGAAAAAACTCTTGAAAAATTCAACCTTTTTCTCTCTTCCGCACGCCGCCAGTTTTCTTTTCGTGCCCCTTTTCCCTTTGTGGCGGCGTGCAGCCAGAACGTTTTGGAAGGGGGTACGGGGGAAAACCTTTTTTCAAAAGGTTTCCCCCGATTAATTCAATGATTACAGGGGGAACGTGTTGCACACGGTTCCGGTTCCTGTCTGCCTCCGGCGGCTTGAACCCTTTGAAAAGGGTTCAAGAATCCGAAACTTTTTGGCGAAAACGCCGCTGAAAGTCCATGCAAACGCAAAAAAATTCATGCGGCGTTTTGGGAAAGAGAAAAAAATCTTGAAAAATTTAACTTTTTTCTCTTCCGCACGCCGCCAGTTTTTTTTTCGTGGACCTTTCCCCTTTGTGGCGGCGTGCAGCCAGAACGTTTTGGGAAGAAGGGGTACGGGGGAAAACCTTTTTCAAAAGGTTTCCCCCGATTCATTCAATGATCACAAAGGGAACACGCTGTATACGGTTCCGGTGAACAGACCGAGGAGCGCATAGGCTCCGCCGGCCAGAAAATCGCCGAGTATCAGGCCGATGAACAGGAATCGGACCCGGTTGAACAGACTGGTGCCGCCATAGTGCAGGCAGAGATGATTGCACAACCAGCCGAGAAAGAAGCTGAACCAGAGAATGTGCATGCCCGAGGAATAGGCCACCACGTATCCCAGCGGGTGCAGGGGCCACCAGGGGAGTCGGTAGTAGCAGAGGATCAGGAAAAACATGATCCCGGCTCCTGCAAGGGTGTAGATCACGGTCCAGCGGTTCGGCCCGGACGGCACGTCCACGAGCTGCTGCGCACTTTCGTAGTTGGCGAGTACGGTTTGCGTGGCCCAGTCCAGATTCAGTTCGCGCAGGCCGTACTTGTACCCGATGAACAGCATGGTGCCGAATGCGCAGGCCACGGCCAGCACAAGGGCGACGCCCAGAATCAGGGGCAGATACTTGCGGTTGTCCGCGGATTCCGCACCCTTTGCGCCATGGAACAATGTCGGGGCCACGGCCTCGCGCATGTCCAGAAACAGGACTTTCTGCATGACTGCCGTGGCGGCAATGCCTGCCGCACCGAAGAATCCTGTGCCGAAGCAGCCCACCAGTGCATCGGCCGGGGCCGCGGTCAGCGTGAAATAGGGAAGTCCGCCCTGACACACGGCGCGCGAGGCCACCAGCGTGACCACGAGAAACGCGCCGGGCAGGGCCAGCGCCGCGAGCAGGGGCAGGCCGAAATACAGGCACCAGCCCACGAGAAAGGCCAGTCCGAGCAGCAGGCCGACCAGCGGCCAGATTGCCGGATGCCATTCCTGCGGCACATCCGGGGTCATGCCTTCCAGTGCCGGGCAGAGCGGCCGGATCGCGCTGCACAGGACATGGCGAAGATGGTGCCGGGCCAGCCAGCACAGAAAGAGAAAGAAGACCAGATAGGCCCCGATGGTCTGGGCGCGTTCCGGACGGATCAGGTCCGGGCCGAAGGTCACGCCGAGCGCAGCCTCGGGGAGCTGCCAGCCCAGCACGTAGAGCAGGCCGAAGAGCAGCCCGGCCAGAATGTAGAACACCCACATGGAAAAGGATATCTGGCGCGTGGTCAGGAACGCGAACCCGATGAAGGCAGGGACAAGATATATCTTGAGCTTGTGAAAGCCCGAGAACAGACCGAATTTCGGAAAGTACTTGCCCGCCAGCACCAGCGTGGGCAGTTCGGGCACGCTGGGGAAATACCAGTGCAGCCCGTTGAGCAGGTGCAGGCTCCCGGCCATGAGCAGGCCCGCCAGCAGGTAGCGGTTGGCCCACCATGCGCCGAGTGTGCGGGAATCCAGCGCCTCGCCCATGAGCTGGGGAACGCGCACCAGCGGGAACATCACGCGCTCGTTCACCACCCATTGGCGACCGAACAGCCGCATCAGGCAGAGCATGACGAAGAACGAACCGAGAATGAACAGGGACCAGACGCCGAGCGGCCCGAGCCATGCACTCCATTGCACGCGGGAAACGATCTGGGAAACGGACATGGCGCGGCCATTGTCCAGCCCGTCGTACAGGGTCTGTACCGCGTTCGGGTCGGACGGGAGCCATGCCTTGGGCAACAGCGGACCGAGCACTTCGGTCCAGCGGTAGTCGTCGTTGGCGAACCGGGCCGGGGCCGTGATGTTCACGAAAAAGGTTTCGGCCAGCCCGGCCCAGCCAATGGCCGAAAACAGGACCATGAGCACCCAGATCACCACGATTTCCACGCCGGACAGCGCGGGCTTTCCGTTCGTGATGCGGGCTTGAAGCGAGCAGAGTGCGAACAGCCATGCCGCAATGAAGAACGGGGCCAGCGGAAAATGCCCGCCCCCGAGCGGGGTGTTGCCGAGCATGGCGGTGTTGAAGGGCGCGGCCACGCACAGGCCGATGCCCAGAATCAGGCCGACCAGCACGGCGCGCAAACGGATATGCCCGGTCATTTCGCGTCCTCCATGGCCTTGCGCTCCCGGTCGAGCGTGGTGCCCAGATCATCGGCAAACGAGTTCACGGCCTCGTCGTCAAGGGATCGCCATGCCAGCAGTTGCTTGCGCAGATCGTTGAGAAAGGTCCGGTTCAGGTTTTCCCACGCCTTGTGCTCCCCGGCCTCGCGGGTCAGCTCCACCTTGACCTGACGGAATCCGGAATACAGATCGGACGGGCAGAAGATGAGCCGCACCTGCTGCCGCACCCCGAAGTCGAACGGAGCCAGCCACACGCGCAGCTTCAGGGAGAAGCACACGTCGTTCCGGGCCAGTTCCTCCAGATGATGCGTCACGTCCGCAAGATTGTCCTCGTTGATGTCGAGGAACCCGCATTGCATGTCGTCCGTGCAGAATGCGCCGTGGGACACGTCGTAGTGCGCCTGATAGTAGTTGACCAGAAAACCGCCTGCGCTGGCCTGTTCCCCGAGCTTGATCAGGAAGGGCAGCACCACGGTCAGGGTGTTGCCCTGCGCCTTTGGCATGACCCAGGAGCGGTTCACGTCCGGGATGGCGATGCGCGCGGCAACCCGCGCCGGATACACGGCGGACAGCAGAACCACGCCCATGACCAGCACCATGGCGGCCACGCCCGAGGTGGATGAATAGTTCGCGGTCATGCCCGCCCAGACCGGAGTCCCGGCCAGAAAGAACGCCGCGCCCTGCGCCACCAGATATCCGGCGACCACGGAAATCACGGCAAAGGCCAAGGCCTCGGCAATGAACAGGAACGCCACGTGCGGCGGAGCCAGCCCCACGGATGTGTAGACCGCGATTTCGGGTTTGCGCTCGTACACCGACCCGATCATGGTGTTGAGCACGATGAGAATGGAGATGGCCAGCGGAATCAAAATGTTGGAGACCCCGGAATAGCTGACCGCGTCCGCGGAATAGAACAGGGACGTGCCGGACGGGCCGCCCCGGAACAGAAGCATGCCGAACCTGTCGCCCAGTTCGCCGCTCACGGCACGAGCCTCGGCCCCGGCCCGGATCGCGATGCCCTTGAGCCGCCCGGCCGGAATCCTGAGCATGTCCCGGGCCGGAATGATCAGGGTTTCATAGCCCGGAATATGCTGGTACC
The DNA here is from genome assembly GCF_022809775.1 of Pseudodesulfovibrio tunisiensis. Classification (NCBI taxonomy): domain Bacteria; kingdom Pseudomonadati; phylum Thermodesulfobacteriota; class Desulfovibrionia; order Desulfovibrionales; family Desulfovibrionaceae; genus Pseudodesulfovibrio; species Pseudodesulfovibrio tunisiensis. Next base: position 2,677,228 of record NZ_CP094380.1, read on the forward strand.
GCGATTCGCTGGACATCACGTCCTCGCCGTCCTCGATCGCCTCGGCCTCGACCTCGCTCATTCGCGAGGCCGCAAGGTTCGGAAACACGATGGGCGTGATGGGCTCGCCGTCCAGATCCGGGTTGTCGCGCAATCCCTGATCGCTGAACACGCCCACCACGGTCAGGGGCACGCCCCACACGTCCACCCGGCTGCGTCTCGGATCATCCGGGTCGACGTTCACGGCCTCGGCAATGCGTTCGGGCAGCAGCACCACATGCCGCTCCCCGGGCCGGAACCAGCGGCCTTTGACCAGAATGCGATCCATGCCGCTGACCTCGGGCTCTGCTGCGGACAGGCCAACCAGTCCGCGCGCAAGAGCCTCCCTCCCTTCACGCGTCACGGGAATGTCCGGGGCGCGGGACTTGTCCCCGGTGATTCCGCTGGCGTCATACCATGTGCGCGGAGCCACGACCCCGGAGCCGCGAAACGCGTTTTCCACCACTTCCAACGCTTCCTCGGGCAGGTCTGTCCAATTGAAATACTTCATGAACAGCCCGGTGTACGTGGCGTGCGGGCTGAAGTTGGCCCATCCCTTCTGACGCACTGACTTCACGGTGGTGAAATTCATGATGGTGAAGGTCAGGATGGTCAGGGTCAGAAAGGTCAGAAACGTACGCACGGGCCTGCGCTTGAGATTGCCCACGCCAAGCCGGAACGCCGCAGCAAATGCGGCAGCCGGGCTGATCCCGGACAGCTTGACGTGACGCGACCGCTTCTGCAGTTCCACCATTTCCCGCTCGAAACGCAGAAAGATGATCATGGCCACGAGCAGGGACAGGGCCAGAATGAAGAAGGCCAGAATCACGACCATGGGGCTGTAGGTGAGCTGAAACGCGGGATGCACCATGTACACCACCCCGATGATCAGGCCGAGGAATCCCAGAAATGCGGCAATGCGCTTCTTTATGTCCACGAAGGAGAAGAACAGCCGCTCCATGCAGTAGGCGAACGGCACGAACAGGGCCACGTAGAACAGCACGCCGATGAGCACGTCGCGCTGGGTCTTGTCCACGTCTCCGTAGACCCGGCTGGCCTTGGCAAGGGATGCTCGCGACGCCTCCAGGAATTCGTCCCAGATTCGTGCCGAACGAAACGCCTCGGCCCGTTCCAGATCATCCCGGCCCAGCCGTCGCAGTTCGCGGATGCGGTCATTGATGATGCCCCGTTCCTCCAGGCTGGAAATGCGCGGCTCCAGCAGGCTCCACATGTCGCGCGCCGCCCGGTATTCCGTAAGCGGAATCACGGGCCAGTTCCGGGCCACATATCCCTTTCCCTGCGGATCGTCGGGCCGGGCGTTGAGCAACAGCACCTTCCTGTCCAGCACGGTGTCGGACAGGGTGAGTTTCACGGGCGTGTCCGGTTCGAGGAACAGCGTGCCGAGGGTGGAGGACCGGGTGTCCATGCGGCTGTACCAGTAGCTCACGGGCGGGGCTTCGGTGCGCGCATCGATGAGCATGGGGCGGTACAGATAGCGGAAGGTGCGTGGCTCGATCATGCTGAAGGCCGTGGTCTGGGCGCAGCCGAACAGGATCAGGTCCGTGGCCTGCACACGTCGTTTGATCTTGACCCGATACGCGTCCTTGCCGGTCTTTGGCTTGTCGATGGCCCACGCGGCCAGCCCGGTGAGCGGATCGAACCGGAAGCCCTCGATCACGGCCTTGTGGTAGCTCACCTTGCGGTCGGCCAGTCCGGGAATGCGGAAATGTCCGCCCGTGTCCACCATGCCGTACAGCCGCGTGGTCCACTGGAAAGCGAGCACCACCATGTCCGTGCCCGGCCTGTCCGGGAACACTTCGCCTTTTCGCAGCAGGTTGGCGCGGCCCGTGAGTGTGGAAAAATGGTTCTTCCCGCGTTCGCCCGCATCCTCCACGGGCCGGTTCGCCAGCCCGCGAACCAGTGAGGACACGAGGCGGGACTGCTGTTTCAGGTAGGCGAAATTCACGCGTTCGGGCACATCCTGCGGCGTGCCCCATGCCGGGCGAACGTCGAAGACCGTTGCCAGCGTTATGGCCGGGAAACCGGCAAGGGCCATGGGTTCCGCGCCCAGTTCCGGGTTGTCCGGCAGAAATCCCTGCCACGCCCTGCGCCCCGGCCGCAGCGTATCGTGGAACAGATCGCGCCCCTCGTCCCCGAGGCCGGCCACCACGTCCTTGACCACGGCGTCCATGGGCCGAAGAAACGCGGTTCGGTTCACGTCCGGCATCAGGTCGTACAGCCACCCCTTGTCGAATCCGCCCACGCCTCTGCCGTGGCTGGACAGATACAGGGACACGTGTGCCACGATGGACCGTCCGTCCAGCGCCTCGCGCAGTTCCAGGGCTGAGGCCATGTCCGCAAGCTGCCCCGTTGCATCGGCCAGAATCTCCGTCTGATCCCGGGCCACGTCCCTGAAGAAATCCCGGAGCAGGGCGCGTTCCCGCTTGTCCAGAGCAATGCCCGGACCTGTGGACTGCACCCAATTCATGCTCTTGAGCGCCCGTCGCCGTGCAGCCAGCCGTCTGATCCTTCCGTCCCGGCCCATGCCGGGCATGTCCGTCCGGGTCATGCCCATGCCCGGGATCGGCATTCCGTTGTGCATCATGCCGGGACCGTTCACGCCCGGCACCATGCCCATGTGATTGGCCATGAGCCGCAACCGCATCAGGTCATTGGTCAGGTCGTCCTCGGCATTGCGCACCACGGTGCGAAATGCGGTCTTGAGCAGGGCTTCGGTGTCCCGGTCCTGCATGGCCGCATCGGAAAACGGGTTCCCGGAGTTCAGCAGTTCCAGTACCCGGGTCGCATTGTTCACCCGGGTTTCCAGCTCGTCCCGGCGTTCACGCAGGTCCGCGCCTTTGGTTACCAGCCCCCACGTGAATTCCCGCATGCCGACCTGCGCCGATCCCCGACCAGCCGTGGCCAGCAGCAGCACGGATCGTTCCGGCCGCTGTCTGCCCAGCATGGCAGCCAGCTCCACGAGTTCGGCAATGGATGTCCCTTCGTCCGCGCCGGGCGCATCTCCGGCCACCCATGAGCCGGTGTCGTAGAAGGCCTCCAGAACAAGCAGTTCCCGCTCCCGATCCGTGCCCGGAATCAGGCACCAGACATTGTGAGCCTCCACATTGCTCCACTCGGCCCGGGAAGAAATCCGGGCGCGGCCCAGTTCATGGGGGCCGAGCAGGGAAAAACCCGTGCCGAATGCCTCGCGCGCCTCGGCCCGGGACATCCAGAACATGGGAAGATCCACGGGAGTAAGTTCGAACTTGGGATTGAACACGGCACGGGGAACCGGACCGGATTCCTCGGCTCCGGCCACGAAGATCAGGGAGCGTGCGCCAAGCAGGGCCGCATTGTTCCAATTCTTGCCGGAATCCATGTCCAGCAGCACGATTGCGCCCAGCACCTCCATGCCGTTGAAATCGGAGGTCCGTCCCTGTCCCGCGTAGATCAGGGGGCCGTCCAGTCCGGGCGGTTCGATCGCGCCCGGACTCAGCGCATTGACCCGGAGCTGCTTCAGGGTAATGACCTTGCCTGACTCCGCCGGAATCAACCACGCGCCGCCTTCCTCCAGCGCGGGCACATGAAAGGCCTGCCGTCCGAACCGGCTGTTCTCGGGCGCGACGCGGCGAAATTCCGCTTCCACCAGATCAGCGGCCCGGGCAAGCCCGGGAGTGCCCAGCGAACGGTCGCCCAGCTCGACGAGCGAATGCAGGAAACGGCTGTCTGCCGCGCGTCCCTGTCCCGCCAGCATGAGGAGCAGCCCCAGACAGAGCAGGCACGGGCCAATGGCGCGGCAGACACGCATGGCTCAGCTCCTCTGTCCGTCCGGCGTGGATTTTCCACCGCCGATGCCGCCCACGGTGATGTCCAGTTCCTCGCGACGCTCCACGCGATCCACCTGCCCGTCGCGCACCCAGACCACGCGGTCGGACACGTTCAGCATCTTGTAGTCGTGGGTCGCGGAAATGATGGTCACCCCGCGTTCCGCGGACAGCATCCTGAGCAGTTCGATGATCTCCTCGCCCGTGGACAGGTCCAGATTGCCCGTGGGCTCGTCCGCCAGCACGATGGCCGGATCATTGGCCAGTGACCGGGCAATGGCAACCCGCTGCTGCTGGCCGCCGGACAGCTCCAGCGGCTTGTGCTGAAACCGGGACCCCAGTCCGACCAGCCCGAGCAGTTCGATGCCCTTTTCCACGGCATCGTCCGCGTTCATGCCCGCAAAGGTCATGGGCAGGGTCACGTTTTCCAGCGCGGTCATGACCGGGATGAGATTGAATGTCTGAAATATGTAGCCGATCTGGCGGTTGCGCAGCCACGCCAGCTCGTAGGCGTCGAGCTGGGAGATGTCCACCTCGTCGATGAACACCTTGCCCTCGGTGGGCTTGTCCAGACCGCCGATCATGTTGAACAGCGTGGATTTCCCCGAGCCGGACGGGCCCATGATGGACACGTATTCCCCGGCGAATATCTCCAGATCCACGCCCTTGAGCGCCTCCACGTCCAGCTTGCCCATGCGGAAGCTCTTGCGGACCCCCACGACCCTGACGATGGTGCGCCTTTCCTGATTCATGCCAGTCCCTTGCTGTACGGATTTCGGATCAGTGTTCGGCCCGGAGCGCCTTGATGGGCGTCATGCGGGCCGCAAGCACGGACGGATACAGCACCCCGACCAGGCTCAGGCCGCACCCGGAAAGCACGGCCAGCCCCATGGACCCGAACGCGTCCCAGAGCGGCAGATGCACCACCGCCCCGGTTCCGAAACGCGCCAGTCCGGCCAGCAGCGATACCACGGTGCCCAGCAGTGCTCCGGCTCCGGCTCCGGCCAGTCCCTGCATGGCCGCTTCCAGCAGAAACAGCCGCAGGATCATGGAATCCAGCGCGCCCAGGCATTTCATGACCCCGATTTCCGGAAACCGTTCGGTCACGGACATGAGCTGCGCGTTCACGATGCCCACGGTACAGACCAGCAGGGACAGGATCACGATCCACCGTTCCTTGGCGGACATGGCCACGCTGCCCGCGTCCGGGTTCACGTCGAATCCGGCCAGCGACAGTGCGCGTGCCGCATCCGATCCGCCTCCGGCCAGCAGGCCCGAGGCAATATCCAGATTCACCAGCACGAACGCCAGAAACGACACGGCCAGCACCAGACTGGAAACCGTGATCATGGACCGGAAAAACCGGACCCGCAGATTCCTGAAGCTGATCTCGAGCGATTTGGACCAGGACAGGGAAATGAGCCGAGAAACCTCGCCCACAGGTCTGCCCAGAATCGAACCGCCCGGGTGTGCCCCGTTTGTCGGTCGAGTATCCATTTTGCCGCAATCCTATGCGCAACACGGATTCATGACAAGGGTATGCATATCGAACCGGTGTGATTTTTTCGCAAAAACCATATGAGGAGGAATGCCTTTGGCGACCCTCCCGGGGGGCCGGGCTCTGCCCGGACCCGCCAAGGAGCAAGGCCCCTTGGATCCCCATTGTGTCTTGAGAATCGTAAAAGGCCCGATGAATGCTCTGTCGAGACATTCACCGGGCCTTTCCCGATTCTCAAGACGGGGTGGCTTCAAAAGAGAGGCTTGTTTTTCCTCTTTTGCCTGTTTCCCCCGAGTTCCGATTTTTCGATGGCGTAATCGTCCGCTTTTCCGCAGCTCCCTACGCCGCCAAACGAGCCGGTCAGGTTCCCTCATCCCTCACAGGCGGCGTAGAACCAGAAAGCTTTGGAGAGTCCAGAGAACCTTTCTCGACAAATCCGCAGGACAGCGGATTTGGACGCTGGCTTTGCAGCGCCCGAAGGGTGAGGCCCAGGACGGGCCGAATCAAAGTTTCTCGGGTCGCCGAAGGCATTCTTCCTCCTACTGCTTGAGTTCCGCGATGATGCGTTCCAGATCGTGTGCCCGGCGGGCCAGATCGGCGAGGGCCGTGGCGGATTCGTTCATGGCCTGTGCGGTCTCCCGGGAGACTTCGGAGACCTCCTGAACCGAGACATTGATCTGCTCGCCTGCGGCGGACTGCTCTTCCGAGGCCGTGGCAATGGCCCGCACCTCGGATTCGTTTTCCTCGGCCAGATCGACAATGGAGGCCAGAGCGGCTCCGGCCTTGTCCGCCATCGTGGTACTGCCGACCACAGCCTCGGCCGTGGATTCCATGGCATGGATGCTGAGCTGGGTCCCGTCCTGAATGTCCCTGACTGCCTCGCCAACCTCATTGGTGGCGACCATGGTCTTTTCCGCGAGCTTGCGCACTTCGTCCGCCACCACGGCGAATCCCCGACCGGCGTCTCCGGCCCGGGCAGCCTCGATGGCCGCGTTCAGGGCGAGCAGGTTGGTCTGGTCCGCAATGTCGCTGATCACGCCCATGATGCGCCCGATGTTGCTGGCCTTGTCGCCCAGCATGTTCAGGTCTTCCGTCATGGTCCGGGCATGCGTGCGCACTGCGCCGATGGACTGGGCGAGTTCGGACACGATCTTCTGCCCCTGCCAGGCCTGTTCGCGCGAATTTTCCGCGCTGTTGGCTGCGGAGCCCGCGTTTTGGGCCACTTCCAGGATTGCGGTACCCATCTGGGACATGGCGGTCGCGGCTTCACTGGTCATCCGGGTCTGATCTTCGGCTCCGTGGCTGGCCTGCTCGACCTGCACGGAAAGCTCGGTGGATGCGGAGGACACCTGTTCCACGATGACTTCGAGCTGCTGGGCTGCATGCAGTCGGCCTTCGCGTCTGGCGTTTTCCGCTTCCTTGCGCGCCTGTTCCGCGCGTTCCGTCGCCTTTTGGGCCGCCTCGGTCTGCTGCTCGGCCTCTTCGGTCTTTTCCCGCGCGGTTTCGACCATGGTTTCCAAACTGTCCACCATGTTGCGCAGTGCATCGGCCAGAATGCCCAGTTCGTCCCCGCGATGCACGTCCAGAGTCGTGTCGAATTCCCCTCGGGCAACATGCTGGGCGAATTGCATGGTGCGCTTCAGGGGCACGCACAGACTGCGCACCGTGAAGACCACCACCACGACGAGCAGGATCAATCCGCACAGACCCAGACCAATGCTCATGAACATGGTCCTGTCCGCAGCGGCAACGATCTTTGCCCGGGGCATGGCCACGGCAATGGACCAGACCGAGGACAGCCCGTCCACGTGTACGGGTTGAAAGCGGTAATAGATGCCGCTTTTTCTTTCGAACTGTTCGCTGCCTTTGCCCTTGCTCACGTTGTCGAGAATGGCGGCACCGATTTCGCGATCGAAAAATTCGGCCACGCTTTTGCCGATGCGCTCCTTGCGCGGATGGGACACGATTTCCCCGCGGGCCGAGGCCAGAAACGCATAGCCCGTTTCATAGGGGCGGATGTCGGCAACCATGTTTTCCAGACTGCCGAGGTCGAAGTTGATGCCCACCACGCCGACCACTCGTCCCTGCACTGTCACGGGAGCGGCCACAGTGGCCTGCGTCGTGCCCAGCGTCCGATCCCGGTAGGGTTCGGTGAGCACCGGGCCCTGGGTTTGCATGGGCACCCGGTACCATTCCTGATCACGATATCCGCTCAGGTTGCGGGCCGCGCTCCGGGCGTCGCCACGCACGAACTCCAGAGCGTATTCGCCGCCGCTGCGTTCGCCCCGGGTCATGACCGAGCCATCGAATGTGGCCTGAATGGAGAAGAACTTGCGGTTCGAGGCCAGCGTGCGGCGCAGAATGCGATTGGCGGCCTCCCGGCTCCATCCCCCCTGTTCCGCTGCCATGGCCTCGAATGTCGCGGCCAGCGTGCGTGTCACGTCCAGACCGGTCTCAATGTCTGCTTGCACTTCATTCGCATATCGTGCGCCCATTTCCTGAGCCAGCGAGCGTGCATCATTTCTCGATATCTCGCTGATTTTCCATGCACTGAACCAGGTGAGTCCTGCCAGAACAAGGGCTACGACGCCAATAATGGGGAATAATATTCGCTGAGTGAGATTCCAACTTCGAAACATGGCCCGCCTCCTGTTTGATGTGGTCTTCTATATTAAACATTTGTTTATGAAAAGGTTCATGATTTTAGGGTGTTCAAAAGTCGGCATACGCCACCAATCCGGTTCTGTACAGGGGGTGGCAAAGAAAGTTCAGCCACATGATTATTATTCGCAAACTTTACGGTAACTAATCGGTATTGTGAATGAACGGTTGGTTGGAAGCTTTGGATGTCGGGCTGATTGCGAGAGGAAATCGTGGGCAGCAGAGGAAGGGCGGACGATTGTCCGTCTCCATGCGTGAAAGCGGTTGGAAAAAGGGCGGCGCGTTCCTTTTGGAACGCGCCGCCCTTGATTGCGGATTCGAGTCGAGGGGCTAGACGTTGAACAGGAAGTGCATGACGTCGCCGTCGCGCACCACGTATTCCTTGCCTTCCACGCGCAGCACGCCTTCGCTGCGGCATTTGGACTCGGAGCCAAGGCGGACGTAGTCGTCATAGCTGATGACCTCGGCGCGGATGAAGCCGCGTTCGAAGTCCGTGTGAATGACTCCGGCGGCCTGCGGGGCCTTGTCGCCGTCGTGGATGGTCCACGCCTTGACTTCCTTGGGACCGGCCGTGAAATAGCTGATCAGGCCGAGGGTGCCGTAGCTGGTGCGCACGATCTGGTCCAGACCGGCTTCGGTCACGCCGTAGGATTCCAGAAATTCCTGATATTCCTCGTCTTCAAGGCCGACCAGTTCCTCTTCCATGCGAGCGGAAATCTTGACGAATTCCGCGCCCCGCTCCTGGGCCAGCTTCTGCACGGCAGCAACGTAGTCGTTGTCCTCGGCAAGGCCGTTCTCGTCCACGTTGGCGCAGTAGATGACCTTCTTGGACGTGAGCAGACGCACTTCGCTCAGGAGCTCGGCAACGCCCTTGTTGTCCATGCCCGGGAAGGTCACGGCAGGCTCGCCCTTGTCCAGATGTTCGAGGATGTCCTTGGCCGCGGTCACCATGGGAGCCAGCGACTTGTCGCCCTTGAGCATCTTTTCCATGCGCGCCAGCCGGTTTTCCAGCGTCTGGACATCGGAAAGGATCAGTTCGGTTTCGATGATCTCGATGTCGCGCAGGGGATCGATGGAGTTGGCCACGTGCACGATGTCGTCATCGTCAAAGCAGCGCACCACGTGCAGGATGGCCTGCGTCTCGCGGATGTTGCCGAGAAACTTGTTGCCAAGGCCCTCGCCCTTGCTTGCGCCGGCCACCAGACCCGCGATGTCCACGAAGTCCACGGTGGCGTTGACCAGTTTCTGGGGATCGACCAGTTCGGCCAGCCTGGCAAGGCGTGCGTCCGGGACCGGAACCACGGCCTTGTTCGGTTCGATGGTGCAAAAGGCGTAGTTCGCGCTTTCCGCGTTCTGCGCCTTGGTCAAAGCGTTGAAGAGCGTGGATTTGCCCACGTTCGGCAAGCCCACGATGCCTATGCTCAAAGCCATTGTCTGCTCCTGAATATATACGATGGAAAATATGTTGTCCGAAGATGAGGACCCTCAGTACATGCGATCCGTCAATCATGCAAGTTCCGGGAACTGTCGCGCCATGCGGGCAGTTGCCGGAGCAGCGGCCCCGGAATCAGGGATTCCACGCGCGCGGTCAGGGATGCGGCATGGCGTCGGCACAGGATGCCCAGCCAGATCACGCCCAGTCCCACTGCGCTGAGCGTGAACGGAAACAGCAGGGAATCCTCGAACACGGAATAGGCCAGATGCGCGAGATACCCGAACGCACCGATGCCGCCCAGAATCAGGAATATCCTGCGCCGCAGCAGCAGGGCCGATCCCATCATCACGAGATTGACCACGAAATAGCCGAATTTCGACCACTCGGAATTGCTGTCCAGCACGGACAATCCGCCCCAGAACGCGAGCGCGCCGAACAGATAGCCCCAGAACGCGTAGTCCAGCCGAGAGCGGCGATCCACGCCAAAGCTTGCCGCGATCATGACCAGTCCGAACCACAGGGAAACCACGGCCCGGTCATCCCAGTCGTACCCCGCGCCGTACACGAATCCCACCGCGTCCATGGACAGGAACCATGCGGCCACGGCCACGGGCAGGGTCAGGAACGGGAAGCGGAAGAAGCGCAGGGCGAGCAGTCCGGCTGCCATGGTGGCGATTTCCATGCCCACCCAGCCGGATTTGGCCCAGTGGAAGAAGTCGCGATACGCACCGGGATCGCTGTCCGGCCACCAGCCCAGAAGGCGTTGCGCCGCATACACGGCCAAAGGCGTCATGGCCACGGCTGCCGTGATCAGCAGCCCACCCGGCACCTCAAGCCCCTTTTTCCAGAGCCGTTTGCCGATCAGCAGGAAGAGCGCAGCGTACCCGAGGGCCACGGCCAGCAGTCCGCTTCCGCCGAGCTTGTCCCAGGCATCGGTCACGAACCAGCCCAGAGCGGCCATGACCACGAGCGCGCCGAAATAGTAGAGTACATGGGACGGCGTGAACTCGGCTTCCGGGTCGCGGTTGTCGTCCACCATCCGAAGGAATGCGTCACGCTGGTCCGGGGACAGGATGTCCTGTTCCACGGCCCTGTTCAGGTCATGCAGGGTGAATTTCATGCTATACTTCGTCCGGTGCGTTCAGGGTGAAGAACTGCCGAAGCTGGTCGCGCACGGCCTGCGCCAGACGGCCTTCGGCCATGTGCGGCTTTTCCCGGGCAATGACCCGGAAGGTCAGTTCGCAGAGATTGCGGGACGCGGCCGCCATTTCCTCGATGTCCTCGTCAAGGATCATGCGGTTTCTGAATCGGTCCCAGAGCAGATACTTGAACAGGGTCCGTCTGTCCGCCGAAGGGTTCCGGCGGGCCTTTTCCCGATAGGCGGTAAGCAGTTCCAATGCGGTGTTTGCTGGCATGCCGCATCATAGGTCGGAATGGGGCTGATTGTCATCACCGGAGTCGCATGGGCCCGGTCCGCAGAAAATCCGAACACCTCGAAGGTGCGGAAAGCCCGGGGCGGGCCCTTTTTCTGCGCCTTGCAGCGCATGGCCTTGAAACAGGCAGGTTTTGACAATCGCGCCCGGGAAGGGGAATATGGGGCGCATGAGTCTGCTGTTTGCCCAGATCGTTTCGGAAGAACGAATCCGGAAGGCCATGCGGGAAGGCCAGTTCGACAACCTTGAAGGCGCGGGAAAGCCCCTGCCGCCGGACGAGGCCGAACATCTGCCGCCGGAATTGCGCATGGCCTATCGCATCCTCAAAAGCTCGGGGCATCTGCCTGCCGAGGTTCTGGAGGAACGCGAGATCAACCGCGCCATCGACATGCTGGAGCATCTGGAGGACGAGAGCGAACGCTACCGCCAGATGCACAAGCTGGACGTGATGATCATGCGCATGAACGAACGACGCAAGCGGCCGATCTCCTTGCAGGACAAGGACGATTATTATCCGCGCATCGTGGAGAAGATGAAGCTTGCCGAGAAGAAGTTCGGCAAGGGCGACAGCGGAAGGAAATAGTTTCCCGAGACAGAGGAAAAGGAAAACGGCCGGAGCGCATGCCCCGGCCGTTTTTTTCATTCGGATATGGTTCGGGCTAGCCCGCCACGACCTCGGCCCCGGCGCGGATGGCTTCCGCGTTCTTGGGGATCAGGTGGTGGTAGTGGGCGGAGATCACGTTTTCGAGGGAGTCGATGGCCGCCTCGAGCGGGATGATGCCCGTGGCCTGGATGTATGCGCCGATGGCAACCATGTTGGCCATGCGGGTGTTGCCGATCCTGTCCGCAATCTCGTTGCAGGGCACGGCAATGCAGTTGACACGCTCGGTGTCGGCCAGGCTCATGTCCACGAGGGACGAGTTGATGATGTTCACGCAGCCGTCCTTGAGCCGGGGCTGGAACTTGTCCAGCGAGGGCCGATTCATGATGATCAGGCTGGAGGGCCAGTGAATGATGGGCGATCCGATGTCGTCCTCGGACAGCACCACGGTGCAATTGGCCGTGCCGCCGCGCATTTCCGGACCGTACACCGGAATGTAGGTCACGTTCAGGCCGTCCTTCATGCCGGCGTAGGCCAGCAGGTTGCCGATGAGCATCACGCCCTGACCGCCGAAGCCCGCTATGATCGTGTCGATGTATCTGGACATTAGCAGGCGCCTCCTTCCTCGGTCGCGTCCTTGTACACGCCGAGCGGGAAGTACGGGATCATTTCCTTTTCGATGCGCTCGTTTGCGGCCACCGGAGTCATCTTCCAGTTGGTGGGGCAGGCCGAGAGCAGCTCGACAAAGCCGAAGCCCAGTCCCTTTGTCTGGCATTCGAATGCCTTGCGCAGGTATTTCTTGGCCTTGCGGATGTTCTTGACCGAATTCAGGGAACCGCGCGCGGCAAAGGCCACGCCGCCCAGCGTGGACAGGATTTCCGTCATCTTGATGGGCATGCCCTCGTGCTCGCGGCAGCGGCCCGCGGGGCAGGTGGTGGTCTTCTGGCCGATCAGGGTGGTCGGGGCCATCTGGCCGCCGGTCATGCCGTACACCGTGTTGTTCACGAACACCACGGCAATGCGTTCGCCGCGGTTGGCAGCGTGCATGATCTCGGCCATGCCGATGGAAGCGAGGTCGCCGTCGCCCTGATAGGCGAACACGAAATTGTCGGGCCGGGCGCGCTTCACGCCGGTGGCAACCGCCGGGGCGCGTCCGTGGGGCGCTTCCACCGCGTCCACATTCAGATAGTTGTACAGGAACACCGAGCAGCCGATGGACGTGACGAGCAGGGTCCTGTCCACCAGCTCCATCTCCTCCAGCAGCTCGCCCACCAGCCGGTGCGCCACGCCGTGGTGGCAGCCCGGACAGTAGTGCGTGGGCCGGTCAATGACGACTTCGGGTCTGTCGAAAACGAGTTTTTCTTGCATTTCGGACATCTACTTCCCCTCCAGGCAGTTGAGGATCGGCTCCTCGAATTCGTCGGGGGTGGGCAGGTTGCCGGGAAGGACCGGGAAGAAGTCCGAGTCGGCAACCGTGCGAATGGCCAGACGAACATCGTCCACCATCTGGCCGAGGTTGTGTTCAATGGTCAGGAACCGCTTGCCCTGCTTGGCCATCTCCAGAAGCGGAGCGCTCGGGAACGGGAACAGGGTCTTGGGCCGGAACAGGCCGACCTTGTGTCCGGCCGCGCGCAGGGAGCGCACCGTGGACTTGGCAATGCGGCCGATGGAACCGAACGCGCACACGATCAGGTCCGCGTCCTCGGTCTCGAAGGCCTCGTATTCCACCAGATCCTGCCATGCCTTGTACTTGGCCATGAGCTTTTTGTTCTGACCGGCCAGCGCGCCTTCCTCAAGGAACAGGGACTTGATCAGCCGCTTTTCCCGATCCGGGGTCTTGCCGTTCATGCACCATGCCGCGCCCGGTTCCGGGTCCACGTTTTCCGGGGTCCAGGGCACGATGGGTTCCTTCATCTGTCCGAGAATGGCGTCGCCAAGGATCATGACCGGAGTGCGGTATCTGAAGGCGATGTCGAATGCCTGAATGGTCATGTCGTAGCCTTCCTGCACCGTGCCCGGAGCCAGCACGAACAGACGGTAGTCGCCGTGTCCGCCGCCGCGCGTGGACTGGTAGTAGTCGCCCTGTGCCGGGCCGATGTCGCCCAGTCCCGGGCCGCCGCGGGTCATGTTGACCACGACCGCCGGAATCTCGGAGCCGGCCATGTAGGAGATGGCTTCCTGCTTCAGGGAAATGCCCGGGCTGGAAGACGAGGTCATGGCACGAATGCCTGCCGCGCCCGCGCCCAGCACCATGTTGGCCGCAGCCACTTCGGACTCGGCCTGCACAAAGTCGCCGCCCGCGTCGATCATGGCCTTGGATAGAAATTCGGGAATGTCGTTCTGCGGGGTGATGGGATAGCCGAAAAAGCATTTGCACTGCGCTGCCAGCGCGCCGCGTGCGATTGCCTCGTTCCCCTTGATGAAGATTCTCTCAGGCTGTTTCGTCATTTACTTCCCCCCTTTCTTCGGGGTTCTGTAGACCTTGATGGCCACATCCGGGCAGATCAATGCACAGGACGCGCATCCGGTACACTTGTCCTTGTCCTGTTCAGGCACTTCCGCGACCTTGTAGCCGCTGGCGTTGAACCTGTCGGACTGGACAATGATGTTCACGGGACAGACCGTGGTGCACAGCAGGCACCCCTTGCATCTGTCCTCCTGGACTTCGATTCGGGACATTGCTCACTCCTGTTTTGCGGGGCGCTCTCCCGCGCCCTGCCGTATCAACATGGCATCGCCGTAGGAAAAGAAGCGGAACCCGTTTTCCAGAGCGAAACCGTATGCGTCGAGGATGGTCTTCCTCCCAGCTAGAGCAGATACCATAATGATGAGGGACGACTCTGGCAAATGGAAGTTGGTCAGCAGGCAGTCCACCACGCGGAACCGGTATCCCGGCATGATGAAAATGTCTGTTTCTCCTGAAAATTCTCCGACTTCGGCCAGCTCGCGGTACATGCCTTCCAGGGTGCGCGCGCTGGTCGTGCCCACGGCCACCACGGGCCTGCCCTCGGCCTTTGCCCTGCGGATGGCCGCTGCGGTTTCCGCGCTCACCTCGATGTACTCATGATGCATCTGATGACGGCGGATGTCCTCGCAGCGCACCGGGCTGAACGTGCCGTAACCCACGTAGAGCGTGACCTCGGCCCATTCGAATCCGGCATCGGCCAGTTCCGTGCGCAGTTCGGGCGTGAAGTGCAGCCCGGCAGTGGGCGCGGCCACGGACCCGATCTTGTCCGTGTTGGAATACACGGTCTGGTAGCGTTCCGCGTCCTCGGGCGTGTCCGGCCGCTTGATGTAGGGCGGCAGGGGCAGGTGCCCCATGCTGGTGAACAGCTCCTCCAGATCGCCGCGCCATTTCAGGTCCACGGCCCAGCGGCCGAAATGCCCCTGTTCCTCGGCCGTCAGGCTGAACTGGTTGGAAAAGGTGATGCGCGTCCCGGGCTTCGGGGTCTTGGACGCGCGCAGGAGTCCTTCGACACGCGCGGTCTTCCAGCCGTCCTCCTCCCTGGTCTCGATCAGGGGCAGGGGCGTGAGCAGCAGGAATTCCACCTTGCCGCCCGTGGGCTTGGAACCGAAGATGCGTGCGGGAATCACGCGGGAATTGTTGGCCACGAGCAGTGCGCCCTCGGGCAGGAACTGCTTGAGATCGTGGAACGAGGCAATGGTTCGCTTTCCGGTGTCCCGGTCCAGAACCAGCAGTCTGGACTGGTCGCGTTTGTCCGCGGGCTGCTGGGCAATGCGCTCCTCGGGCAGCTCGTAATCGTAACTCTTGAGTTGAAAATCGGGATTTTTTTGCATGAAAGTAGGGTTTCCTCCAGGGCCCACAGACTATAACCATACCATGGATTTTATGTGAATTCTTTTGTTTTCCAATAATTCCGGGAAGCTGTATTCAACAGACCCATTTCCGGCCCGGGGGTTGCTATTGGCGGGATTCATGATATTGCATACTACATGAATTGGCTTTCCGTGGCTGAGATAGCCAAAATAACACGCATTCCCGCGCCAACGGCCCGGCGGTACGCCTCCCTGTTCAAGGATTTTCTGGGCGGACGCAAGATGGGCCGCGTCACCAAGTACCCCGAGGACTCGGTGACGGTGTTCGAGCGCGTATCCCGGTTGTACGGCGAAGGCAAGGTCACGGTGGAGATCGAGGATGCGCTGAAAAGCGAATTCCCGCGCACCATCGATGTGGAGCACGCCGAACCCCGCTCCCCTGTCCCGACCCAGTCGCACGATTCCCTTGCCTCGGACATTGCCGCGGCATTCACGGAAATGGTCTCCAAGGTCACGTCCTGCATGGAGGTGATCGCCAACCAGAAGACCATGATCGAACGCCAGCAGGACGACATCCTCAAGCTCAAGTCCGCATTCGTGCTTCTGGCGCGCAGCCAGAAGAAGATGAAGCAGCTCCCGGGCGAGGGCGATGAGCTGCCCCCGGAGATCGTGGAGCAGACCCGCGCGCTGGAACAGAAGGACGCCGAGATCGAGGAAATGGCGCTCAAGCTCTCCTTCGACACCTCGGACATCAAGGCCAAGCTCCAGATTCTGGAATCCGAGCTGGTGCGGTTGCGCAAGGATCGCCGGGAAATGGAAAAGTTTCTTCAGGAAAAGATCGATCGGCTCAGGAACGGTTCGGAATAGGCCGGATTGCCGAAAACCTCCCGATGGAGTCGGTCCGTTTCACGATTTGGGCTTCCGCTCCCCCCGATTTTCTCTTCCCCCTGCCTCGGGCTTTTCAATCCGTGCGGCTCCGTGTACATACCAGACAGCGATGACAACCCAGACCTTTCCCAAGGAGGACGTGATGCGTTCACTGTTCAAATCCCTGTTTCCCCTCGCCATGGTCGTGATCATGGCCGCCTGCACCACCACGGGCACCTCGTCCGCGGGCACGGAAACCGCGCCGCCGCCGGACGGCTCCATGCAGCAGGCCTACGAGGAACCCAACTACTACTACGACTTCGACGACATCCTCATCCCCAAGGAGCTGGGCAAGGTGGACGAGGATTCCTACAAGCTGGACAATCCCAAGTTCCGGGCTGCGATCATGAAGTTCAAGGGCCGCGTGCATGCCGCGGAACTGTCCCAGTTCTTCCTGAACAACATGGCCAAGGACAACTGGCAGCTCAAGAGCAACGTGAGCGCGGGCAAACTGGCCGTGCTGTCCTTTGAAAAATTCAACAAGAGCGCGGTTGTCCAGATCCAGGACGGATTCGGCAACGTGGAAACCACCATCATTGCCGTGGAGACCAAGGACGCTCATTCCCTGAAGTAGAAATCATGCAACGTCATTATCAATTCGCCGGGTTCATGGGCAAGCGTGTCCATCTCGGCGTGACCGGTTCCATTGCCGCCTACAAGGCGCTCGACCTGCTCCGCGCCCTGATCCGGGCCGACCTGCAGGTCTCCGCAACCCTGACCCCCGGGGCCGAGGAATTTGTTCGAGGTCTCGCATTCGAGGCGCTGGGCGCGTCCCCGGTATACGGGCCCATGTTCGATGCGCGCGCGGAATCGCCGTTTGGCCATCTGGAACCCGGACAGCTTGCGGACGCCATGGTCATTGCCCCGGCTTCCGCCACCACCATGGCCCGGCTCGCCTTCGGCCTTGGCGACGACATGCTCGCGTGTCAGGCCCTGGCCTTTCCCGGCCCCAAGATCATTGCCCCGGCCATGAATCCGAAGATGTGGGAGGCTCCGGCCACCCGCCGCAACTGGGAAATGCTCGGGGAAATGGGCTACACCCGCGTTGGTCCCGACTCCGGGCACGTTGCCTGCGGCGACACGGGCAGCGGACGGTTTGCGCAGGTGGACGAAATCCTTCTGGCCGTGCTCAAGGCGATCTCGCCGCAGGACATGGCCGGACGCAAGGTCGTGGTCACCCTCGGCCCCACGCGCGAATCCTGGGACGCGGTCCGTTTCTGGTCCAATCCGTCCTCGGGCACCATGGGCGCATGTCTGGCCGTTGCCGCGTATCTGCGCGGCGCGGACGTGCATGCCGTGGCCGGGCCCTGCGGCCTGACCTTTCCCGCAGGCATCCGGGTCACCAACGTGAACTCGGCCCGGGAAATGTACGAGGCGGCCAGCGAAGCATGGCCGGATGCGGACATCGGCTGCTGTTCCGCGGCCGTGGCCGACTACCGGCCCGTTCCCTTCGGCGACCAGAAGTTCAAGAAGACCGGCACCGACGGCCTGACCGTGCAGTTCGAGACCAATCCGGACATTCTCAAGTCTCTGGGCAAGGTCAAGAAGGCCGGACAGATGCTGCTGGGATTCGCGGCAGAGACCGCCAATGTCGAGGCCGAGGCCGCGCGCAAGCTCGAAGCCAAGAATCTGGACATGATCGCGGCCAATGACGTGTCCTCGGACGGCAGCGGATTCGGCACGGCCACCAACCGGATGTTAGTGCTGCATCGCAGCGGCAGAAAGGAGCACTGGCCCCTTCTGTCCAAAACCGAAGTTGCGTGGCGGTTATGGGATCACCTTCTTCTCGACTGAACACGCCCGAGCATTTGAGGCCGTGGCTCGGTTCCGGTCTGGAGTTTCTGTATGCTCCGGACCGGGCCCGTGCCGTGCGCGAACAGCAGACCGCGCCCGCACCGCAACCGCAGTCCGGACGCCAGCCGCAGCAACCTGCACAGCCGTCGAATGCGCGACAGCCGAAGCCGCCGACACAGCGGCAGGCTCCCCGGCAGGCACCGCAGCAATTCCGGGCGCAGCAGGCTCCGGTGCAACAGAATCGGCCTGCGCCGCAGCCGCAGCGCAAGGGCACGACTGATCCGAACTTCCCGGAACCGTGGGCAACCTATCTGCTTCGGGCAAGGCCACCGCAGTCGCCCAAGGTGCTGGTCACCTATCATGAACTCGGGCTTGATCTGGGCGGCCACGTGGACCGGGGCCGTTCCCGGGTGCTGCACAACATCATTCCCTATCTGGCGTGGCCCAAGGGTTCCAGCGTGTTCTGGCCCGTGGCCGCCAATGCCGGGACCGATCTGCACCCGGACCCGACCATGTTCTGGAACGGCTGGCAGCTCTGGAAATGCCCGTACATCGCCTGCTTCGGCAGGGATGCGCTGAACGTGATTCTGCCGGATGCGGACCCCGGGGCCTCGTTTTTCCATCTGGATTATGCCTCGATCTATCTGCTTCCGTCCCTGTCCGAACTGGTGGACAGGCTGCCGCACGAGCAGCAGCTTGCCGTGGAGGCGCTGACCAGGATCAAGATCTGACGCCGTCGCGATTTCCGGAATTTCAAAAGGGCGCGGCCCGGAAGGAACCGTTCCTTTCGGGCCGCGCCCTCAATGGACATGAAGACCTTTCGGTCGGGCTTGCGTTCTACGGAGTGCTCAGCACTCGTGACAATCCTTGTTGATGTACAGGCACAGGTCGAACAGGTTGTTCACCATGTCGTCGGTCAGTTCCAGCGTGTCCGACTCGATGGAATCCGTGCTCAGGGTCTTGTTCACGATCTTGGAAAACAGCATGCCGATGAGCTGATCGTCATACATGCTCCAGTATTTGTTCCCGGACGGGAATTTCTTGTCGAATCCGTAATAATACATGAAGGGGCCGCCTTTGTTCTCCGGGTTGCGTGCGGGTGTTTCCCCTTGTATCGGCCCGAAATGCCATTGACTTTATGGCTGAACTGAAAATACCTTTTGGGGCTGTACCAGATAACTAGCCCATATGCTTCTTAACCCACTGTCTCAACTGTTTAAGTTGGCTTCGCGGATTGCTGTTGTTAAAACGCCACTCGCATTCCTTCAAAAAGAGATGGAAATGCTTGGTCGGAATGCCGTTGAATTTTCTCATGTGACGCTTGGCCTGGTTCCAAAAGTTCTCAATCCCATTGATGTGATTCTGGCTGTCGGCGAACAGCTTGGAATGGTTGATCCTGAAGTGCTTGAACTCGGACACATCAAGGACATTGTAGCCGTACCAGCAATCTGAGTAAACGACGCTGTCGGGCTGAATCTTCTCTTGGATAATCGGCATCAACGTTTTGCCCTTGGCGTCGGGAATCACCTGTGTGTATACCTTCCCGCCTCTTTTAAGAATTCCGAACACCGGCACTTTCCCTGCGGCCCCACGACCACGTTTGCCCTTTCGTCTGCCGCCGAAATAGCTTTCATCAACTTCAAATTCGCCGAAAGCCATTCCTTCGCTGGACTCTTCTTCGGCTATAATTTCACGAAGCCGGTGAAAATAGTACGCAGCCGTTTTGAAGTTCACACCGACCAGATCAGCGGCACATCGTGCTGTTGTCCCAGCTACAAAATGCTCAATCAAACGGAGCTGCTTCTTGCGATCTAAACGGCTCTTTCGCATTGCCATACCGATACCCCAACGGAGTTATCTGGTACAGCCCCTACCTTTTTTTACGGGGGAACAGGAGGATGAGCGTTTTTGCGCATGCCCGGGTCGCCGGGATTTGCCCGGAATTCGGCAATCGTGCTATGAGGATCGCGAAAACGTGACGCAATCGTCATGCAGTTGCTGCCGCGTTCGGGTATTGCAATCGCGTTCCGATTCTTTCACAAGGAGTTGATGGTGACGTCACACAGGATACTCGTGGTCGAGGATCACACCGACACCCGCGAACTGCTCAGGTACAACCTGACCGCCTCCGGGTTCGAGGTTGCCGCGGCCGAGGACGGCCGGACCGGGCTGGAACTGGCGCACTCGTTTCGGCCGGATCTGGTCATGCTCGACATCATGCTGCCCGGCATCGACGGTCTCGAAGTCTGCCGCAGGCTCAAGCAGGACCCGGAACTGGGCCGCATCCCGGTCATCATGCTCACGGCCAGAAGCGATGAGATCGATCGCATCGTGGGGTTGGAGCTGGGGGCCGACGATTACGTGGTCAAGCCGTTCAGCCCGAGGGAACTGGCCCTGCGCATCAAGGCCGTGCTGCGCAGGTCGGGCGGGGCCGAGCCTGTCGCGCCCATGATCTGGGAACAGGATGGGCTGCGCATCGATTTCGAGGCCCATCAGGTCAGCGTGGACAGCGAGCCGGTCCAGCTTACGGCCACGGAGTTCAAGCTGCTGTCCGAGCTGGTGAACGGGCAGGGCAAGGTCCAGACCCGCGACCATCTTCTGGACACGGTCTGGGACACGCATTTCGAGGGATATTCGCGCACAGTGGACACGCATGTGCGCCGGTTGCGCCAGAAGCTCGGTCCGCATGCCGACCGGGTCGAGACCGTGCGCGGCGTGGGCTACAGGTTCCGGGCCTGATACGGGTCGGCCGGGTTCGGTTCCCCGGCCTTTCGCACGGGCAGGGAAAACCAGAACACGCTGCCCCTGTCCGGGGCCGGACGCACGTTCATGCGTCCGCCGTGATGTTCCACGATTTCCTTGCAGATGGGCAGCCCGAGGCCCGAGCCGCGCGGCTTTTCGGTCAGGGTGTCCCCAAGCTGGCGGAATTTGTCGAAAATGATTTCGGTTTCCTCGGGCGGCACGCCAATGCCCGTGTCCCGGATTTCCACCAGTATTTCTCCTTCCCCGGCTCTTGCCGTGACCGTCACCTCGCCTTCGGGCGTGAACTTCACGGCATTGGAGAGCAGGTTCACGCAGACCTGAATCAGCCTGTCCCTGTCCCCGCTCACTTCGGGCAGCCGGTCCGCATGCAGCTCCAGCTTCAGCCCCTTTTCCTCGAACAGCACGCGCGTGGCCTCCACTGCGTGCTCCACCACGTTGTTCATGTCCACTTCACCCATGTGCCAGTCGAAACGGTCCGCTTCGAGTCTGGTCAGGTCGAGCACGTTGTTGATGAGCTCGGTGAGGCGGCGGCCCTCGGTCTCGATGATGTCCAGATTCGAGGCGATGCGGTTCACGGGCAGTCCCGAGAACTTGCACTCCGAAGGACAGGTCGCCTTTTTGAAGTGGCGGCCCAGAATCTTGGTGAAGCCCAGTATCGAGGTCAGGGGCGTGCGCAGTTCATGGGAGACCGTGGACAGGAAATCCGTCTTGAGTCGATTCAGCTTTTCGGCTTCCTCCTTGGCCTGCCGCAGTTCCTGCTCCGCCTGCTTGCGCAGGGTGATGTCATCCACGATGCCTTCCACGAAATTTTCGTCTTCGGGCTCCTCGACGATCCGTGCGGAAATGGCCACCCAGATGGGCGTGTTGTCGCGGCGGAGCATTTCCACTTCAAATCCGGCTACCGCCCTTTTCTCCCGCAGCAGGGCAACGAACCTGTTCCGATCGGATTGATGCAGGTAGCGCGTCTTGAACGAGCGCATTTCGCGCAGGAAATGGTCCGGGTCGTCATAGCCGAAGATGCGGGCCATGGCCGGGTTCACATTGATGGGAGAGCCGTCCGGCCTGCCTTGGAAAATGCCTTCCAGCGCCTCCTCGAAGATGCGCCGGAAGTTTTCCTGGGCCTTCTTGCGCTGTTCGATCTCATGCTGAAGGGCCTGGTTCATGGCTTCGGTGTGTTCGGCCTGAAGACAGGAAACGCATGCCCGGGCGAGCTTGACGTTGATGTCCTGAAGCGAAAGCAGAACCGGGGCGTCAAAGGCCTCGCCGCTCTTGATCAGCACGATCGCGCCGAATTCCGGCAGATCCATGATGTGGTAGGCCATGTCGCCCACTCGGCCGAACAGGGGCAGGGATGCGGCGAATTCCTGCCATTCCCGGCTGGTGGACGGTTCGGCAAGGATGGCGCGCACCGACCGGACTGCGGGATTGTCGTTCAGACGGCGGGGGATGGCGTGCCGGACTTCCGGCCGGACCGAGCCGTCCGGCTCGTGCCGTGCGTGCACCACCAGCCCGGCCAGACAGTTCAGCTTGCGCAGGTACGTGGGCAGGCTTTCCCGAAGCATGGCGTCCATGTCCAGACTGTTGCCCAGCGACATGGCGATTTCGAAGAATATCTGTTCGCGAAGGAGATTCCTCACGCATCCTCCAGCAAGGCAACAACCGAAGTCTTGTTGTAGAACTCCAGATATTCCTTGCCGTTGTTGGCAATTTCACCCAGTGAGCACGCCCCGGCAACCGGGATTTCCGCGGATTTTGCCGCAGCTAGTTCCTCGTGAAACCGGTCGCCCAGAAACAGGACGCGGGTGATGCAGTCGAAAAACAGGCATGCGTCCGGCTCGGCCTTGTCCGGCAGGGACATGGATGCGCATCGGACCGCCATTGCCGCAGCGCGGATCAGGGAATCCGGATTTCCGGACAGCACGTCCACATAGCTGCCCCGGGGAATTTCCCCCACAAGCACCAGACTGCCGTCCTCAAGCCGTCTTGTCGGGTCGCGCACCACCATCTCCGCGTCGAGCCGGGATACGCCAAGGGGATAGGCTCTGGAATAGTTCGCAAAATCAACGGTCTCGATTTCCGGTTCGTTCAGGCTGAACACGGCTTCGCGATATACGTCGAACGCGGGCCGCCAGTCCAGGGAATGCAGAAGCGGACCTGTGGATTCCGTGACCTTGAACGGTCCGGCCACGCTTTTCCAGCCGTGGCTCACGCCCACGCCGCTGACTGCCTCCAGTTCGGCCAGCACGGCAACGTCCCGCACAAGTCCCTGATTGGTCATCAGACACGGGGCCGGGGAAAAATCGAACTGGCCTGCGCCGCCGCCCACATAGTTCACCTCCAGCCCGAAGATCGAGTACAGGCCGTCGATGAACGCGGAAATGCGCGAGGACGTGCCGTCCACCAGCACGAGCATGGTCCTGAGCCCGGCATTTTCGGGCACGGTCCGTTCCAGCAGGGATTCATAGTCCATGTCGGGATCGCTCAGCCCGGGGATGGAGTGGACGTGCGCCCGGGTGCGCAATCCCGCGACCAGCGTGCCTTTGGAAAGCAGCTCCCGGTCATGGATGACGTTGGGAAAGATGCCGCCGAACACGGGTTTGCCCATCCGGCGGAGCAGGGGATCGACCTGTTCCGGGATGAACCCGTTTTCCGCGCAGGCCAGCACCAGAACGCTTTGCACGTCCGCATCCGCGTCCATGGTCGCAAGGAGGTCCTCCAATCCCTGTAGAGTTCCGGTCTGGTCGATCTGGATACGCATGGCATGCCCGGGGTCGAGGTTTGTTACTGCCCGATTCCCGCACAAGGCGGGATCATGCCTTGAAAATAGCCGGGAACAGCCGGGGGTTCATTTATTATCTGCGGAATCTTCGCGGCCGCACAGGAACAGGGCTTCCCAATCCAGAGGAAGCAGACTTCTGCGGTTGCGTTCCTGAAGCGCAGCCCAGCCCTGATCCGGAATCACGCGGACCGGGATGCTGTTCACGAACTGCCTGCCCTGATCGCCGCAGCACTTGCAGGCCCAGCCGCAGATGTCGCAGGTGCAGCCCCCGGTCTTGAACATCTCCTTGGCCGTGCCGGATGCATCGCAGCAGGCGTCGCACAGCCGCAGGTGCGCTGTTGAAGCGGATTTCATGCTGCCTCCCGGGATAAGGGGTGCGGTCCGGCTTGCCGGACTTCCTTCCCTTGAAGTGCCGTACCGGATGCGGTCGCGTCAAGGCGAGCTTCCCATTTTCCATTGGGTCGGCTAGGCATGACCACATGGAGACGACGCAAACGGTTCTGCGCGAATTGCAAACTCCGCCACCTGGAGCCGGGGAGGTGCCCCGATCGGATTCCGGCCCGGATTCCGGTTTCGGCGGGGTGCGTCTGGCATGTCGAACCTGCGGCACGCACATCACCAGCGACCGCAGCCGCATCCGGGTGAACGGCGAGCACAGGCACGTATTCTTCAATCCGCATGGCCTGATCTTCGAACTGGGCTGCTTTGGCGCGGCGCGCAATCTTCGCACCCAGTCCGCTCTTTCAACGGAATTCTCGTGGTTTGCGGGACATGCGTGGCAGATCGTGGTCTGCGCCGGGTGCGGTTCGCATATGGGCTGGCGTTTTTCCGGCAAGGACTTCTGGTTCTACGGCCTGATTCTGGCCGAACTGGTCGAAGTCCGGAACGCTGCCGACTAGTCCGGCCCTTGTCCGGAATTGCGCTGCATGAACTTTTCATGCGCCTCTTTCAGGGCCTTTTCCCGATCCTCCTGCGTCTTCAATTCCCTGCGCTTCCGCTTTTCGTCGAACGGCGTGGTGAAGCTTTCCTTCTCCATGAATCCGAACCGCATGTTGAAATCCAGCCGAATGCCCGGTTCCGGCTCGAAATCCCGGCTCTCGTACATGGCCACCTGCGGAATGATGCTGACATGGAACCATTCGCGCCATTCTCTCCGGTATTCCACATCCAGCCGCGTGCTTTCCAGATACAGAGGTTTGCCCGGCGCGTCCCGGAATCCGTTGCTCAGCTTGATGTTCACGGCGCGGCGCGTGGTCAGGGGGCGGTACAGGGACACGTTCAGGTCATAGTTCTGCGCAGGATCGTCCACCTTGAACAGGGCTCCGCCCGTGACACGCAGGAAGTGCCTGCGGTCGATGGGCCATTCGTAATCCACGGTGGTGCGGGATTCCACTCCCGTGTCGGCATAGCCCCGGAACCGCTGCATGATTCTGAGGTCCCAGTGGTCGAATTCCACGAGTTCCCGCCACGCAAGAGATGCGTAGGGTACCACGCCGGAATTGCGGAAGCTGACGCCGCCGCCCCAGCCCACGTTTCGGGTGCGGGTGTCGGCCAGAAAGTTTTCCAGCCCGAGAAATCCGTTGCGCTCGTCGCGTCCGCTGGCGTCGCGTTCGGCCTCGTCCAGACTGGACGAACCGTACAGCTGCTCGGAGTCCGGATCGCCGCCCGCATGCAGCAGCCATTTTTCCGTGTTGGGCAGGAGCAGGCGCAGGTCCACGTAGGAGTCGAGCCGGAGCTGGCTGCGCGTGAGGGTCGGGGACAGCCGGATGCGCAGGCAGGTTTTGTTCGTGGTCTCCCGGTAGCGTTCGTCGTCAAAGAAGCTGTCCAGCCATTCGGCCGAGGCAATGACCTTGTCGGAAAGGGTTTTCCGGTATGCCTCCAGAGCATCGCCCTGCGTTTCGCCCGGGGAGGGCGGTTCCTCGGGAACGTGGTCCGTTTCCGCAGGGTGCTGTTCCGTTGCCCGGGCGCTACCAGCCATTGGAACCACGCCGGAAAGCAGCAGCCCCGCAGTCAGAAGCAGTGCAAGGGAATACGTCCATTTTTCGCTCATGTCCGCTTTCTATCAGCCCATTGGAAAAATGAAAAATGCAGACTGTCCCGAAAGGGCGAAATCAGGGACGCGGGAGGAGGGAACAGGCCGGATTCGCACAGGTCTTCCCGGAACTGAAAAGGTCGGGTTTTGCATCTGGTCCAACCTTCAACCCATTGTGGACATTATAATTATTGTTCTCAGAAAAATAGTCGCCATAGGCAACCACCCGGGTTTTCAGAATATTTCTAGACTTCCTTGAATGACCGTTTTATTAAAAAAACCGAAGCAACTTGATTTAACTGGCTTTCTCGGCTAAAGTCCCGAGTAACTAGCGTCATATCCCCGCCAATGTGGTTTTATTTCTGGACGCGCGGGGGGAGGAAAGGCATGATTCCCAAGGATTCCGACTGTATATTCTGTAAAATCGTGAGCGGGGAAATCCCCTGCGCCAAGGTGTACGAGTCCGAGAACGTGTTCGCGTTTCTGGACATTGCCCCGGTTTGTCCCGGGCATGCACTGGTGGTGACCAAAGGGCATTATCCCACGCTCCTGGACATTCCCGAGGAAATGGGGGCCGAATTGACCGCGGCGCTCAAAGCCGTGGGCAACGCCGTGATCAAGGCCACGGGCGCCCATGGCCTGAATCTCATGCAGAACAACCATGAAGCGGCAGGGCAACTCGTGCACCACGCCCACTTCCACTTGATCCCGCGCTTCACGGACGATGGATTGGAGTTGTGGCCCCAGGCCCCATACGAAAACAACGACGAAATGACCAGACTCGCGGCGGACATCGCCGCCATGAGCGGGTAGTTTCGCAACCTATCGAGTGGAGGCGTTATGAGCACCCTGACCAAAGCCGGCATTGTGGATTACATCTACGAGCGGACCGAAAGCAACAGGGCCGAGATCAAGGATCTCGTCGAAGACATCCTGGGCATCATGAAGTCGGCCGTGAAAAAGGACCACGCGCTGCTGATCAGCGGCTTCGGCAAGTTCGAAGCCTATGACAAGGATGCCAGGAAGGGGCGGAACCCGCAGACCAGCCAGTCGATCACCCTGCCGCCGCGCAAGGTGGTCGTGTTCCGGCTCTCCCGCAAGTTCCGCTCCGAACTCAATCAGCGGTAAGCACGAAGCTGGCGGGAAACTCCGCCTTCAGCTTTTCCATCACTTCCCGGGCGGCATCCCCGTCCGGGAAGATACCTGCTTGCACGCGAAACAGACCGTCATCGGTCTTGACCAGCTTGGAGCCGTCATATCCGTCCTGCAACAGGCGGGCGAGCACCCTGTTCGCGTTGGTCACATCCGAAAACGCTCCGACCTGTACATAATGGGAAGCCCCTTCCACTGCCGGGGCCGCGTCCTGCGCTTCGGCAATGGCCACGGTCTCTTCGGCCTTGGCTTCTTCGGCTGCGGGAGTGGCCTGTGCCTCGGGTTCTCCGGCTTCGGCCGGAGTCGCTTCGGGCTGGGCTTCCGCTGGTTCGGAAACAGCGGGCCTGGCCTCGGGCAGGTTTTCCTCGCCGAGATCGGCCTCGTGCAGAGGTTCGGCCTGTTCGGCCTGCGCCGGCGCGTCCACGGTATAGTTTTCCTCGATGATGCCCGGCTCTTCGGTCCTGGGCGCGGGCAGAGGGGCCGGCTTCGGAGCCGGAGCGGGTTGTGCCGCATGGGATTCGGCCGGAGTGCGGGCCGGGGGCGCGGACTGGATGTGCTGGCGCATGCAGCCGCTCAGGGCCATGCATGCGGCCAGAGCCGTCAGGACGCTTGTCAGGGTGATCCGTTTCATGTCTGCTCCATGCCTTGGGCCGGACAGCGGCATTGCCATGCCTTGCGTCCGGCGAGTGGTTGTCGGGCCTTCCGCGGGAAATGCGCGCCTGTGCGCCGATTGCTCCGCCCGGCATTCATGCGCAGCCTCGGTGCGGAGTTTTTCCCTTGGATTCGGCCTGATTCAGATTTACTGGATTTTCTTTGGAATACAACAGGGAACCCGGATTCCGCAAGGCCGGGTTTCCCGGCAATCCGATCCCCCCTTGCCCGCATGCGCGGATCGGAGTAGGTCCGTCCCATGTCTTTGCCCAGTTTTCCCCATATTCCGTGGTCCGGCGGAAACGGACCGCGCATTCTCGGCATCAACCCGTGGATTCACGATTTCGCGGCATTCAATTTCTGGTCGCGTCCGGCCGGACTGCTTTCCTGTCTGGATACCCTGCGCGGCGCGGGCGCGAACGTGGCGCTCATGGACTGTCTGCATCAGACCTGGGCGGACGAGCCGTGGCCCGACTCCAGACGCTACGGCACCGGGCACTATCCCAAGGAGGAACTGGCCCATCCGGAGGGTCTGGAACACATTCCCAGACGCTACGGCCGCTACGGACTGGATCAAACGCGGGTGAAGACCGCGCTGGCCGCACTGGATCCAACGCCGGACATGGTGCTGATCACGTCCATCATGACCTACTGGTATCCGGGGGCGTTCGAGGCCGTGACCATGGCCCGCGAGCTGTGGCCGGGCGTTCCCGTGCTGCTGGGCGGGGCCTATGCCACGCTCTGTGCGGATCATGCCCGGCAGTTCTCCGGTGCGGACATGGTCATGCAGGGTGCGCTGGAGCGGCCGGACAACTGGTCCCGGCTCTGGTCCCTGCTGGATCGCGAGGCGCCCCTTCTGCCGCCCGGGGCCGGATTGACGCTGGCACTCGATCTGTACGAGGAACCGAAGTTCGCACCGATTCTCGGTTCGCGCGGCTGTCCCTTCCACTGTGAATACTGCGCGTCCAACGTGCTGTTTCCGGGCTTTTGTCAGGCCGGGCCGCAATGGGCCGTGCATGCGGTGCGCCACGAATATGAACGGGGTGTCCGGGATTTCGCTTTCTACGACGATGCGCTGCTGGTCAATCCCGACAAGTGGCTCTGGCCCCTGCTGGCCGAACTCGGCAAACACTGCCCGGACGCGCGGCTGCATACCCCCAATGCCGTGCATATCCGCAGGCTGTCCCCGGAAGTATGCGGACGGTTGCGGGACGCGGGCGTGAAAACCCTGCGGCTGGGACTGGAGACAACGGATTTCGATTCGCGACGGGACGTGAAGCTCACCCGGCAGGAGTGGGAGGCCGGGGCGCGCAATCTGCTGGATGCGGGATTTTCGCTGGAAACCGTGGGCGTGTACATTCTGTACGGATTGCCGGGGCAGGACGTGGAACAGGCCGAACGGGCCGTGGAGCACGTCAAATCGTTCGGATTCCGGCCGCATCTCGCGTTCTACACGCCCATTCCGGGCAGTCGGCTTTTCGACGAGGCCTGTCGTGTCAGCCCGTATCCGCTTCGGGACGAACCCGTGTTCCAGAACAATTCGGTCTGGCCGTGCGTGCCCGGCGGGTTCAACTGGAAAGAGGCGGGACGACTCAAGAGCCTTGTCCGTATCTGATTGATTCAGACCTCCTGCAACCGGTTGTCATTCCCCGGGATTGATCCGCGCCTTGCCGTCTTCGTAGTACAGGCTGTAGGGATCGTTGCGCACGGCTTTTTCCAGATCCGGGGTCAGGGGCGTGAAGCTGGTGATGGCTCCGCCGTTGTAGGAAACCGTGACATAGACCTTCTGCCCGGGAATCGGACGGAAATAGATGAATTCCTTGGATCGCCGCTGCCAGCGTTGATCCAGATCGCGGCAACCGCCCACAAAGGATTTCGGGGTATCCGGGGTGATGGCGTAAATGCGTTTGAAATGCACGTGCTTGAACGACCCGTCGCTGTAACAGGTCAGGTTCTGTACTCGTTTGATCACCGCGATGGCCTTGATCTCGGAATGTTCGGCCATGCGGCCAAGCATGTCGTTGTGGCCGGAGGCCCTGACAAGGGTGGGGACAAGTACCAGCAGGAATATGAATGGGATGGCGCGTTTCATTGTGCGAGTCGTCGATGTTTGTTGAGGTCGGAACCGGAGGCACCCTAGCTCAGGGAAACGGGTTTCGCAACAGGGAAACCGTCGTGGTACGCCACTTTGCACAGGGTTCCGTTTTTGCACGAAATTTTCGATTGCCCCTTGCACAATGTTGATTTTCCGCCCGGCCGAGGCTAGATATCCCATCCTACAGGAGGAGTCATGACCCATTTGAAGAAACTGATTGCGGCCCTGTGCGTGATTGCGACCCTGTCCGGTCTGGCCGGATGCGGCGCGCTGATCGTGGGCGGGGCTTCCGCTGCCGGAACCTATGTCTACATGCACGGCTTTCTCAAGCGCGACTACCACACCGGCATCGACCTTGCGTTCGATGCCTCCCGCGCCGCATGTCGTGATTTCGGCATTGCCGTCACCGAGATTTCCAAGGACGGCACATCCGGGGCCATCACCGGAAAATATCGCGATGACACGGTGTGGATCAGAATGAAGCTGGTCGGAGACAATCAGACCGAAATTTCCGTCCGCATCGGCCTGCTCGGCGACGAAGCCAATTCCCGCAGGCTGCACAACGCCATCGCCCGCAAGCTGTAGCCGACCATTCCGCCCTTGGGCCTTTTCAGCCGGTTTTCCGCCAAAATGTCGCGGAAAACCGGCTTTTTTTCAGGAGAGACAATCGGGGAAGGCGCGGTGGGCTTGTCCTCTGCAAATGGATAGGACAAGGGGATAAGGGGCCAATTTCCCCTTCGGGAGCATCGGTGGGAGTGCATCGGGGAGGAATGGAAACAGTCGTTCGATCCGGGCGGCTCAAGGCGCGTCTGAAGGATGCGGCCGTGTTGCGATATGACTCTTTTCCACTTTTTCCAGCGCTCCCTTTATGACCATTGGGTGTGATTGACTGGTCTGTTTCTTTGCCTCAGCGGTACAGCTTGCGATACCCAGCAGCCATGCGTTCCAGACGGAATTTCGCCTTGCCCTGATCAAAGGCGTTGCTGCCGAGTTGCCGGGTGCGGACCGGGTCGGCAAGCAGGGAAACTGCCGCGTTCACGAATGCGTCCGCATTGCCGGGAGGCACGAGCAGGCCGGTTTCGCGGTTGCCGATCTGTTCGGGCACGCCGCCCACGGCATAGGAGAGCACGGGCAGGGCGCAGGACATGGCCTCCAGAATGATCATGGAGTGGTTGTCCGCGCGCGTGGGGTACAGAAGCACGTCGGCCGCGGCCATGAGCCGGGAAAGCACGCCCCGTTCCACATAGGGCCAGATCAGGAGGTTGCCCTGCCGTTCCTCGGTGTCTCCGCCCACGGCAAAGGCAAGGGAGCCGGGAACCTGTTTGCTGATGCGCTGCCAGAGTTCCTGCCATTGCGGGCCGGACTTGTAGGCCGCCTTTTGGCCGCCGTGGGCCACGAACAGGCCGATCCGGGCCGCGGGATGGATGCCGAGTTCCCTGCGTGCTGCGGATTTGCGGGGAATGTCCTCGGGCCAGGGAATGCCGTTGGGAATCACGGTCACGGGCAGGCCGGTCGCGGACTCGGCCATGTCCGCCATCCAGCGGGAGGGCGCGGCCAGTACCGGGCGGACCCGGCGGAGCAGGGCCAGCCGTTCGGCTCGCAGTGCGCGCGCTTCGGGAAATCCGTGCGGGCAGGGATCGACGCACCCATGGGCGAATGCGTCGCAGTTCAGGGGAACGACGCACCCCCCGGAGAGCAGGGAGGCATCGTGCAGGGTGATGACCACCTTGCGTTTTTCCGGCAGTCCGGCCAGCAGTGCGCTCCAGTCGCTCGTGGCGTGCAGGTGCAGGATGTCGTCCGGGGAGAGACTGGCTCCCACATCCTTTGCCAGCATTGCCGGGGGCGCGTCCGGGGATTCCGCGAATTCGCAGGAATAGTGCACGTCCCGATCCAGAGCCTTCAGGGCGCGGCAGAGCAGCCGGGCCACGCGCGAGGCGCCGCCACGGCGTTCCAGACCGGAATGGATGCGGATCACGGACATGGGCTAATCCTGATCGAAAGCCAGCATCATGTCCACCAGGTCCTCGTCGTGCCGGTCCGGGGAGATGGTGAACCCGAACTTGCGCGCCAGCCCCTGCATGGCCTTGTTTTCCAGCATGGTCTGGCCCATGAGCACGGCCGTGCCGCGTTCCCGGGTGTAGCGGAGGCCCTTTTCGAACAGCAGGCTTCCCAATCCCTCGCCCTTCATGTCCGAACGCACCACGATGGCAAATTCCGCCTCGGAGTTGTCGGGCCGGGTCGAGGTGCGCATCACCCCCAGTGTTTCGGGGCTGCCGTCCTCGTCCTGTGCCGTGGCTATGAACGCCATTTCCCGGTCGTAGTCGATCTGCGTGAACCGGGCCAGATCCTTGTGATCGAAGTCCCGGCGTACCACGCCGAAAAAGCGCAGGCGCAAATCCTCGTCCGTGAGTCGCTCCAGAAACACCTTGTGCGTGTCCTCGTCCTCGGGCCGGATGGGCCGGATCGTGACATGCCGGCCGGACTTGAGGGAAACGCATTCCTCCAGCTCGCGCGGATAGGGCCGGATCGCGAGCCGTTCCTCGCCGTGCCCATCGAACGGGGCCACCGTGATCTTGCCGCCCAGTGCAAGCACACCCTCGCTGTCCGCATACAGGGGATTCAGATCCACGGATTCGATCTGCGGCACGTCGATGAGCATCTGCGAAAGCTGGATCAGGGTCAGGCAGATGTCGTCCACGTCCGCAGGAAGCTGGGTCGGGGTGCCACGCAGCAGGGAAGCTATGCGGGTGCGGCCCACCAGTTCCCGGGCAAGGCTCATGGAGAGCGGCGGCAGGGTCAGGGCCGAATCCTGAATCATTTCCCGCGCCATGCCGCCATGGCCGAAATGAATGATTGGGCCGAACACCGGGTCCACGTCCGCAGACATGAACAGTTCGTGCGCACCGGGTCGGCGGCCCATCTTCTGGACCGTGAAGCCCTCCACATACGCATCGGGCCGTTCCCGGGCCAGACGGGCCAGAATCGAGGCCGCGCCCTCCCACACCCGTTCCGGGGTTTCCAGATCAAGCAGCACTCCGCCCACGTCGAAAGGCTGGAGCACCTGCGGAGAGCGCAGTTTCAGGGCCACGGGATATCCGAGCTCGTCCGCCGCGATCACCGCGTCCCTGGCGGAAACCGCAACCCGGGTTTCCACCACGGGAATGCCGTACGCGGCCAGCACGTCCTTGGCTTCGGGTTCGGTCAGTTCGCTTCTGTTCTCCTCCAATGCTCTGGTCACGATTTCCCGCGCCCGGGTCGTGTCCGGAAAAAAGTCCGACGGCAGGGAGTCCGGCGTCTCGATGAGCAGCTCCTGGTTGCGCTGGTATTCGGCCATGTACAGAAACGCCCGTACCGCATGGGTCGGCGTGTCATAGGTGGGGACGCCCGCCTCGCGGAACACGGCCCGGGAACGCTCTGCCGCGCCCGATCCGAGCCAGGCCGTGA
Organism: Pseudodesulfovibrio tunisiensis; assembly: GCF_022809775.1. Taxonomy (NCBI): domain Bacteria; kingdom Pseudomonadati; phylum Thermodesulfobacteriota; class Desulfovibrionia; order Desulfovibrionales; family Desulfovibrionaceae; genus Pseudodesulfovibrio; species Pseudodesulfovibrio tunisiensis. The sequence goes on from NZ_CP094380.1 coordinate 2,710,112, forward strand.
GCACCATGCGCCGTACCCGTTTCAGGGACTGGGAAACAGCCAGCGCAATGCGTTCGTCCGGCTGGGAAGCCCATGGCACATGCATGACCAGCACACCGTCCGAGCCCTTGTCCTTGAGCAGGAGCTTGAGCACGTCGCTGTACGCCTTGCCGTCCGCATTGAACGGAATGTCCACGGGATTGTCCCGCGACCATGCGGACTTGCCGAGAAGTGCGTCGATGGCCTCCACGGTTTCGTCTTCCAGATCGGCCAGCGTGCCGCCTCCGGCAATGAGTCTGTCCGCCGCCATGATGCCCGCGCTGGTGCCGTTGGTCAGAATGGACAGCCGCATGCCGCGCACCGGCTTGGGTTGGGCCAGGGTCTGGGCCGCGTCGAACAGGCCGTCGATGGCGTCCACGCGCAGCATGCCCGCCCTGCGGAAGGCCACGTCGTAGATGGCGTCGGACAGGGGCAGGTCCCCGGTCTCCAGCAGTTTCATGTGGCCTAGCACCGTGTCCAGCGCCTGCCCCGGCCGGATGACCAGCACGGGCTTGTTGCGCGAGGCGGCCCGGGCTGCGGACATGAATTCCCGCGCATCCTTGATGGACTCCACGTACAGCATGATGGACCGGGTCAGGGGATCGGACCCCAGATAGTCCAGAATGTCGGCAAAGGTCACGTCGATGCGGCTGCCGAGAGCCACCATGTAGGAAAACCCGATGCCCTTGGCCACGGCCCAATCCAGAACCGTGGCGAACAGGGAGTCCGACTGCGAAATGAATGCGGTCTTGCCCGGGCCGACCGTGGCATGGGCCAGTGATGCGTTCAGATGGATGGATGGCACCATGAAGCCCAGACTCTTGGGACCGAGCAAACGAAAATCCGGAGAGTTGGCAATGCCCGCGATGGTGGTCTTCACGTCCTCGCGCTCGTCCCGGCTCATGCGGGAAAAACCCGATCCCATGAGCACGGCGCAGCGCGTGCCCCGGTCCTTGAGGGAATGGATGATCTCCGGCACCTCGTCCAGCGGTGAACACACAATGGCCAGATCCGGAGACTTGGGCAGGTGTTTCACGGACTTGTACGTCAGTACCCCGGCAATGGCCTCGGCCTGTCCGCTGACCGGCATGACCGGGCCCATGAAGCCTCCGGCCATGATGTTGCGCATCACGATGTTGCCAGCGTTGGCCTGATCGTTTGTGGCACCGATAACGGCCACGGACTTGGGATTGAACAGATATTCCAGATTGGTGGTGCTCATTCGGCCCTCATCGGTTGGAGCGTGTGGACGGCTTGAGTCACGTTACCGCTTTTTTCCTCCGGGGCCAACTCCCGTTCGATCGACGTCTTGCGGAACATTTTTCAGGAACGGATGTTGTCCCCGCCCCTAAAGAAACATGCATGAACGTCCGATTTCAGGATATGCGCCGCTGTTGCCGAGCGGCAAAGGAGATTTTCCATGTCCATAGACAGCACTCTCGGGCCGCTGGCCAACCAGTTCAACGGTTCGCTTCAGGTCGAACCGCAGCCCGGCGAAAAGACCCTGTCCGAATCCGTGCAGGAACAGAAGCAGCCGGATCAGGGCGATCGGATTTCCCTGTCCCTTGAAGCAAGGGCCCTTGCCGCAGCCGAAAAGGGCGGCGATGCTTCCGCGTCCGCAAGCGGTTCGGAAAGCGGCGATTCCGTGCAGCAGATGATCGATCGACTGAAAAAGGAGATCGAAAAGCTGGAAAAGGAAATCAAGGAGCTTGAGCAGAGCAGCCTGCCCGAGGATGTCAAGGAAAAGCAGTTGCAGAACAAGCGCGCACAGCTCATGCAAATGCAGGAGCAGCTCAACAAGGCCATGGAGGAAAAGGCAAAGGGCGAAGGCATGGCCAAGGGCGGCGGCACCCGGGCTGCCGGGTTCGGCAATTCCGTGGGGTCCTTCTAGGAGAATGCCTTCGGCGACCCTCCCGGGGGGCCGGGCTCTGCCCGGACCCGCCAAGGAGCAAGGCCCCTTGGATCCCCATTGTGTCTTGAGAATTGGAAAAGGCCCGATGAATGCTCTGTCGAGACATTCACCGGGCCTTTTCCAATTCTCAAGACGGGGGGCTTCAGGAAAGATATTTGTTCTTCTCTCTTTGCCTGTTTCCCCCGAGTTCTTTTCTTCGATAGCGAAAACTTTCGCTCTTCCGCAGCTCCCTACGCCGCCAGACGAGCCGGACAAGTTCCCTCATCCCTTGCAGGCGGCGTAGAACCAAAAGGTTTCGGAGAGTCCAGAGAACCCCTTTTCAAAGGGTTCTCTGGTCGCCGAAGGCATTTTCCCTACAAAAGGTCGCCGAGGTGCACGGTGCGGCAGCTGCCGGAGGTGACGCCAAGGAGCAGTCCTGCCAGAAAGCGGAAGGCGGTTTCATTCATGAGCTGATGGTGGAGCATGATGCCCACGCGGCCTGTTTCGGACGCATTCACGAAATCCTGTTCCAGAGCGTAGCGAGCCTGAACCGGGTCGATTTCCCGCCGGGTGTGCAGGTCCACGTTCACGGACAGGTCGGGCAGGGACGGCGGGGTGGGAATTTTCTCGTTTTCGCCGGAGGAGCGGGAGACCGCGATATAGCCGAGGTCGGCCAGGGCCTGTCCGGTTTCCGGGTCGATCCGGTTCCACGGCGGGGTGAAGAAGGGCTGGAAGTCGTCGCCCATGATGGCGGAGAGCTTGTCGCGTCCGGCCTTGATGTCCGCGATCTTGTCGGCCAGAGGGCGGTCGCTGCCGAATTCGCAGCTCTTGCCATCCTTCTGATGGTTTTCATGTGCCCAGCCGTGCTGATGCCAGCACCAGAGGTCCCAGTCGCCGGTCCAGCCGCGCAGGGTTTTCCAGCTTTTCTCGTCCAGCCAGGAGGGCACCACGGCCAGACACAGGGGCGCGAAGTATTCGCGAAAGGTTTCGATCATGCGGTGGCAGTTGTCGTCCGGAACCCCGATGTCGTCGGCGCGGAAGAAGACGACCACGCCGGAAGGCAGGCTCTGGCCCAGGGACATGCCCCAGGCTTCCATGTTGATGGACGGATCGGACCACACAGCGGAAATATTGGGTTTGTTGTTCATAGTCACTTTATGAGCGGGCCAGGCCCAGGGGTTCGAGGTAGAGTTCGCCTTTGAACGTCAGTTCGGCGGCGCCTTGCAGAAAAACGTTGCCTTGTTCCAGAGATACGGTGAGCACTTCGCCGCCGGTCGTGGTGAGCCGGGCCGTTTCGTGTGTCAGACCGAGGCGGTTGGCCAGAAACTGGGTGGCCGCCGCGCCCGTGCCGCACGCGTATGTTTCCGCTTCCACGCCGCGTTCGTAGGTGCGCAGCAGCAGAGGTTTTCTCGTCCACGGCCTGGGCGAAGTTCACATTGGTTCCGGCCGGGGAGAAGTGATCGTGGTAGCGGATTTTCGGACCGAGGTCCATAATGTCCACGGCCTGCACGTCGTCCACGAAGATCACGGCATGGGGAACGCCGGTGTCCGCGAAATGTACGGTCAGGGGCTTGCCGTCAACGTTCAGGGAGATGTTCGTGTCGATGTCTTTCGGGGGGGTGAGCTGGACCTTGGCCTGTCCTGCGTCCGGGCCGTCCAGTATGACGCGGGCATGAATCGGGCCTGCGTCGGTGCCGAAAACATGCTGTGCCGGGGCCAGCCCGATGGCATGGGCCAGACGTGCGGCACAGCGCGAGGCATTGCCGCACATTTCGGCGCGGCTGCCGTCGCTGTTGTAGAAATGCCAGCGGAAGTCGAGGCCGCTGTCCTTGGGCGTCTCTTCCAGAAAGAAGACGCCGTCCGCGTGGATTCCGAAGGCCCGTGCGCAGAGTTTGCGGGCCCAGAGGCTCATGTCCTCCCGGGGAATTTCGGCCTCGCGGTTGTCGATGACGACGAAGTCGTTGCCGCATCCCTGCATCTTGTAGAAGGGGATGCTCCTGCCGAATATGCTCATGGAGTCACTCCGATGTCTTGCATGCGCCAAAAAGCCGCACGTCCGGGTCCGGCCGTGCGATGGTGACGCCCCGTCCACGGAATCCTTGTTGGAAACCGTGCCGTTGTCAAGTTGCACATGCAATTGTGGACCGGGCAGGGGTGGTTTCCTTTGTCCCGGAATCGGAAAAGAACGCGCTTGACCTGCGGCCTGTTCCGGCTGAAGTTGTGTTTCCATTGCAAGCCATCCAAAAGGAAGAAACGTGACCCAGACGCATATTTCCATGATATCCAGGGAACTTTCCCGCCCCGCCGGACAGGTGGGGGCCGTTGTCGACCTGATCCGCGAGGGCGCAACAGTCCCGTTCATCGCGCGCTATCGAAAGGAAGCCACCGGAGCCATGGACGAAGTGGCCGTGGCTGCCGTGCGCGACAGGCTGGAGCAGCTCGAGGAGCTGGACAAGCGGCGCGCCGCGATTCTTTCCTCGCTGGAGGAGCGCGGCCTGCTTACCGGCGAGTTGCGCGCTCAGGTGGAAAAGGCCCGGGACAAGGCCGGACTGGAGGACGTGTACCTGCCGTATCGTCCCAAGCGCCGGACCCGGGCGACCATGGCCCGGGAGCGCGGGCTGGAGCCGTTGGCCGATGCGATCTTTTCCGGTCAGGACAAGGATGCGGGCAGGCTGGCCCGGGATTTCGTGAATCCGGAAAGGGATGTGCCGGACGTGGCTGCCGCATTGGCCGGAGCGCGGGACATCGTTGCCGAGCGCGTGAGCGAGAATGCAAAGGCCCGGGCCGCCATGCGCGTGCTGTTCGTCAAGCGCGGTGCGTTCGTGTCCAGAGTTGCCAAGGGCAGGGAAGAGGAGGGCGCGACCTATCGCGACTGGTTCGACTGGTCCGAGCCGCTCAGGTCCGTGCCCGGGCATCGGGTGCTGGCCATGTTTCGGGGCGAGCGCGAAGGCATGCTTTCCCTGAGTCTGCGTCCGCCGGTGGATGAAGCCGTGGGTCTGCTCCAGGGCGGTGTGGTTCGGGGCCGGGGATCGGCTGCCGAACAGGTGGGCATGGCCGTGGAGGACGGGTACAAGCGGCTCATGGGCCCTTCACTGGAAAACGAGGTGCGCGCCGAGATCAAGCTCAGGGCTGATGCCGAGGCCATCCGGGTTTTTGCCGCGAATCTCCGGGAACTGCTGCTGGCCGCGCCGCTCGGGCAGAAGCGGATACTGGCGCTTGATCCGGGCTTTCGAACCGGCGCCAAACTGGCCGTGCTGGATGCGCAGGGCGCGCTGGTGCATCACACGACGATTTTTCCCACCGGGTCCAAGGGGCAGCAGGAAAAGGCCGCGTCCACTTTGCGAGACCTGTGCGCAAGATTCCGCGTGGAGGCCGTGGCCGTGGGCAACGGCACTGCGGGTCGGGAAACCGAGGCCTTTGTGCGCAGTCTGAATCCGGGCGTGCCCGTGGTGCTGGTCAACGAGTCGGGCGCGTCCGTGTATTCCGCTTCGGAAGTGGCGCGCCGGGAATTTCCCGACCTTGATCTCACGGTGCGCGGCGCAGTGAGCATCGGCCGTCGCCTCATGGACCCGCTGGCCGAACTGGTCAAGATCGAGCCCAAGTCCATTGGCGTGGGGCAGTATCAGCACGACGTGGACCAGACCGCCCTGAAAAAGGCGCTGGACGACGTGGTGTCCACCTGCGTGAACCGGGTGGGCGTGGACCTGAACACGGCCAGCGCCGAGCTGCTGGCCTACGTGTCCGGTCTCGGCCCGGTTCTGGGCCGGAACATCGTGGCGTATCGCGAGGAGAACGGCCCGTTCGCCACGCGCAGACAGTTGCTCAAGGTGCCGAGGCTCGGGCCCAAGGCGTTCGAGCAGTGCGCGGGATTTCTGCGTGTGCGCGGAAAGAACCCGCTGGACGCGAGCGGCGTGCACCCGGAGCGGTACAAGCTGGTGGAGTGCATGGCCTCGGATGCGGGCTGCACGGTCGCCGAGCTTGTGGCAGATGCCGATGCCCGGAAGCGGGTGCGGATCGAGGACTATGTTTCGGATGACGTGGGACTGCCCACGCTCAGGGACATCATGGAGGAGCTGGCCCGGCCCGGCCGCGATCCGCGCGCCGAGTTCAGCGCGTTTTCCTTTGCCGAGAACGTGAACGCGGTCTCCGATCTGGAGGAGGGCATGGTGCTGCCCGGCATCGTGACCAATGTGACCCGGTTCGGGGCGTTCGTGGACGTGGGTGTGCATCAGGACGGACTGGTGCACATCAGCCAGCTTGCGGACCGGTATGTTGCCGACCCCTCGGAAGTGGTGGCTGCCGGTCGGGAAGTGCGGGTCGAGGTGCTGGACGTGGACCGCAAGCGCAACCGCATCAGCCTGTCCATGAAGGGCGTTCCGCAGAACTAATACATATATGAAGGAAAAACCGCCGTCCGTTTTTTTCGGGCGGCGGTTTTTTCGTGCGTTCGCGTCGGCTACAGTGTGCCGATGTACTCGGACAGCGCCTTGATCTGTTCCGGGTCCAGCTTCTTGACCTGACGGGCCATGCTTTTCTTTTTCTTGCCGCCGTAGGTCCCGTCCAGATAGCCGTTGAGCTTCTTTTCGATTTCCGCGGCACTCTGGCCCTTGAGCGCCACGCCGCCGCTGGCTCCCGAGGTCTTGGCCCCGTCCTTGCCGTGACAGTTGCCGCATTTCTTGTTGTACAAGGTGGCCGTGTCCGCATCCATTGCCAGAGCGGAGGTCACGGCGAAAACGCATATTGCCGCCAGAACAAGACACATCTTTTTCATCGGATACCTCGTGATTCGGTTTCGGATAAGAATCCTTCCTGTTTCCAGATTGTCATACGATACCTGCTTTGCGCAAGCCTGTGGGTTATTTTTCGACCTTTTCGGCCTGTTCGGGCAGGGCCTTTGTCCGGCCGTTGATCCGGAACAGGCTGATGGTGCCCTGCAATTCGTCGGAATCACCGGACAGGGTCGAAGCTGCCGAGGCCACCTTTCTGGCTGTTTCGGCGTTCTGCTGCACGGTCCGCTCCGAGTCCTGCATGGATTTGGCCACAAGGGAGACGCTCCGGTTCTGTTCCTGCGTGGCCGCGGATATCTCCTGAATGAGTTCGGCGGTCTCCTGAATGTCCGGGACCATCTGCCTGAGCAGGGACGCGGCCTTCCGGGCAACAGCCACGCTGGACGAGGAGAGTTCGCTGATGCCTGCCGCTGCCTGACCGCTGCGTTCCGCGAGTTTGCGCACCTCGGCCGCGACCACGGCGAAGCCCTTGCCCGCCTCTCCGGCCCGCGCCGCCTCGATGGCCGCGTTCAGGGCCAGCAGGTTGGTCTGACGGGCGATGTCCTCGATGATGCCGATCTCCTCGGCGATCCTTTCCATGGCCTCCAGTGTCTGCTGCACGGCGTAGCCGCCATTTTCCGCATCCGCTGCGGCCTTCTGGGCGATTCCTCTGGTCCTGTCGGCGATTTCCGCTGTCTGGTGGATGCTTCCGGTCATCTGTTCCATGCTGGAGGAAACCTGTTCCAGTCCGGCTGCCTGCATGCTCGCTCCCTGTGCCAGAGAGTCGCTGGCCGAGGCCAGCGTGGTGCATTCCCCGGCCATGTGGTCCGAGACTTCCCGTACCTGCCGGATGGTGCCTTGCAGGTTGCGGCTCATGTCCGCCATGGCCGACATGATCAGGCCCATTTCGTCCCGGCGCTCTTCCACGTGCGATTGTCGCAGGTCGCCTTTCGCGATCCGCGCGGCCATGTCCGTGCATTTTTCGATGGGCTGCTTCACGGAGCGGTTCACCACGAGCAGGATGATGGGAATGGGCAGGACGATGACCAGCATCATGACCAGTCCCACTATCCACATCCCGGCCGCGACCATGGCTTCCTGTTTCGCGATGTCCAGAGCAAGCACAATGGTGCCGATCTTGCGGCCCCGGTAGTCCGGGACCGGGAACGCGCCCAGTCCCTTGCCCTGTTCGATGCTCACGGTTGGGGCTTCCATGCCCCTTGCCAGAAGGTCCGTGGCCGCAAGGGCTCTGGTCTCGGTGTTTTCCAGTCCGTATACCAGCACGTATTTTCCGTCCCTGACCGGATTGCTTTCGGCGTTCCGAAGCTTGGTGGTGATGGGAAGCAGCGAGGCGTCCATGTAGAGCAGGGTCTTCATTTTCCCGTCCTTTTCCATGGACTTGAGAATCTGGTCGAAGCCGATCAGCACCTCGACCGACCCCAGATGGGTTCCGTCCGGTGCGGTTATCGGAGCCATGCCCCGGATGGTGAATCCGCCCCGGCCCGGCTCAATGCCCTGCAAGGGCTTCCTGTCCCGGTTCACGTCGATCACGGTCTTGCGGAAGCCGGAAAGGTCGTCGGACACATCCACCCATTTCCCATTGCGTTTGGCCTGTTTCTCCCGCCACATGCGAACGAGGCTCCGGGCCGTGGGCAGGTGGAAGTGAACCTTGAAATCCGTGCCCATGGCCTCCCTGTAACCCTGCAGCACAGGAGCAAGGGACTGGCGAAGCATGTCCCGGGCCTCCTGAAGTCTGGGGTCGCTTTCATCATCCATGTTGCCGGTGTTGGCCACGTTGAACGCGGCAACGACTTCGGGCATCCGGCTGAAGAGCGAGGCCTGTTCCAGTGCATTCTTCGACATCTCGGTCATGGCCTGACGCGTGTCTGCGACACTGCCTTCCATGATCAGGGAGACAAAGGATTGCTTCAGTTTGTCGAACTGGCTGTTCAAACTGGAAAAGCCGATGCCGATCATGACGATGGCGATCGCCAGCAGCGGGAGGAGTATCTTGGCTCGAATTCCCATGGCAGACTCCTTTTGGGGCTATGGTCCACGGTTTCCGGAAGGAAAACCGGATTGACAATTATAGGAGGGGGCACACTGCCCGATGGCTAGCGGTGCTCGCGGACGCGTTCGGCATCGTTCAGGACATGGTCGAGCAGTTTTCTGGACATGTCGCCATAGACGCGGATCGCCCCGGTATCCAGGGGGATGTCCACTCGTTGCATGAGCAGTCGATCTCCGTGGTCGTGGATGTGGGGCATGACCCCGGCAAAGGAGAATCCGAGGTCCTCGCATGCGTCCGCGATCGCAGGACAGCCCGGGGTAGAGGCGGGCAGGAACGCATAGACCGCGTCCAGCCGCTTGCGTTGGCATTCGCGTGAGGCCTTGGTCAGCTCGGCAACGGTTTCCGGGCCGATGGAACGGACCACGATGAATGCTGCATTCAGCTCTTCGGGCAGGGGAATGATCAGGACGTCCGAGTGTCCGGACTTCGGAATCCCGTTTGTTTCTCCAAATGTTCTGGGGAGTTCCAGCCATTCGTGGATTTCCCGGACCATGTCCTGATGCCGTTGCGGAATGTAGACCGTGGCCGGGGTCCGGTCGAATGCATGGTAGTGGCTCATGACCGACCCTTTTTCCTGTTGCGTCGTGGCCAGTTCCCGGGCCTGAAGTCCGGACGCGGCAATGCCCATGAGCAGATTGCACGGCCGGGAGCCGAAGTATTCCTGCATGGCCTTCTGGGAAAAGGTGTGCGTGGTGACCGAGCAGTCGAACACGCCTGCGTCTCCGTTGTCCCGGGCCAGTGCGAACGCGACCTTGGCCATGCTGTTGGACAGTCCGGGGCAGCGATAGCCCGGATCGAGGAACGCAAGGCCGAGTTCCGGCACGCGTACTTCCGGATCGTGATACTTGAGGCCGACATGGCCCACCATGTTGCCACTTTTCGGGTCCACGGCCACGATGGACTTGAATTCTCCGCTGCGCACCTTTTCGGTCAGGGCGTCCGGATCGTACAGGAATGCCTCCTGCGTGAATCCGTAGCATCGCCATGCCAGTCGGCAGACTTCGGCCAGCTCCGGGATCGTGGCGGGCCTGATGTCCGCGTTGCGCACGGTGGGCCGCTGTTTTCGTCTGTCGGGTCGTTTCCGCGGAATCAGTCCCGGCGGAATGCTGCCGTAGGCGAGTTTTTTGGTCAGCCGGGTTTCCTTGCCCTCGCGTCCGTGCACGAAGAGTTCGACCGAGTCCACGCCCTGATGCATGAGCAGCATGCCTAGACCGGGCTGGTTCATGCCTTCGGGCGTGTCCGGCGTGTAGCGTTCGGCTCGGCTCAGGTCGAAGGGGATGCCCCTTTCGCGCAGGGAAACCACCAGACTGCCGTCCTGCACGGAAAATTCGAGATGGATGCGCTCTTCCTGATCCACGGGGCCGGAAAAGTGCTCCACGGCATTGCAGAATGCCTCGTCCACTGCGACCTTGAGTCCGAATCCTGCCTTTGGGGCCAGTCCGAGCAGGGCCGCAACCTGTTCGGCGCAGGCCACGGCCGAGCGAACCATGAGTTTGCTGACCGGGAGAGTGAGTCTGGCGAGGAAGAGGTGTTCGTGTTCGGACGAATGGGGCACGGGCGCTTCTCCTTATTCACTACGCTGAAAGTGGGATTTACTGCATGGTATCGCTTCACGTATAGGCTTGCCGCGTTTTGGTCAATGCCTTGCGCCATCATTGCCTCTCGACACCAGACAAAAGCAAAGTGCAATGAATATTTGCAGTGTTCCCGGTCAGGCTGTACAAGAATCCCTGTATTCGCGTTCAACATTCATCCGGTGCTGTCTCTCATGCTCGCAAACGTCTCCAGTTCAGCCCTCATGGGCATCGATGCCTTCAAGGTGCAACTCGAAGTGGATTTTTCCCGGTCCGGCCTGCCCGCCTTCACCATGGTCGGTCTGCCGGACGGCGCAGTGCGCGAGGCCAAGGAACGGGTCTTTTCCGCGCTCCGCAATTCCGGGTACAAGCTGCCACCCGCACGGGTGACCGTGAATTTGGCCCCGGCCGACGTGCGCAAGGAGGGCTCGGGATATGACCTGCCGCTGGCCGTGGCACTGCTCGGAGCTGTGGGCATGCTCCCGCCCGAGGCGCTGGAAGGGTGGTTCATGGCCGGGGAATTGTCCCTGACAGGCGAGTGCAAGGGCGTGCCCGGCATGCTGCCTCTGGCGGTCACGGCCCGGGCCGCGCAGGCAAAGGGGCTGATCGTGGCCCGGGAAAACGCGGCCGAGGCTTCGGTGGTGCAGGGGCTTCAGGTCATCCCGGCGGACAATCTCGGTCAGGTGGCGCGTTTTCTGCTCGGCGAGGAGGAAATCAGGCCCGAGCAGGTGGACATCGATACGCTCTGGGCCGAACGCCAGACCTTTCTGCTGGATTTCGCCGAGGTCAAGGGACAGGAACATGCCAAGCGTGCCATCGAGATCGCTGCGGCCGGCAATCACAACATCCTGTTTCTCGGGCCCCCGGGCAGTGGCAAGACCATGCTGGCCCAGCGCATTCCCACGGTGCTGCCGCCTCTGGAATTCGACGAGGCCCTTGAGGTAACCAAGATATATTCCGTGGCCGGACTGCTGCCCGAGGATCGCGCCCTCATGGTCACTCGGCCGTTCCGCACTCCGCATCACACCATTTCCGACGTGGGCATTGCCGGGGGAGGGCGGTATCCCCGGCCCGGCGAAGCCTCGCTGGCACACAGGGGCGTGCTGTTTCTGGACGAGATGCCCGAGTTCAAGCGCAATGCCCTTGAGGTGCTGCGCCAGCCTCTCGAAGATGGTCGGGTGTCCATTTCCCGCTCCATGGTCTCCCTTGCCTATCCAGCGGACTTCATGCTTGTGGCCGCCATGAATCCCTGTCCGTGCGGCTATCTCACGGACGTCCGCCATCCCTGCACCTGCACGCCGCTGGCCATCCAGCGGTACCGCACGCGCATTTCCGGTCCGCTCATGGATCGCATCGACCTGCATGTGGACGTGCCTGCCGTGCCCTACGAGGATTTGCGCCGCACCGGCCACGGGCTGGATTCCGCCACAATGCGCGAGCACATCCTTGCGGCCCGGGAAATCCAGACCCGCCGCTATGCCGATCTGCCGTTGCGCACCAATGCGGACCTGACCGGATCATCGCTGGAGCGTTTCTGTCCCATCGGGGACAAGGGCGGTGAATTCCTGCGTCAGGCCGTGGAATCCCTCGGCCTGTCCGCCCGGGCCTACACCCGGGTTCTGCGCATTGCCCGGACCATCGCGGACCTGGAGCCTGCGGCCGACATCACTGTGGACCACCTTGCCGAGGCCGTGATGTACCGCACCATGGACCGTGGCGGCGACCCCGTGGGGTAGGGCGTTTTTTCCCCTTTCATCGGCAATCCTTTCATGGTCTCCAGAATCGGTGTATGGTGGTACCAATCCGAGGAGGCCCGGCATGAAGAAAATCCGGTTGCTGCTGACTCTGGCGGTTCTGTTCCTGTTCCTTTTTCTGCCCCGGCAATCTCTGGCCGAGGCGGTTTCCGTGCTGGAAGTCGAGATTTCCGGCGCGATATCCCCGGCTTCCGAGGAGCTGCTTCAGGACGCGCTTGCCGAGTGCCGCGACAAGGGGCACGACCTGCTGCTTGTCCGGCTGGACACGCCCGGCGGCCTCGGCGAGTCCATGCGCAACATGGTCAAGCTCATGCTCAACGCGCCTGTGCCCGTGGCCGTGTGGGTCGGTCCGCCCGGGGCAAGGGCTGCGTCGGCCGGCGTGTTTCTGGTCGCGGCCTCGGCCGTGGCGGGCATGGCGCCGCAAACCACGATTGGCGCGGCCTCGCCCGTGGGACTGGGGGGCGAGGAGATCAACAAGACCATGGCCTCCAAGGTGGTCAACGACATGGAGAGCCTGGTGCGTGGCGTGGCCGAGTCGCACGGCAGGAATGCGGCATGGTATTCGGATGCGGTGCGCCACAGCGTGAGCATCACGGATTCCGAGGCGCTGGAAAAGAACGTGGTGGAATTCGTGGCCCGGTCCGTGAACGAGTTTCTGGTCAAGGCGGGGGAGAAGGGCATCCTGTTCAAGGGCAATACCCTGACCTTTTCCGAGGCCGATCTGAGCATGACCCGATTCGTGCCCACGTTTCGGCACGAGTTCCTTTCCTGGCTTCTGCATCCCCAGATCGCGTATCTGCTGCTTCTCGGCGGCATGATGGGCCTGTTCATCGAACTGACCCATCCGGGCACGGTCTTCCCCGGGGTGTTCGGCGGACTTTGCCTGCTGCTGGCCCTGTTCGCCCTGTCCGTGCTACCTACGAACATCACCGGGCTGCTCCTGATCCTGTTCGGGCTGGTGCTTTTCATTCTGGAGATCAAGATAACCAGTTACGGCATGCTCAGCGTGGCCGCCGTGGTCTCCCTGTTTCTCGGATCGGTCATCCTGTTTCGGGATGAATACGGCACCATCAGCATTCCCATCTCGTTCATCGTCTGGCCCGTTGCCCTGATCTCTCTGGTCATGATCCTGCTCGTCACTCTGGTGGTCCGCGCCCAGCGCAGACCGTCGCCCATGCGCGACGATGTGGTCGGTCTGGTCGGGGAAGTGCGTCAATGGGAGGGAAATTCCGGTCAGATTTTCGTCAGAGGCGAAATTTGGGCCGCAAAGGGGGCTCTGAGCGATTTTCCCCTTTCCCGCGGGTCAAAGGTCAAGATAATCGCAAGAAACGGCCTGAAGCTCGAAATCGTGCCGAAGGCTCAGGAACCCTTGCAGGACAAGGGCTGAGACAAAGGAGACACCCATGTATTTGCCTGCTGTCATCATTCTCGGGTTGGTTATCGCCTTTCTGGCGTCCGCGCTGCGTGTTTTGAACGAATATGAACGGGGAGTGATTTTTCGGCTTGGCCGCTGCATCGGTCACAAGGGCCCCGGACTCATCATCCTGATTCCGGTCGTCGATCGCATGACCAAGGTCTCGCTCCGCATCCTGACCCTTGATGTGCCGAATCAGGATGTCATTACCCGGGACAACGTGAGTGTGAAGGTGAACGCGGTGGTCTATTTCCGCGTGGTGGACCCGGTCAAGGCGATTCTGGAAATCGAGGATTTTTTGTTCGCGACCTCCCAGCTTGCCCAAACCACCTTGCGTAGCGTATGTGGTGGCGTCGAGCTTGACGAACTCCTGTCCCACCGGGACAAGGTCAACTCCCAGATCCAGACCATTCTGGACGAGCACACCGACCCGTGGGGAATCAAGGTGAGCACCGTGGAGGTCAAGTACATCGATCTGCCGCAGGAAATGCAGCGCGCCATGGCCAAGCAGGCCGAGGCCGAGCGCGAACGCCGCGCCAAGGTCATTGGAGCGGAAGGGGAGTTTCAGGCCGCATCCAAGCTGACCGAAGCCGCCCAGATCATCAGCGCGTACCCCGAAGCCCTGCAGCTCAGATATTTGCAGACCATGCGGGAAATGGCGTCCGAAAGCAGGACCGCCACGGTCATCCCGGTCCCGCTGGACCTTCTCAATATCCTGTCCCCGGGCAGGAAGGACACTGAAACAAAATAGGAAGAACCACGGAATGAAGATTCTTGTCACCGGCGCCGCCGGATTCATCGGGTTCCATCTGTCCCGGCGTCTTCTGGCGGACGGCCACACGGTTGTCGGCCTCGACATCCTGAACGATTATTACGACGTGAACGTCAAGCTGGCCCGGCTGGACATCCTCAAGCAGTCCCCGGCCTTCACTTTCGTCAAGATCGATCTGGCCGACGACAAGGCCATGGCCGATCTGTTTGCTGCCGAGAAGTTCACCCATGTGGTCAATCTCGCGGCGCAGGCAGGCGTGCGCTACAGCATCGAGAATCCCAAGGCCTACATCGATTCCAACGTGGTCGGTTTTCTCAACGTGCTGGAAGGGTGCCGTCACAACAAGGTCGAACACCTTGTGTACGCTTCGTCCAGCTCGGTCTACGGCCTGAACACCGAGATGCCCCTGTCTCCGCACAAGGGCGTCGACCATCCCATGAGCCTGTATGCGGCCACCAAGAAATCCAACGAGATGATGGCCCACTCCTACAGCAATCTCTACGATCTGCCCACCACGGGCCTGCGCTTCTTCACGGTCTACGGCCCCTGGGGCAGGCCGGACATGGCGCTTTTCCTGTTCACCAAGAACATCATCGAGGAAAAGCCCATCAACGTGTTCAACTACGGCAGGATGCGCCGAGACTTCACCTACATCGACGACATCGTGGAAGGGGTGGTGCGCGTGGTTGCCAATACGGCCAAGCCCAACCCGGACTGGGACGGCAACAACCCGGACCCGTGCTCCAGCTCGGTGCCGTACAGGGTGTACAACATCGGCAACAACAAGGTGGTCGAGCTTTCCGAATACATCGAGACCATCGAGAAGGTCGTGGGCAAGAAAGCCATCTACAACTATATGCCCATGCAGCCCGGCGACGTTCCGGCCACCGAGGCCAACGTGGACGATCTGGTGCGCGACGTGGGATTCAAGCCCGACACCACCATCGAGTACGGCATCACCAAATTCATCGAGTGGTATCGCGACTATTACAAGGCATAGTCTGTGATCCCGTGTGATCGTTCATGCCGTGCTCACGGCGTGAGTTGCAGCGGGAAAAGCGAGCAGACAACGGGGATGGTCTCAGGATCGTCCCCGTTTTTTTGTGCCTGAAACAAGAGAGAAAGGCCGGGTTTCCCCTTTTCCGACTCAGGAGGAATCAGGGGGGAGGAACGGAGTGACTTTGGGCAGAATTTCGTTGTTCGGGCTGATGCCTCAGCTCTGTTTTTTTTGCTTCCGTTGACGTGAAAAACGGTTTTGCATCTTGCCAAGATTCTGTTTTCGTTCTACCCACAGGGCAGGCGTACTGCGATTGTTTCACGTGAAACAGTGATGATCAGATCATGAGAATGTTTCACGTGAAACAGTGATCATCATCCGGTCAACGTTGACGACGAGCAAAGAGAGGGACTTTTCGTGGCTAGACGCATTGTCATTGCCAATCAGAAAGGCGGAGTGGGGAAGACCACCACAGCGGTCAATCTTGCGGCGTCCTTGGCCGTCATGGAGCAGAAGGTGCTTCTGGTGGACTGCGATCCTCAGGGAAACGCGTCCAGCGGTCTGGGGTTCTATCCTCAGGACCAGCGCGAAAACGTCTACTCCGTGCTGTTCGAACCAAAGAACATTCACAAGGCCATCTACGAAACCGGCATTCCGTTTCTGCGCATTCTGCCCGGTACTCAGAATCTTGTGGGGGCGGAACTGGAGCTTGTGGACAAGCTGGGCCGGGAATACTACCTCAAGGACCTGCTCATGGAGGTGGACGGGGAATTCGATTACATTCTGATCGACTGCCCACCGTCGCTCGGACTGCTCACGGTCAATGCCTTGTGCGCCGGGAACGAGCTTCTGGTGCCGCTTCAGTGCGAGTATTACGCACTGGAGGGCATTGCGCAGTTGCTTATGACGTACGAACTGGTGCGCAAGCGGCTCAATCAGGATCTGGACATCCTCGGCGTGGTGCTGACCATGTACGATGCCCGCAACAGGCTTTCCTGGCAGGTCAAGAACGAGGTGCGCAGGGCATTCCCCCAGCATCTGTTCGAGACCATCATTCCCCGCAACGTACGGCTTTCCGAGGCGCCGAGCTTTGGCAAGCCCGTGATCAATTACGATATAAAATCCAAGGGCGCGGAAGCCTATCTGGCTCTGGCGCAGGAAGTGGCGAGGAGTCACACCGTGGGCGCGGCATGAAAAAACGCCTCCCGAAGAAATCGGGAGGCGCTTTGCAGGGCGGGGCGATTAGTAGCGGCCTTCCTTGCCGGCCGTTTTCTCAGCCTGATAGGGCGAGCATTCGGCCTTGATGTAATCCTTGAAATGTTTTTTGACGATCTTGGCCTTGCAGGTCTGGCAGGTGAAGGATACCAGTCCGGCCAGATTGGCCGAGGAGAGTCGAAACTTGCGCGGTTCGTCGGCGGACCAGTCCTCGGTCTGGTTGCCGCAACATTCGCAGGTCACATCCATGTCGACAGGGTAGGGAAAGTCCCAGTACTGCTTGAGCAGCTCCCAGTCGGCAACGGGTTCTGGTTTTTCCGGCTCGGGCGCGGCGCAGCCGAGTTCCTTGGTGACGTGTTTCTTTACCGTGATCCAGGCCTCGGCGTTCAGCAGGGCTCCGATGAGGTTGCCGTGCTCGTCAAACAATTCGGTGACATGCTCATTGGACATGAAAATCTCCGGTTCGGTTGCGTTATACGTATCATCCGTCCGGGTTATAGGCATTCCGGCCCAAGGGGGCAAGTGCCAAACGCAAGGAGAGTTGCAGATGTCGTTAGGTAACAAGGGATTGGGTCGCGGACTGGACGCACTGCTCGGCGGCGTGCGCGAGGAAGAGGCCAAGGGAACGGATTCCTCGGAAATCCTCATGGTTCCGGTCTCGAACATCATTCCCAATCCGCACCAGCCCCGGCGAACCTTTGCCCCGGAGGCGCTTGAGGACCTGGCAGCCTCCATCAGTACGCGCGGCGTGCTCCAGCCCGTGCTGGTCCGGCCTCTCAGGGACGGCAGATATGAACTCGTGGCGGGCGAACGCAGGCTGCGCGCCTCCAAGCTGGCCAAGCTGACCGAGATTCCCACCCTTGTCAGGGAAATGACCGATCAGGAAAGTCTGGCCATTGCCCTGATCGAGAATCTGCAGCGCGAGGACCTGAATCCTGTTGAAGAGGCGCTCGGCTACCAGCAGCTGCAGAAACAGTTCGGTCTGAGTCAGGACGAGCTTGCCCGTCAGGTGGGCAAGAGCCGATCCGCAATTGCCAACTCCCTGCGTCTGCTCAACCTGCCCGAATCGATCCGTACCGCCATTCAGGACAACGAAATTTCCGCAGGCCACGGCAGAGCGCTGATGATGGTGGCCGAAGCCGAGCCCCAGTCGGAACTGCATCGCCGCATCGTGGAAAACGGATTGACCGTGCGTCAGGCCGAGGCACAGGCCGCGTTCTGGAAGGAACACCAGCGACTGCCCGGTGCGGAAGAGGTGGGCAAGGCCGGGACCGCGCGTTCCAGGCAGGCCCCCAGACCGCTGCATCCCCGTCTGGACGCATTTCAGGGCGCGTTTTCCCAGCAGTTCGGTTTGGAAGGATTGCAGATGAAGATGTCCGGAACGCCGAAAAAGGGCAGGATTACGATTCAGTACAAGGACGAAGAGACATTGCGGTCCTTTGCCGAGAAATTGGGGATCACATTTTCGGAGGAATAGGGCGTAGCCCCGCGGAAAACATGTTGCAGTGTTTGCGGTTCGTGATCCGCTCATGAGAATCCCGACCGGATGCCGGGCGGAAATCCATGTCGGTACAGGTGCTGATCATGTGCCTGAACAAGAAAAAATCTACAGCCAGGATAACGAAATAGATATGCCTCTCAGCAAAATCAGACAAGCGGTCAAGGCGCTGGCCGGACACAGGGTGATGATTGTGGGCGACCTCATGCTTGACCATTATCTGATCGGGCAGTGTGATCGCATCTCGCCCGAGGCTCCGGTGCCCGTGGTGCGTGTGCGCGATGAGAACGTGGTGCTCGGCGGAGCCGGAAACGTGGCCCGGAACATAGCAGCTCTGGGCGGCTCGCCCCTGCTGGTCGCTGCCGTGGGCAATGACCCGGACGGCAAGATACTGCAGGACCTGTGCGTTCGGGCGGACATTGCCACCAGACTGATTCGGGAATCGGATCGACCCACCACCAAGAAGACCAGAATCATGGCGCAAAATCAGCAGGTGGTGCGCGTGGATCACGAGCGGTCCGCCCCCCTCGGGCAGGATTCGCTGGATCAGCTCTTCAACTATCTGCAAGCCGAGATTGCGGAATATCCGGTCGTGATTCTGTCGGACTACGGCAAGGGGTTCATTTCCCGCGAGTTCATGGATCGGTTCATGGCGCTGGTCGCGGAGACCTCGCCGCGTCCTCTGGTGCTGGTGGATCCCAAGACCGTGAACTACGACCTGTACACGGGCGTGGACCTGCTCACCCCGAATACCAAGGAAGCCGGAGAGGGCGCGGGCATTCTCGTGGATGGCCGGGCATCCGTGGTGCGTGCCGGGGAGCTGCTCTTTGATCGGCTGGACTGCCACAACCTGCTCATCACCCTTGGCGGCGACGGCATGGCCCTGTTCGAGGGACGCGACCATGTGTGCCGGATTCCGACTTTTGCGCAAAAAGTGTTTGACGTTACTGGTGCCGGGGATACGGTTATTGCAACTGTGGCCCTGGCCCTGTCTGCCGGAAGCGACCTGCTTACCGCCTGCACCGTGGCCAATTATGCCGCAGGTATCGTGGTGGGGCAGGTCGGTGCCGCCTCCACCTCCCGTTCCGAGTTGCTCGAAGCGGTGAACGAGCTGCCGGAACCGAGCATCGAGCAATGGAAAAGCGCTTGATGAACACAATTCATTGCAACAGATATCACGCATGAATTCTGCTGTTTGGCTGTTTTCCGCAATGTTCTTCAATTCATTCTGAGCCAACCGGAGCCCGTGCGTGTCAGGAGGCGTGAATGTCCAGGAAGCCCATTTGCATAGACACGGAAATTCCGAATCTCGGCACGGCCAAGATTCCCAATCCCATGACGCCTGTACGGTTCACGGATGACAGCAAGCCCATCAAGCTGATGCTGACGTCCGAAGAATTGTCCGAACTGGATGCGGAAACGCTTCCTTTGAAAATGGAAAAGGCCGGGCCGCGCGAAAAGCTGTATTTCGACCCGTCCAAGACCAAATGCGCCATCGTCACCTGTGGCGGCCTGTGTCCCGGCATCAACGACGTGATTCGCGCCGTGGTCATGGAGGCCTTCTATCATTACGGAATCCGCAGCGTGCTCGGCATCCGTTTCGGTCTGAAGGGATTCATTGCGGAGCACGGATACAGCGTCAAGGAACTGACTCCCGAGGCCGTGTCCTCGATCCATCAGTTCGGCGGAACCATTCTCGGCTCGTCGCGCGGGCCGCAGTCGCCCGTGGATATCGTGGACTCCCTCGAACGCATGAACGTGAACGTGCTGTTCATGATCGGCGGCGATGGCACCATGCGCGCCGCTTCCGGAATTGTTGACGAAATCTCCAAACGCAACCGCAAGATTTCCGTGATCGGCATCCCCAAGACCATCGACAACGACATCAATTTCGTGTCCCGCTCCTTCGGCTTCGACACGGCCGTGGAAAAGGCCACCGAGGCCATCCAGTGCGCACATGTCGAGGCCACGGGCGTCGACTACGGCGTGGGACTGGTCAAGCTCATGGGCCGCGAATCCGGATTCATTGCAGCACAGGCCACACTGGCGCTTCAGGAAGTCAATTTCGTGCTCGTCCCGGAAAGTCCCTTTGAACTGGAAGGGGAGAACGGGTTTCTCGCCGCTCTGGAGCGCCGTCTGGACTGCCGTGGGCATGCCCTGATCGTCTGCGCCGAGGGCGCGGGCCAGAATCTCGTGGAGGGAACCCGGGAGCGCGACGCCTCGGGCAATCCCGTGCTCGCGGACATATGCACCCTGCTCAAGAAGCGCATCAAGCAGCACTTCAAGGACAATGGGCGTGATCTGGTCATGAAGTTCATTGATCCGAGCTACATCATCCGGTCCGTGCCTGCCAATGCAAATGACCGCATCTACTGCGGATTTCTGGGCCAGAGCGCGGTGCATGCCGCCATGGCCGGGAAGACCGGCATGGTCGTGTCCCTGCTCAAGTCTTCGCTCGTGCATCTGCCGCTGCCGCTGGTCACGGCCAAGCGCAAGAAGCTCAACCTCTCCTCCGACTACTGGCGATCCGTGGTGGAAACAACCGGACAGGCAGGCTATTTCGCTTGCCGGAATGGAAAGTGATGCTGCCTTTGGCAGCATGGGGAGATGTGGAAAAATCATTCAAGGGAAACAACCCAAAAAAGAGAATCCTTTGGACCACCTGTTTCGGGAATTGAAAGAGCCCGGAGGCATGTCCCGGCAGGGCATGACTCCGGGCTCTTTCAATTCCCGAAACGGAATGGGGATCCAAGGGGCCGTGCTCCTTGGCGCGTCCGGGCAGGGCCCGACCCGCCCCCGGGAGGGTCGCCGAAGGCCCTTCAAAGATGAAATTCCGCAAATCTGTCTCTTTACCGGCATTGTGAAACTTGCCATAGTGATTTGTGGAACGAATCCATAATCCGTGGAGTGCCCGTACCTTCGCTGCAGGAGATGCTCATATGATGAAAAATTGCAATGGAATGGGAGAACTTCCCAACATCCTGAAGAATTTTGGCATAGATGCGGACCCGGATTGGCTGGCGATAGTGCTTTTCGTTCGCAACATACTTCGGCAGTTGAGCGTGTATTCGGACGAGAAGAAGGGCGAGATTCAGCGCGAGATGTTTGCCGAATTGGCGCGCAAGGATTTTTCCCGGGAACATTTCGAGCAGGTGCTGGCCATGCTGGACATGTACCTGATGCAGACCATCGGCACATTGGAGCTGGAAAAGGCACTGGCCGAGGAAAAGCGTGCCGCGACCCGATTGCTCAATGAGATGAATGAGGTCATCGGGTCCATGCAGGGCGCAAGCGAACGCCAGAATCGCAAGCTGGATGCGTTCAAGGAACAGACCGTGGACGTGATCGAGGCGGGCGGGGATACGTCGTTTATCGTCTCCAAGGTTCGGGACATGTTTCAGGAACTGATTATTGAATTTCGCGAGGAATCGCGGGAGCTTCAGGCAAAAGCTCAGATGCTCGAACGCACCGCGAATTTCGATCCGCTGCTCACGGAGCTGCGCAACCGCCGTGCGTTGGACGCCTACCTGCACGATTCGGTGCTGTCCCAGCGCAAGCAGCCCGCACCCTTGAGCATGATGCTGATCGACGTGGACCATTTCAAGAACGTGAACGACACCCACGGGCATCAGGTCGGGGACGACGTGCTCAAGGCGCTGGCAAGGATCATGGCGACCCATGCCGTGCAGTATCAGGGCTTTTCCGCTCGGTATGGAGGCGAGGAACTGGTCGTGGTCATGCGCAACATGCCTTTGGACAGGGCCGTGCTCAAGGCCGAGGCCATCCGTGCGGACGTGGAGCACTACGACTTTCGCGTGCGTTCCGACGGCCAGCTCGGGGAGCGTCCCATCCAGTTCACGGTGAGCATCGGTGTGGCCCAATGGCAGAAGGGGTGGGACAGCAGCGACCTTGTCCGGGCTGCGGATTCCGCCATGTACACGGCCAAGCGGTCGGGCCGGAATCGGGTCGTCGCCTATGAGAAAGAAAGCAAATCGATAAGTGTCGATTGACTCTATTCCACTGACAGTAAAGGCTGACGATTGGTTCCGATGCATTTTCATTCCCTTGCCTTCCGGATGCGAATCCTCTTGAGTCCCGGATGCTGGGGCCTTGCTTTTTTCTGTCTGTTCCCAATTCACGCCCTGGCAGGGCAAGGGAATGCGCCGGAGATTGCCGTGCTGCATTCCGGGGCGCTGAATTCGTTCTGGGCCGAAAATCTGGTACAGGGGCTTGCCCGGGGCATCGGGCCGGGCGCGATCCTGCGCCGGGAGGCTCTGGACGCGGACAGGGGAGAGGACGAGGAGTATTTCGATCTGCAACACGATCGGCTCAGGACGACCTGCGCCGCTTGGACACCGGATGCGGTCGTGGCAGACGGAGCTGCCGCATTCTCGTTTCTGGTGCGCCATCGGGACGATCTGTTTGCAGATGTGCCCGTGGTTTTCTGCAACATGGAAAGACCGTCCGCGGATTGGATGGCATGGTGCGGCGACTGCACGGGCGTGATCGAAAGCCCGGACATGGGCGCCGCGCTTCAGGCCGTGGTCGCCATGCTGCCGGAAACGCGACTGATTGCGGTGATCACGGCAGAGACCGTGAAAGGGGCTCGATTGCGTCGGGAAGCGGCACGGGCCTTTGCCCCCTGGGCCGATCGGATCGAGTTGAGGTTTCCCGGCCATGAACCGGGCCGACGACAGAAACTTTCCGGAGCCGGACTGCTGGAGATCGTGTCCAGCCTGCCGAGCCGCAGTGCAGTGCTGTATTGCGGCTTTGGCGATCCCGCAACGACCGGGCATGGTGAGCCCATGGTCGGCAAGATTGCCCGCGAGTCCAGAGCCCCGATCTTCGCCCTGTTCGGGCATGATTTCGGTCAGGGACCAGCCGGAGGCGTTATCGCGGACGGAATCGGTCAGGGCAGGGCCGTTGCCGAGGTGGTTCGGCGCATCCTGAACGGCGAACAGGCTTCGGAAATCCCGGTGAACACGGTGCGCCCGCAGCCTGTCTATGATCTTGCCGCGCTGGCGCGGTACGGACTGGGCAGGGCAAACCTGCCGGCCAACAGCCGAACCGTGAATCCGTTGCCGCTTCCTGAAACGGATGATGACGGGGCAGGCATGACATGGGTGCCGGGGCTTGGTTTGGCCTTTGGCGTGTTCGTGCTGACTCTGACAGCGGTGCGCCGTTTACGCAGGAAATCCTGATACTTGGAAAATCCCGATACTGCCCGCATGGGCCAGAGCGGCAAGGGCGACCGCAGCCGAGCCCACGACAACCATGTCTGTTGTAGTACGTTGGATATCTTTGTGGGGCGCCGCGAATTCGTGGGTTGTGCATGCCGACGTATAGCGGTGGTGGGCAAACCGGATCATGGTGACTCCTGCAGCAAAAGGGGTTGCAAAGTCGAATCAGCATGCCTGATTGCTGTTACGAAACCGAGACGAATGCATGGACCTTGGACAACAAGTTGTTCCTTGGGCGAGGAAGGAATTTTCGGCTTCGTGAGCCGATGCATGGACTGCCCCTTGGCCAACAGGGTGGGCGGAGTGTCGGCAAAACGAAACGGGCCACCTTCTGGCGGCCCGTTTCGGAAAAGGATGCGGAGTGCGGAGCTATTCGTTGGCGGCGAGCTGGCGGCGGAGCTGTTCCGTGACCTGGGAGCTTTCCTCCTTGCGTTCCGAGGCAAGGGCAAGGGCAAGCAGTTCAAAGAGGTCGTCGGTGTCGAGTTGCAGGCGCAGGGAGCCGTTCGAGGCGATGCAGGAGTGGTCGTTCATTTGCAATTCATAGGCCCGTCGTTCCCGGGAATGGCCAATGGCGGAGTTGATGCTGTAGCCGAGGTGCTCGTCTTCGGTCTGATACAGCTTTTCAATGGTCAGCATTCCCGTGGACTCGTCGAAAAACATTTCCTCGCCGATGAGGTGGCCGGTGATCGGCAGATCATCCCCGAAATCGTTGCGAAGCCTGACCTTCATGATCGGGTCAGTGCCGAACTGACCAGTGTCCGTGCCGTGTTTTCCCATCCTCGCCTCCTTACTCCATAGGCAGTTTGTACTGCCGAGGGTCTTTGTCCCGTTTTTTCCGGCCGGGACTCGACTCCCGCAAACCCCGCTCGATATATTCCATCAGGGCGGACTCGGGCACGCGCCACTGGGTGCCGATCTTGATCGCCCCGATGCTTCCCTCGGACACGAGCCGATAGGCCGTGCGCGGATGTACGCGCAACAGGTCGGCGACCTCCCGCACGGTCAGCAGTTTCGGCGTCCTGGAAGTGTCGTGTTTGTCCATAATGCCACAGTCCGACTATTCTGATTCATCCATTGTCACAGGGTGTCATGAATTGTCAACAGAATGCATTGTGGCGCATTGAAATCTAGATATACTCTACAAAATGCAAAAGATTTAACATCCCGGACGGCTGTGGAAACCGTCCGAGGATGTACCATGTTCGGGGCTGAAAAATAATAGGGGGAATTCCTAATATCGTCCCGGATGCTCGGGCCAGTATCCTGTATAGCCATAGCACAGGTACAGGGTGAACTTTCTGGCCGGGCGGCCATTGTACGTGGTGGTTATGTACATGGGTTCCGAAATCTTGCGGAACATTTTGGCCACTTCGGGATGCGAGCCGGTGTGGTGCTTGCGCACGAAGACCGCGTCCCAGCCCTTCCTGTCCTGCGGACCGGGCCACAGGTCGTACTGATTCATGCGGCGGTCATCGATCCACGCGCAATAGGCGCGCTTCTGGCCGGGCACGTAGAAGGACAGTTCCGCGGTCATGTCGTACAGGTCGCTGAAGAAGAAGACCTTGGACGGGTCCTTGAATTTGGTTTCCGCCAGCTCGCCCACGGTGTCGCCGAGTTCCTGCCAGCCCTTGAGCCGGTGCGTGATGTTCAGGCTGTCCGGCAGGGGCAGGACGTGGTAGCTGAACGCCAGCGTCAGGATGATCAGACTGGCCCAGGTGAAGCCGCCTGCCCATTTCCGGGCCTTGCTGCGCGATGCGGCCATGTAGCGCGTCAGGGTGAAGGCGGCCAGAATGGCCCCGGCAACATAGGAGACCGTGGTCCAGTTGGGCATGACCTTGGCGTGGAAGCTCCAGGCCAGAAAGAAGAGCCACATGGGCCAGAAGAACACGGACAGGATGATGGCCTGCCGCTTGTCGGGCTGGCTTTCGTTGTGGGAGCTGCGGTTGCTGCGGAAGTCCAGCGCCTGCCGCACGGCCGGTACGCCCGCGATGAAGGCGAAGACCAGCCACCATGGCAGCGCCAGACCGAGCTGGGACCCGAAGTATTCCGGGAACCGGTCGAACCGGATGAGTTGGGCCGCCTGCTTGCCCTTGACCCCGATCAGGTAGAACACGTGCTTGTAGCCCACGAAGTCGTTCTGCATGTTCCAGATCAGGGTGGGCAGGAAGCCGATGATCACGCCTGCGGTCAATGCCAGCAGCAGCCGTCGCCAGTAGCGTTGTGGCAGCAGTTGGCTCACGCTCATGATCAGGGCCGAGACCACGGCCAGTCCTGCGAAGCCGAGCATGGTGTACTTGGCCAGTATGCCGAGACCGAAGCTCGCGGCCATGACCACGAAGGGCACGGTCCGGGGCTGGCCCGGCCCGTGGAATATGGATTCTCTGGGCAGGGCGGACTGGTACAGGCTGAACAGGCACACGGTCCAGAAGAACACGAACGAGTTGTCCGTGGTCATGAGCAGGCCCAGCGCCACGAACAGGGGCATGGTGTTGAAGATCAGCAGGGTTGCCGCGGCCACCACGGGTTTGCGCCAGTACTTGGCGATGCAGTAGAACAGCACGCACTGGGTCATGACCGACCCGATGATGGAGCCGAACCGCACCCCGAGTTCGGTATTGCCGAACACCGAAGTCCATGTCTTGATGATCAGGGCGATGAGCGGGCCCTTGGAATAGTAGGTGAGCTGGAGGTTTCGGGTCCAGTCCCAGTACTGGGCCTCGTCCTGCACCAGATTGAGCTGGCCGGACGCCACGAACGCGATCCGGGCCAGAGTCGGCAGGACAATGAGGCACAGCGCCCAGAGCGCCGGGTGTTTTTCGATGCTTTTCAATATGCTGGACACAACGGCTCCGTTGGCCCGGACCATGCCGGGCGGCTACAGGGTCTTGCGCGCGGAAACGATCACGTCCTTGCCTATGAAAAGTGGCTTGGATGTCAGGATGTCCGCGATTTTCGTGTTGTAGGCGATGTTGTCGGGCTTGGTTTTCTCATGCTCCTGCGCATGCTTCTTGTAGTTGAGCAGGTAGAAGCGTGTGGTCAGACGGATCAGGGGACGCAGTGCAAGCAGCAGCTTGTCCGTTGCCTGATAAAAGGAAGAAGATACCTCGCCCGGTTCGAATCCGAACTTGCGTAGAAAATAGTCCATTTCCGGATACCCGATCAGATTGACGTGTCCTTCGCCGAACGGCACGTCCAGGTTGATGGGAGACTGCATGCCCCGGTAGAATCCGGTCAGCACGTGGTAGAAGCGCGAACGGATGTGCAGCCTGTTGGGAAAGGTGAGCACCAGAGTGCCCCCGGGCCTGAGGAGGCGGTTGAACTCCCGCAGGGTGTGCGGCACGGATTCCACGTGTTCGATGACCTCCCGGCAGATGATCGCGTTGAACGATGCGTCTGGCAGGGGGATGTCCTTGTTCAAATCCACCTCGATTTCCTTTAGCCCGGGAAAGTTGAGGCGGTGATAATTGGAGATGGTCACATCATGGCCGGTATCCTGAAGTTCCCGGGAAAGAATGGCGCTCCCTGCGCTGGCTTCGAATATTCGAGCCGGAGTAGGGGGGAGCATTCCCTTGATGATGTCGTCCTTTCGTACATCCCGAGGGTGCTTGCGGACGGTTTCACCGCTGATGATGATGTTGACGTGTCGGCTCATGAGATGGTCCACCTTTGTTTTTTGCGCTGAATGCTTCTACCCATGCTCGTCGGGATTGGCAACCCGGGCGTGGGGTTACTCGACGACGTCGGTCAGCACCAGGGCCGGGTCCGCGAGGTCGGCCTCCAGATGCTCGGTCATCTGGCGGATGATGCGCCGGAAATACCGGATGTCGTTGATGGACAGTCCCTTGTTGACCACGGATCGCAGGTCGGCCCTGCCCGTGTCCACGGCCGGATGCAGGTCGCGGGCCTTGCCCGTAAGCCATATAAGGGATATGCGTCGGTCCTCGCGATTCGGCTCCCGGGTGATAAGCCCGTCCCGTTCCATGCGTTTGAGCGTATTGGACAGGGTGGCCTGTTCCACGTCCACGAGCTCGCGAAGTCGGGTCTGCGTCAGGCCGTCCCGCTGCCAGAGAAAGTGGAGCACCGAGAGATATCCCGGTCGGATGCCGTGGGGTGCCAGCCGGTTTGCCACACTGTGGACATAGAGCCGGTGCAGACGGCCCAGTTCCGCAAAAAATGAAGTATTGTCTTTGAATTCCATGATGATGGTATAAACGTATAGCTTGCTGTTCATTGGATGGATAGCAGGCTGTGCTTTGTCCGGCAAGAGGAATCTTGCCGGATTCCGCAATTGCGGGGCTGTCGAAATCAGCGTAGCAGGAAGCCATGAAAGTCATAGTCAACGTGGACGACGCCGGGCTGCACCCGGCAGTGCGGCGCGGCATAGAAACCCTGTCCGAGGCGGGCATAGTCACCTCGGCAACGGTCATGGCCAATGGTCCGGATCTGGACGAGGCCCTGAAGCTGAAGGGCGTGGGACTCGGCGTGCATCTCAATATCCTGCGCGGCAGGCCAGTGAGCCCGTGGCAGGAAGTGCATACATTGGTGGACCGCAGTACCGGATTGTTTCTCGGTGACTACACCACGCTTTTCACCCGTTTCCTTGCCGGAAGGATCGACATGGAGCAGGTGGAGCTGGAATGGGGGCGTCAGGTGGACCGCATCCTCAAGGCCGGGGTGGTGCCCACGCACGTGGACAGCGAAAAGCACATCCATGCCTGGCCCGCCATGACAGCGGCCGCCGGACGCGTGGCCAGACGCTACGGTATCGGCTGGATGCGTCGACCCGTGGAATGTGCCGGCCTGACCCGTCTGGACAAGGGCGGAATCCGCACCAAGTTTCTCCGGCTGTGCAGCCTGTTTCAACGCAGACCCCAAGGCATGGCATGGCCCGATTCCATCTGGGGCATAGCGGATCAGGGCGCGAACCTGACCCCGGACCGGTTTCGCAAGGCCATGGCCGGACGCAGGTTTGACATCGTGGAGATTTGCTGCCATCCCGGCCTGTCCCTGCCCGGCGATCCGCCCATTTCCCCGGATTACGGAGCCATGCGCGTTGCCTCCCAGTGGCAGGACGAACTCGAGGCCCTGAGTGACCCGGAATGGCTGGCAATGTTCCGCGACATTGGCGCGGAGCTTGTCCATTTCGGCCACCTGCGCTAACAGACTGCTGAAAACGGCCCGATTGCGGCGTTGCTGCGATTCGGGCAATCCCTCGCGTATGGAAGAATACGCGTCGGGCCTGCCCGCATCTTGCGCCTTGCACTCGAACCGTTTTGAGCAGTCTGTACGGAGCTGAAAACGGCCCGATTGCGGCGTTGCTGCGATTCGGGCAATCCCTCGCGTATGGAAGAATACGCGTCGGGTCTGCCCGCATCTTGCGCCTTGCACTCGAACCGTTTTGAGCCGTCTGTACGGAGCTGAAAACGGCCCGATTGCGGCGTTGCTGCGATTCGGGCAACCCCTCGCGCATGGAAGAATGCGTGTCGGGCCTGCCCGCACCCTGCGTCGTGTACTCGAACCGTTTTGAGTAGTCTGTACGGAGCTGAAAACGGCCCGATTGCGGCGTTGCTGCGGGGGGCACCGGGCTTGCCTTGGGCGGCAGACGGCCTATAGTATTATGTAAGGGGCTGTACCAGATAACTCCGTTGGGGTATCGGTATGGCAATGCGAAAGAGCCGTTTAGATCGCAAGAAGCAGCTCCGTTTGATTGAGCATTTTGTAGCTGGGACAACAGCACGATGTGCCGCTGATCTGGTCGGTGTGAACTTCAAAACGGCTGCGTACTATTTTCACCGGCTTCGTGAAATTATAGCCGAAGAAGAGTCCAGCGAAGGAATGGCTTTCGGCGAATTTGAAGTTGATGAAAGCTATTTCGGCGGCAGACGAAAGGGCAAACGTGGTCGTGGGGCCGCAGGGAAAGTGCCGGTGTTCGGAATTCTTAAAAGAGGCGGGAAGGTATACACACAGGTGATTCCCGACGCCAAGGGCAAAACGTTGATGCCGATTATCCAAGAGAAGATTCAGCCCGACAGCGTCGTTTACTCAGATTGCTGGTACGGCTACAATGTCCTTGATGTGTCCGAGTTCAAGCACTTCAGGATCAACCATTCCAAGCTGTTCGCCGACAGCCAGAATCACATCAATGGGATTGAGAACTTTTGGAACCAGGCCAAGCGTCACATGAGAAAATTCAACGGCATTCCGACCAAGCATTTCCATCTCTTTTTGAAGGAATGCGAGTGGCGTTTTAACAACAGCAATCCGCGAAGCCAACTTAAACAGTTGAGACAGTGGGTTAAGAAGCATATGGGCTAGTTATCTGGTACAGCCCCTTATGTAATACCTTTCGATGACGTTGCGTCATCCATTTTGACGGAGATTCAGGTGAGCAGCCATAAGAATATCGAAGTGAGCATCGTCACCCCGATGCACAACGAGGAACTCTGCATCCGCGAGTTCCACAGCCGTGTTTCCGCAACCCTGCGCAAGGAAGGGTGGAGCCACGAGATCGTGCTGGTCAATGACGGGTCCACGGACCGCACCGGGAGCATCATCCGGGAGCTGAGCGCCGAGGATCCGAATCTGGTGGGCGTGTTCCTGTCCCGCAACCGGGGCCAGTGCAACGCCATCTATGCCGGAATCCAGCACAGCCGGGGCCGGTACGTGGTGATCATGGATGGTGACCTTCAGCACAGGCCCGAGGAGATTCCCGCGCTCGTGAACAAGATGCGCGAGGGGTACGACATGGTCTCGGGCATGCGCCAGAAGCGTTCCGAAAGCAAGTGGCTGCGTCTGGTGCCCAGCCGGATTGCCAACTGGATGATCCGCAAGGCCAGCGGCTGCGAGATTCACGACATGGGCGGCTTTTCCTGCATTGACGGGGACATGGCTCGCTCCATGCACCTGCGCGAGGGCCATCACCGGTTTCTGCCCGCCATCATCTACCGCATGGGCGGAGCCGTGGCCGAGGTGCCCACGTCCGCGCCGCCGCGTTTTGCGGGCCGGAGCCACTACGGCATCAGCCGCAGCATCGACGTGCTGTTCGACATCGTGAGCCTGTGGTTCCAGAATTCCTTCAAGCAGCGGCCCGTGTACCTGTTCGGCCGCATCAGTCTGGCCCTGTTCCTGTTCGCGTCCGCGCTCATGGTTTGGGTACTGTTCGAAAAGGTGTTTCTGGGCGTGCACATGGGGACCCGACCTCCGTTCATGGGGGCCATCCTGCTGTATCTGGCCTCTCTCGGCTTCATGTCCACCGGATTCATTCTCGAGGCCATAGGCGATACTCTGGATTCCGTGCTTCAGGCCAAGCCCTATGCCGTACGCGAGGTGGTCCGAGGTGGAGAAAAGCAGGAAACGAACGGCTGATCCGTGCGAAAAATGATGATTTTCGACAGGCGGCCCAGGGGCCGCCTGTTTAGCTTGTACCGACTTTTCAGCCCGTAGCCCGCGTCATGACGCCGGGCTGCAAGAGGAAAACGATATGTTCGTCAAACGTTGGAGCGCGCCCGGTGGATACAGGGAAGCGCTCGCCATCGGTCTGCCTCTGGTGGTCAGCATGGCCTCGCACATGGTCATGACCACCACGGACCGGATATTTCTGGGCAACTATTCCATGGATGCCCTTGCCGCGGCCTTGCCCGCCGGAGTCATGAACTTCCTGTTCGTGTCCTTTTTTCTCGGCGTGGTGGAATACGCTGCCGTGTTCGTGGCCCAGTACACCGGGGCCGGACGGCCGGAGCGTGTGGGCGCGTCCCTGTGGCAGGCCCTGTGGTTCTGCCTGCCCGCCTATCTGATACTCATTCTGTTCGGCCTGAATTCCCACATCCTGTTCGAGCTGGTGGGCCATGCCTCGGAGGTGCGCGAGCTGGAGGAGGTCTACTACTCCATTCTCTGCTACGGCGGTGGCCCGTATCTGATCGGTGTGGCTCTGGCCTGCTTCTTTTCCGGCCGGGGCATGACCAAGCCCGTGATGCTCGTGAATCTGGGAGGCGCGATACTGAATGTGCCGCTGGATTACTGTCTGATCAACGGGGTTGGCCCGTTTCCGGAGCTTGGCATCCGGGGCGCGGGCATTGCCACGGTCGGCGGTTTCGTGTTTTCGGCCCTGTGCTTTGCCCTGCTCGTGTTCCGCAAACGGAACGAAAAGACGTTCAAGGTCTGGTCCGGCTGGCGGTTTGATCCTGAGCTGTTCCGCCGTTTTCTGCGTTTCGGTCTGCCCGGCGGCGTCCAGTTTTTTCTGGACATGTTCGCAGTCTCGTTCTTCGTGTTCATGGTCGGTCGCATCGGCACCGTGGAGCTGGCCGCATCCAACATCGGCATGACGCTGGACAACGTGGCCTATCTGCCCATGGTGGGCATGTCCATTGCCGTGAGCGTGATGGTGGGGCAGGCCATGGGCAAGAAGTCCCCGGAGAGCGCGGCCTATGCCACCACCAGCGTCCTGCACATCGCCTGGGTGTACATGGGCGGAGTGGGCGTGCTGCTGCTCGTGTTTCCGGATTTCTTCATTGAGATATTCCGCACCCGCGGCATGAGCGACGCGGAATTCGCGCCCATTCTGGAACTGGGCAGGGTGCTGCTGCGCTACGTGGCCGGATTCACCCTGCTGGACGCGGTCTGCATCATTCATGCGGGCGCACTCAAGGGCGCGGGCGATACCCGGTTCATCATGTGGTCCATCGGCCTGTCCTCGATCTTCGGCATGGTCCTGCCCCTGACTCTGCTCTACATGGCCGGATATCACAGCGTGCATGTGCCCTGGGCCTGCCTGTACGCCTATGTGGTCCTGCTCATGTGCGTGCTGCGCTATCGGTACGTCAAGGGACCGTGGCGCAGGATGCAGGTCATCGAGGATGAACCGTCCGTGCCCGGGGAACGCATTGACACGGCGCGACCGTAGGCTACCATGTCCCCATGGCATTGCGTGCGTTGCAGGAATATCTGGTTCGGCTCGGCAAGGAGCATGATCGCGTCCTGATCGCCTTTTCCGGCGGGGTGGACAGTTCCGCGGTGGCCTGCGTCGCGCATCGGGCGCTGCCGGGCCGCGCTCGGGCCGTGACCGCGAATACCGGATTCCAGTCCGCGTCATCGCTGGAACAGGCCCGGGACATTGCCGCAGGCATCGGGATTCCGCATCAGGAGGTGCGCCTTGATCTGCTGGCGGACCCGGCCATTGCCGCGAATGGCCCGGATCGCTGCTATCTGTGCAAGCGTGCCGTGTTTGCCTCGATTCGCTCGCTGGGCGATCATGCGGCGATCGTGGACGGCACCAATGCGGACGACGATCCGGCCCGGCCCGGCAGGCGGGCGCTCCGTGAGCTTGGCGTACTGTCGCCGCTGGAGTCGTGCGGACTGTCCAAGGACATGGTTCGCGACGTGGCAAAGGAACTGAAGTTGCCCAATCATGATGCACCGTCCGACAGTTGTCTGGCCACGCGCATTCCCGTGAACATCCGGTTGTCGCGACGCGCTCTGGATCAGGTGGAATGCATGGAGAAAACCGTGAAGAATCTGGGCGTTACCCGGGTCAGGGCGCGGTGTGATGATCTGGTGACCACCGTGGAATTTCCGGCGCGGGAATCCCGCATCATGCAGAAAAACGGGGATATGGTTCGAAGCGAGGCCCGAAGGCTCGGGTTTGCGGACTGTCGCTTCAGGGAGTGGGACGCATGAGCATGGACGCATTGCTGGACGAGCTGCTGTCCGGTCGGATGGATCGGGAGGATTTCAAGCGGCAGGTGCTGGACCACGCGTTTCTGGACGCAGGGTGCGCCCGGCTCGACGTGCATCGGCAGAAGCGCACGGGCGGGCCCGAGGTCGTGTACTGCGAATCCAAGTCTCCGGAGCAGGTCGCTGAAATATTTGATGTTCTGGATCGGGAAAACGGCGCGGTGCTGGGCACTCGGGCCACCCCGGCCCATGCCGAGGCCGTGCGGACCGTGCTCAAGGACGTGGAATACGACCCGGTGTCCCGGCTGCTGCAAAAGGGCGGGGCCAGCAGACGATCCGGCCGCATCGTGGTGGTGAGCGCGGGCACGTCCGATGCGCCCGTGGCCGAGGAGGCTGCGCAAACAGCGGAATTCCTCGGGTCGAACGTGGAACGGCATTACGATTGCGGCGTTGCCGGCATCCATCGGCTGTTTTCCGTGGCCGGTTCGTTTTGCGGAGCCGGTGCGGTCATTGCCGTGGCGGGCATGGAAGGCGCGCTGCCTTCGGTGGTGGGCGGCCTGTCCGAGCCCCCGGTCATTGCCGTGCCCACCAGCGTGGGCTACGGCGCGAATTTCGGGGGACTTGCCGCGTTGCTGGCCATGATGAATGCGTGCGCACCCGGCATCGGCGTGGTCAACATCGACAACGGCTTCGGAGCCGGGTTCCTCGCCCACAAGATCAATGCCCGCACCTTGGCCCCGGGCCGGGAATGACGTATACCCGTCGGGTGAATCGACCGTGCAACGCGACAGCATGCCTGAGTATCGGAGTTTTGCTTGAAGTACCTGTATCTTGATTGTTCCACGGGCGTGAGCGGGGACATGCTCCTTGCCTCCATGGCCCATGCCCTTGAGGAACTGGACGGCCCGGGCGCGGGATTCGATTTCCTGCAATCCGAACTGGCCCGTCTCGGACTGGACGGGTTTCATCTGGAGTTTTCCTGCAAATCCGTAAGTCATATCAGCACCCGTCACGTGGACGTGGTGCAGACAAAAGACCAGCCATTGCGCACGCTTTCGGACCTGCAACGCATCATTGAGGCCAGCGAGCTGCCCGAACGCGCCGCGTCCCGGTCGCTCGAAGCGGTCGAACTGCTGGCCCGCGCCGAGGCCAAGGTGCACGGCGTGGACGTGGACCGGATTCATTTTCACGAGATCGGGGCTGTGGATACCATTGCGGATATTTGCGGATCAATGGTTCTGGCCGAGGCGCTGGGCGTGGATCGGATCGTGTGTTCGCCCGTGGATCTGGGCAGCGGATTCGTGCAGATCGCGCATGGCACTTTGCCTGTTCCTGCACCGGCTTGCGCCGAGCTTGCCACGGGGCTGGCCGTGTTTGCCACTCCCTGCGGCATGGAGCGGGCCACGCCCACGGGACTGGCCGTCTTGCGGACCCTTGCGGATGAATGCGGCTCCCTGCCGCTGGGCACGGTTCGGGCCGTGGGCTACGGCTCGGGCGGGCGCTCCTGCGACGAGCAGCCCACCTATGTGCGGGCATTCGTTCTGGAGTCGGTTGCTGTTCAGCCCATGGTCAGGGAGCATGCGCATGGCTGATGATGTTCGCGTGATCGTGGCCAGATATCGAGAGGATGTGTCCTGGCTCCGGGAGCTGGGATATCCCTTCCTGATCTACGACAAGAGCGACGACCCCTTTCCCGGGGCAGTGCCGCTGCCGAACATCGGCCGCGAGGCCCACACCTATCTCACCCACATCGTCCGGGAATACGACACCCTTGCCCCTGTCACCGCGTTCGTGCAGGGCGACCCTTTTGATCATCTGTCGGATCACGGTCGCGCCACTGTGGATGATCTGCGAAGGATCATTGCGGATGTTGCGGATCGGGGCACCCCGTTCAAGGGGCTGGCCTGGTTCCGACTGAAGTGCGACGGTCTGGGCAGACCGCACGATCTGCGCAAGCCCGAAAACCGGGGACGCTGGGCCGGGTGGGGCAGGGATATTCCGGTCGCGGAAATCTTCGGACATCTTTTTCAGGCCGAACCGCCCGTCCAATTCATTGCCCGGGCCGCCACCGGCAATTTCTGCGTGACCCGCGAGCGCATCCGCACCCGTCCCCGGGCCTTTTACGAGTACGCGCTTTCCCTTGTGCTGGCCGATCCGCAGGACGAGAACAATACCGGGCACGCCTTTGAACGGCTCTGGCAACTGATCTTCAACGGCAACGCGGCATGGAACCGGGACAGGTATCCCGGAACGGAGGCGTGATGCTGATCCCCCTGAATTTGCGCATTGCGGTGTCGTCCCTTGCCGCGCACAAGCTCAGGGCCGTACTGGCCATGCTCGGCGTGTTTCTGGGCGCATTGGCCTTTACCGGGGTGCAGCATGTTTCCGGCATGATGGTGCGCAACGCCGAGATCGAGGCGGAAAAGCTCGGGCCGAATCTGTATGCCGTGGTGGCCGGAAGCAGCCGATTCTCCAAGCACGGCGGCATCCGGTTCAGGGGCATGGTCCGAACCTTCACCCTGGCCGATGCCCGGGCCCTGATTGCGGGCGTGCCGTCCGTGATCGACGGAACTCCGTTTCACTGGGGCGAGATGCCCGTGCGCGGCAATGGAGCCGCCACCACGGCCATGATTGTGGCCACCTATCCGAACTATCAGGATATCCGCAGTTTTCGCCCGGACATGGGCCGTTTTTTCACGGAGGAAGAGGTGCGGGAGCGGGCCAAGGTCTGCGTGCTGGGCCGGGAGATCGCCACCCGGCTGTTCACCCATCCGGAAAGCGCCCTTGGGCAGATGGTGTATGTGTATCGCGCGGGATTTCGCGTTGTCGGGATCATGGAGGCCAAGGGCAGGGACGTGTCCGGCCAGAATCAGGACGAGACCTTTTTTCTGCCTCTGAGCACGTACATGCGCCGGGCCAGCAATCAGGACTGGATCAGCGGGGTGTTTCTGCGTCTTGCCCGGGACGCCACGCTTGCCATGGTGGAGGACTCGGCGCGGGACATCATGCGCCGACGGCACAACATCCGGGGCGATGACGAGGATTTCAGCCTCATGTCCGCCAGAGACGCCATCCAGTTGCAGCAGCAGGCTCTGGACCTGATGCAGACGCTGGGCGGCATCACCTCGGGCGTGTCCTTTGCCGTGGGCGGGTTGGGCATCCTGTCCATCATGATTCTCGTTGTGCGCTCCCGGCGGGTGGAGATCGGAGTGCGTCGGGCCGTGGGCGGCAGGCGGCGCGACATCGTGCGCCAGTTCCTGTTCGAATCCGCGCTCATGGCCGGGACCGGCGGTGCGCTCGGCGTGCTGATCACGGTCGTTCTGGTGTTTGCCCTGTCCTCGCTGGCCGGGTTGCCGCTGGTGCTCCTGCCCGCAAGTCTGCTCGGCACCCTTGCCGGATCGTTCGTCCTTGGCGTGGCTGCCGGGGCCTATCCCGCATGGCAGGCCGCGCGGATTCAGATTTTGGACGTGCTCAAGGTGTAGCTCGCAGCGATTTTCATCAATGGCGTGTCAGGTGTTTTGCAAAAGGAGAACAGGGCATGACGGGATTTCGATTTCTGGTGAACGACGCATCCGCCTCCGGCGATTTCTACGCGCTTCTGCCGGGCGCGGTCGTGGAGCGCGACGGCAATGGCGTTTCCGTGATCCTGCCCGGCGGTTTCGGTTTTCGGCTCGAATCCGGGCAGGGGATGACTCTGGCGGGTGTGGCCCTGCGGTTCTTTTGCGCGGAAATCGACATCCTTGCTGAACGGTTGGCAGAGGCGGGCATTGTGTCCGTGCGGTCCGGGGACTGTCTGGAATTCCACGGCTTGGACAGCGAGACCCTGTGCGCCGTGGACTGCGGCGTGGATTTTCGGCGCGTGCGGCTGGTCGTGTACGACTTCGACGGTGTCATGACCGACAACCGTGTGTTCGTGGCTCAGGACGGCACCGAATCCGTGGCCGCGAACCGCAGCGACGGGCTGGGCGTGGGCATGATCCGCAGGCTCGGGCTGGAGCAGGTCATCCTGAGCACCGAGCCCAATCCCGTGGTGCGCGCCCGGGCCGAAAAGCTCGGCCTCGAAGTGTCGCACGACGTGCGTGACAAGGCCGAGGCCCTGCGAACCATGGCCGAGACCCGGAACATCACCCCGGGCGAGGTGCTGTACGTGGGCAACGATGTCAACGATCTTGCGGCCATGCAGCTTGCCGGAGTGCGCGTGGCCCCTGCGGATGCCTATCCGCGGATTCTCGCGCTGGCGCATCACGTGACCCGGGCCAGAGGCGGACACGGCGTCGTGCGCGAACTCGCCGACCTTCTGAACCGTTTTTTCGCAAAGTAGCGGTGCCATCTGGACATTCAGCCGATTTTCAGCCAACTATCAGTAAAGGTTTCCGCATACTGCGCGAAGCCCAACGCATGGAGAGGGCATGGCTGGACGGCATTTCGAGAGCGTGTGCATCTTCCACATCCTTGACGGGCTTCGGGACGGTCTGTCCCATTTCTCCCAGCCCAGCCGGGTGGCGCTGATCTACTGCACCGAGCACGGCGGCGCGCCGCGCATCTACGATCCGCAGGACCTGCTGCGCGGCCATGAACCGAAACTCCGCGATTTCTATCTCTATTCCGCACGATGGCGTGGTGTGCCCATTGATTCCCCGGAAGTGGTCTTTCTGGATCAGGACCACTACAACCGTCTGGACATGGCCGGGGTCGTGGCCTATGGCGCGCGCACCCGCAGCGTGGCCTATCAGGTCTGGTTTACCGAGGAGCACCCGGACATGTGTTCGCTGGGACCGACGAAACGGTGGATGGAATACGCTGTCCGGCTCTTTTCCCAGAACTACGAGACCGAGGACGTGACCAACATCGACGCGGCCGGGTACATGCTTCAGCATTGCGCGGTGCATGCCGTGCGCGACTATCTTGTGGATGAACGCAGTCGTCTCGGCTGGCTTGATACCCAGATCAGGGTCTATCCCTTTCTGGACGCGGTCCTTGGCATTTCCGCCACCCGGGAGGAAGGGGCGTGGCCGCGCGGGCGCATGGTCGTGGTGGAACCGAACCAGCTCGATCAGGTGCGGTTCATCTGCCGATTCCCGGACTACGAGCGGCCGCAGATGGCGGACCACAAGCATGTGCGCAAGCTGCTTCAGGCCGTGGAGCGGTCCGGCAGGGTGCTTGTCTCGGACGGGCGGACCGTCATGGGCATTGCCATCGGTCCCATGCCCGGCGCGTATCTTGCGGCCCAGTTCAGCGGCATGCACGGGTTCCTGTGGCTCAAGGACGAGATGGTGTGCAGCTTTTCCGACGGCAGCTTCAATTCCTCGAATCGCCGTGCCAATCTGGTGCAGGTCGAGGAACAGCTTCTGGAAACCGACATGAGTCTGGAAGATCAGCATTCGCTCATGCAGATCGCCACCATGCTCGTGAACCGGGTGCGCGACCTGCGCCACGGCTGTGCTCTGGTGCTGGACCTGCATCGGGAGCCGCTCAACATGGCCGGGCAGCATTTCGAGACCCCGCTCAATCTCACGGATTCCGGGCAGCTCAAGCTGGCCTGTTCACTCGCCAAGGTGGACGGCGCCCTGCACATCGGCCGGGATCTGAAGCTGCACGGGTTCGGGTGTCTCATGGATGGCCGTTCCGTGCCCGGGGAAAATCGGGCCAGAGGCGCGCGCTTCAATTCCGCGCTGCGCTTCACGGCCGAGCACGAGGACATCCTCGTGGTGGTGGTTTCCTCGGATCGGCCCGTGTCCCTCATCAGGAACGGGGTGGAACTCACGGCCCAGTGCCGGTTCGAGCATATCCGGGGGTGTCCCACGCCGCCGCTTCTGGCCGAGTGGATCATGGGCTGACCTGTTGCGGTCAATTGGTGTCTCAGCGAGTTCTTCATGCATTCCGACTTCTGGCTTTCCGATCCCGTGTTCTGGCTTCTGGCCCTGCCTGCAGTGGCGGCCTCCGGGCTGCTTGTGCAAATGATTCTGAGCCTTTTTTCCTGTTGCGGGACCTTTCGGCTGCAAGGGCGGACCATTGCCCTGAAGTGGTGGATGATCCCGGTGGCAGCGGTTTCGGCAGGCGTTTTGTGGTTGGTTGCGGTGCTGTATGTCTGGCTCTGGCGGTAAAAATGTTCGACATCATGGCACGGCAGGTATAGTCTGGGCGGAAAATCTGCCCGCACAACGTCTCAGCCATATCGGAATGCAATTATGATTTTCATGCCAGCCGACCTCGACCTGCCCGAGGAATCGCTTTGTCCGGACGAGCCCAATACCGAAGAGTACAATCAGGTCGATCCCTGCACTCTGGACTGTTTCCCGGACCACAGCTATCCCGTGGACCTGTACCGCTGGCGCGAGAGTGCGGGCACTCTCAGCCCGATCTATCGCTGCGGCGCCGAGGTGCACACGCGGCTCAGGGGAACCCTGTACGCTCTCAGCGAGGCCGGAAAGCTGTTCTTCTCGCGCAATCAGATCAGGGCATACACCGAATGCCTGTCCCGCAATCTGGATGCGGCTCTGGATGATCCCAACCTGACATGGAACGAAAAGTCCCACGTGCTCATCGAGAGTCTGGGCCAGCGGCAGCAGGCCATGTTCCAGCAGCCCATGCCGCAGGAGCTGGACAACCTTGACCGCATTGTGGAGACCCTGTGTCTCTATCTGATCGAGGACTCGACCCGGATGCGCAGGGTGGTGCACCATGTGCATTGCACGCCTTTGGCAGCCCGGCAGCGGCTGAATGCCGCGCTCATGGCTCTGGCCATTTTTCTGGAATGCGAGGGCGAGCCCGTGCCGCTGGAACGCATGCATCCGGTCGGACTGGGATTTTTTCTTTTCGATATCGGCATGAGCCGGGTTTCCCGCATGCTGTCCGACAAGAAGTCCATGCAGCTCGTTCCCAGCGAACAGCGGAGGGTACAGGAGCACCCCCTTGCCGGATTCGAAATCGCGGGGAGACTCAATCTTGTCAATCCGGAGATCGTGGAGCCCATCATTCAGCACCATGAGCGGCTGAATGGCACTGGCTACCCGAATCGGCTCAGGGATCGGCAGATCGGCAAGCTGGGCCGCATCGCCGGGGTTGCGGATTCCTATGTGGCCATGATCACGGACCGGCCGCATTGCCCGGCGCGTCCGCCCCTGCATGCTGCGGCGGAAATCCTCAAGCAGGACAAGGTCTATGACCAGTCCGTGGCCCGGAAACTGGTCCGGTTGCTCAATGCGGTCCCCTCGGTCGCAAGCTGAGGTGACGCAAACGTGATGATCGTAATTTAATCCATTTAATTCATGTGATTACTTCGTGAGGGGCGTGATCTCTGATCACGATTGTGCCGACCGGCATCGGATATTGATGCCGCGAAGTATCCGGCAGTGCCGTTTTTTTCAATGCTGACAAGGGATTTCGGCGTTTTTTCACTTGATTTTTCCCCAAAGCGTCAATAGGGAATGTCCCTCCCTTTTCCTGCCTGTTTCGCCCGTTCCGGGCTTGTGGCGGGAAAAGGGGTTATGATTTTCCGGGTCCGGGATTGTCCCGGACTCTGCGGCTCTCCGGTTCAGCGAGGGGCGGGTGGTCCGTCCCTCCTGCCGGTCTTGCGTCGCAGGTCTCGCACTGGCGTCCGGGGCGGGTTTCATGTATTCTGCCATGCACTGAAACACGTCAAAAAAACGGATGGCCGCATATGCCCGATTCTCCTCGATTCGCTCCCGAACTGCTTGCTCCCGCCGGGGACATGGAAAAACTGGAAACCGCCATCCTGTATGGTGCGGATGCCGTGTATCTGGGCGGCGGCGCTCTGAACCTGCGCGCCGGGGCCGGGGGCTTCACCCGCGACGAGCTGTTTCAGGCCGTTGAACGTGCCCATGCTGCCGGAGTGAAGATATATTTCACCCTGAACGTGTATCCGCGCGAGGACATGATTCCGCAGGTGCGCGAGTACATGGACCTGCTGGCCGAGCTGCGGCCCGACGGCGTGATTGCGGCCGATCCCGGCGTGATCGCCATGCTGCGTTCCCATCTGCCGGATATGCCCGTGCACGTCAGCACGCAGGCCAACACTTCCAACAGCGAAACCGTGCGCTTCTGGGCCTCGATAGGCGCGCGGCGCGTGAACGTGGCCCGCGAGCTGCGGTCGCAGGAGCTCATGCAGATGCTCGCCATCTGCCGCCGCGAGATCACGGACATGGAAGTCGAGGTGTTCGTGCACGGCGCCATGTGCATGGCCGTGTCCGGACGCTGCTATCTGTCCGCAATGCTCAATGACAGGCCCGGCAATCTCGGTCAGTGCTCCCATCCCTGCCGCTACGAATACCGGCCCAAGGCCATCCTGCTCGAAGAGCGCACCCGGCCCGGCGAAGACCTCTGGGTCATTCAGGAGTACGGCAAGGACACGGAACCCGCATCCGAATTCACCTTTGACGAGCCGTCCGACGAATTCACCTTCGAGACCCCGCAGGAGACCCCGGCCGACCCGGCCCTGTCCATTGCGCAGGATCATGGCGGCTGGACCAAGTTCTTTGCTGCCGAGGACCTGTGTCTGCTACATTATCTGGAGTGGTTTTCCCGCATGCGCGTGGCTTCCATCAAGATCGAGGGCCGCACCAAGAGTTCCTCCTATCTCGCGCAGGTCGTGGACGCCTATCGGACCGCTCTGAACGACATTCGCAGCAACGAGTTTCGCGCGGAAAAGTATCTGCCCGAGCTCGTCAATGCCGCTTCCCGGCCCCTGACCACCGGCTTTTTCGATCCGGACAGGCGCGGGGCCATTGCCCTGCCGCCGGACGAGTCCGAAAAACGGCCGGTGCTGGCCCGAATTCTGAAAAACGCAGGCCCGGGCCGCTGGCTGGTCCAGATCAAGGCGCGCTGGAATGCGGCAAAGGACATTGAAGCCATTCTTCCCGGTCTCAACCGGCCGCGCATCACGCCCGAAGGCTATGCCCTTGAAAATGACGAGGGCGAAGGGGTGACCGTGTCCCATCCCGGCCAGAAAGCCGTGCTCGTCTGTGATCTCCCCGGACTCGCGCCCGGCATGTTTCTGAGAGCTGCGTGGGATTTGGACGATCTGGAATAGGAGGGCCTTCGGCGACCCTCCCGGGGGGCTGGGCTCTGCCCAGACCCGCCAAGGAGCAAGGCCCCTTGGATCCCCATATGTTTCGGGAATTTGAAGAGGCCGGATACATGCCCTGTCGGGACATGCATCCGGTCTCTTCAAATTCTCGAAACGGGTGGTCCGGTGGTGAAAGAAGTTTTCTTGTCCGTTCGTTTCCCCTGAGTTCTGTCTTTCGACAGGGCAAGGTGGGCAGTCTGCAACCAACTACGCCGCCAACGAGCCGGACAAGTTCCTTCATCCCTCACTGGCGGCGTAGAACCGGAAAGTTTCGGAGAGTCCAGAGAACCTCTTTTCAAAGGGTTCTCTGGTCGCCGAAGGCATCAACGAAGAAAGGCCGTCCCTTGAGGGACGGCTTTTCTTCGTTGATATTGTTGGAAGCGGGTTAGGCTTCTTCCTTTTTCTTTTCGCGCAGTCGGATGCCGAGGTCGCGCAGCTGGGCATTGGAGACTTCGCCGGGCGCTTCGGTCATGAGGCAGGTTGCCTTCTGGGTCTTGGGGAAGGCGATGACGTCGCGGATGGACTTGGCGCCGGTCAGGAGCATGACGAGCCGGTCCAGACCGAAGGCGATGCCGCCGTGCGGGGGCGCGCCGAACTTGAGCGCATCCATGAGGAAACCGAATTTTTCGCGGGCTTCCTGATCATCGATGCCAAGGGCGGCAAACATTTTTTCCTGCTGTTCCGGAGTATGGATGCGGATGGAGCCGCCGCCGACCTCGTTGCCGTTGATGACGAGGTCGTAGGCACGGGCAAGCGCTTCACCGGGATTGGAATCCAGAGTGTCGAGCTGGCCGGGCTGTGCCGAAGTGAAGGGATGGTGGCGGGCCACCCAGCGTTTGGCTTCGGGATCCCATTCGAGCAGCGGGAAGTCCGTGATCCACAGGGCCGCGTATTGGGAGTGGTCGATGAGCTCGAAGCGTTCGCCGAGCTTGACGCGCAGATAGCCGAGTGCGGTGTTGGCGATGTCTGCGGGACCGGCCTGAAAGAACAGGATGTCGCCGGGCTGGATTTGGGTCAGCTCGGCGAGCCTGGTCTTTTCCTCGTCGGAGAAGAACTTGACGATGGGCGACTGCCATTCGCCGTTTTCCTTGACCTTGATCCAGGCAAGGCCCTTGGAGCCGTAGATTTCCACGTACTTGGTGAAGTCGTCGATTTCCTTGCGGGAGAGCACGCCGCCACCGGGCACGCGCAGCACCTTGACGAGTTCGGCATTGGCAAAGACCTTGAAGCCGCCGCCGCGGAAGATGTCCGTGGCTTCCTGAAGCTTGAGGTC
The DNA here is from genome assembly GCF_022809775.1 of Pseudodesulfovibrio tunisiensis. NCBI lineage: Bacteria > Pseudomonadati > Thermodesulfobacteriota > Desulfovibrionia > Desulfovibrionales > Desulfovibrionaceae > Pseudodesulfovibrio > Pseudodesulfovibrio tunisiensis. Next base: position 2,753,349 of record NZ_CP094380.1, read on the forward strand.
GAAGCGCACGTCGGGCTTGTCCAGACCATAGTCGCGGATGGCCTCGGCAAAGGTCATGCGGGGCAGGGTCTCGGGCAGCTCCACGCCGATGGTTTCGCGGAACATGGTCTTGACCAGTCCTTCGGCCATGTCCTGAATCTGGGCTTCATCGGTGAAGCTCATCTCGATGTCGATCTGGGTGAATTCGGGCTGCCTGTCGGCGCGCAGGTCCTCGTCGCGGAAGCATTTCACGATCTGGAAATAGCGATCCATGCCCGAGACCATGAGCATCTGCTTGAAGAGCTGCGGGGACTGGGGCAGGGCGTAGAACTGGCCCTGATTCACGCGGCTGGGCACGAGAAAGTCGCGTGCGCCTTCGGGCGTGGACTTGGTCAGCACCGGGGTCTCGATCTCGAGGAAGCCCAGATTGTCGAGAAAGCGGCGTGCGGACTGGGCAGCCTTGTTGCGGATGATGAAATTCTTGGCAAGGGACGGACGGCGCAGGTCCAGAAAACGGTACTTGAGGCGCAGGTTCTCGCCGACTTCCACGCGGTCCTCGATGGAGAACGGCGGGGTTTCCGAGGTGTTGAGAAGCTTGTATTCGTCGACCACGACCTCGATTTCGCCGGTGACCATGTTGGAATTGGCCATGCCCTCGGGCCGGGCGCGCACTTCGCCCTTGATGGCGAGCACGTATTCGGTGCGCAGGGCGTGGGCGCGTTCATGCACGTCGTGATTGCGCTCCGGGCTGAACACCACCTGAGTGAGGCCCTCGCGGTCGCGCATGTCGATGAAGATCAGGCCGCCGTGGTCGCGCCGGAACTGAACCCAGCCCATGAGGCAGACCGTTTCGCCGATGTTGGCCGCGGTCAACTGGTTGTTGGTGTGGGTCCTGCGCCAGCCGCCAAGGTCCTCGATCACCCTGTATTCTTCGTAATCCCGCTCTTCGATGTCAGACATGTTCTCTCCGTCTCTCGATATTTTCCAAAAGGGCCGGTTTTCGGCTCCCGGGAAGTCGTTGTGGTTGCGTCGTCTAGAACTGGTTCAGGTAGGCGTCGCGGGTCATGGTTTCCTGCCCGCCTTCCCCGGCCATGTCCTTGACGGTCACGGTCTTGTTGTCGAATTCGTCGCCGCCGATGATCAGGCAGGTCCTTGCCCCGGACTTGTTGGCAGCACGCATCCGGCTCTTCATGGAGCCGCCTGCGTAGCTGACCTCGCCGCGCAGGCCCTTGTCCCGGAGCTGCTGGGCGAACAGCATGGCGTCATTGGCTGCGCGGTTGTCCACCACGGCCAGATAGAAGTCGGGTTGCTGAAGCTGTTTTTCCTCCAGCAGCAGGGCCAGACGCTCCATGCCGCAGGCAAAGCCCGTGGCTGCGCAGTCCGGTCCGCCAAGGGACTTGATCAGGCCGTCGTAGCGACCGCCGCCGGCCACTGCGGTCTGGGACCCGATGTCGTGGCTGGTGACCTCGAATGTGGTGCGTACGTAGTAGTCCAGACCGCGCACCAGCCGGGGATTCAACGTGTAGGCAGCGCCTGCGTCGTCCAGAATGGCCCGGACGTCCGCAAAGTGCGCCTTGCACTCCTCGCACAGATGGTCGGTGATGGAGGGCGCGTCCTGCACCAGCTCCTTGCAGGTGGGCACCTTGCAGTCCAGCACGCGCAGGGGATTGGTCTCCATGCGACGCTGGCAGTCCTCGCAGAAATTTTCCTTGTCCTTGGACTTGTAGTAGTCCACCAGCGCCTGTTTGTAGGCCGGGCGGCAATCGTGGCAGCCAAGGGAGTTCAGCTCGATTTCCAGCTTTTCCAAACCAATGGAATTCAGAAAGCTCTTGAGCATGAGGATGAGTTCGGCATCGGCCTGCGGTTCGGGCGCACCGAAGAGTTCCGCATTGAGCTGATGGAACTGGCGCTGGCGGCCCTTCTGGGGACGCTCGTACCGGAACATGGGACCAAAGGAGAAGAACTTGGAAATCCTGCCCGGCTGATGGGTCTTGGACTCCACGAACGCGCGCACCACACCGGCGGTGGCTTCGGGGCGCATGGTCAGGGAACGGCCCTTGCGGTCGGGAAAGGTGAACATCTCCTTGCCCACCACATCCGTGTCTTCGCCGATGGATTTCTGGAAAAGTTCGGTTTTTTCCAGAATGGGCGTGCGCAGCTCGCCGAATCCGTAGCGGGTGAAAATGTCCCGGGCCTGGGCTTCCAAAAAGGAGAACTTGGCGGCTTCTTCCGGGAAAAGATCAACAAAACCTTTGATTTTCTGAATGTTGGCCATGATTTGTTCAAAATCCTATAAATAGCGTTGAGCTGGAATCGACTGTGGTTAGACCATCCTGCCCGGATTGTCAAAACAAGCCTGCGTCCGATCCCGCGCCGGGCAAGGATTTGCGGTTGTTGTGAACAGAGGGAAAAAACTCGTGACCGGGCATCGGTTCATGCGTTTTTGCCGCAGAAAAGCGGCCCGGACGCGTTGCTGCGCATCCGGGCCGCGTGTTCATGGAAATGGCGTTTCAGGCAATCATGGTTCGATTTTTACGGCAAAGTTGAATTTCCTGCTCCACTTCAGAGCCAGTTCGGTCGCCTTGGTCGGATTCACGGTGCTTGCCTGCGCATGCATCGCGGTCAGGGCCTTTTGAGCGTTGATCACCACGGGATCGTCAGCCCCGGGCTGAACTGCCGTGGCCCGTGTCACGGTGCGGAACTGGCGGTTCAGGAACAGGAGCTTGATTTCCAGTGCATAGAGCTTGAGCTTCGGATCATCGGCCTCGGCAATGGCCTGATCGATCTCGGCAAGCCTGCGCTCGTTCAGCAGGCTCATGATCGTGGTGCGGGCCTTGTCCAGTTCGGCCTGCGAGCCGGATTCCATGCCTTTGAACACAGGCAGGGTTTCGTCCAGCGTCACGAGCGAGGGCAGCAGGTCCAGCAGAATCCGGTCCCGCTTGATGAGTGCCTCCGGGGTGCGGCTCGCCTCGTCGCACACGGCAATGGCCTGATCATGCAACCCCAGCTTCCAGCAGGTCAGGGCCTTGAGAGTCAGAGCCGTGCCGTAGAGCCGGTTCTGTTTCAGCGTCCTGGTTTCCTTGTCCCCCATGCTTTCCAGACTGGCCAGTGCGCTGGCGTACAGGGCGCGGGAATTGTTGTCCGCTGTCACGGCTTGCGTCAGGTCGCCGCTGTCCGCAATCACGTTCGGATCATGGAATGCGGCCCGGTCCAGAGCGGATGCCTCGTTGAACGCGTCCTGTGCCTGCCGAAGCTGGCTGATGCCTGCGCAACCCGCGAGCAGGATCGTGATCGCAAGGACGGCGACAAGGCGGACAGGGGTGCATGCGTGTCGATGCTGCATGATCATGCCTCCAGTGCGGGCCTGATGCCCAGCCGTTCGCGAGCCACGGTCCGGAGTACGTCCAGATCAAGGGCGCGGCCCGATTTGATTTCCGTGGCAAGGTCTTTCGCAATGCTGCGGAGCGTGCTCACGGCCTGTTCATCGGAGCTGGATTCGGCCAGTTCCTCGAACAGGACCGAAATGATGGCGGTCAGGGTCTCATCCCGGCACAACTGCCATTTCACCTTGGGATCGGCCTTGAACAGGGTGTGGACCACCGCGTCAATGGCTGCCCCGGCCACGGTCCTGACTTCGTCATGATAGTCGATGCCGTGCAGAAGTTCCCTTTGCAACGCCACTCCCTTGACCACGTCGGCCAGAATTACGGCGGCAGTGTCCCCGGAAATGGTCACGTCCTGCCGCTTGAAACAGGTCACGGTCTCGGCCAGCGCGCGTTTCAGGGCCGTGTTCAGGTACTGGTTGTCGTCCGTGATCCAGCCCGGGTTGGCATTGACCTCGTCGAACACGGTTTCCATGACGAACAGCAGGTCTTCCCGGGTGAAGTCCGGGTGCCACGGGGCAGACCCGTCCGGTGCGGAGAGCGCGGACAGGGTGGCCGTGGCCGCAGTCATCAGCAGATTGGTTTCGGGCCGGGCCGGAGCCTGCGGCCAGAGCAGGTTCAGGTTGTCCCCGGTTTTTTCCAGAATGAGCCGGGTCACTTCCGGCACCATGTCCGGGGCGAGCAGGGACTGTTTTTTCACCAGCTCGGAGGAAACGGACGACAGGATGGCGTTGACCCCGGCCTGATTCGTGTTCGTGACCAGACGCGGGTGCCTCGCTACCACGTCCAGCGCAGTGCGCAGCAGCCGTTCGGTTCCGGCCCGGGCAAATATCGGGTCCAGACTCACGCTTTCGCCTTGCAGCATGAGTTCCAGTACGCCGTTGCCCACCTCGGTCACCAGCTCCTGACTGGCCACGCCCTGTACCCCGAGGAATCGGCCCGGGTCGGACAGGGCGGTCGAGCCTGCCGCGTCCAGCACGCCCCGGAACACGAGTTCGCTCCATTCGCCCAGATCGGTGCGTTTGTCGCGTTTCTGGGTGGCGGTCAGGCTGGAATCCTCGGCAATGGCTTCGGACCGCTCGGTGACCAGTTCGGCCAGTCTGCCAGCGGTCGCGCCCACCAGTTCCCGGGTGTTGGCCCCGCCGCAGAATGCATCCGGGTGCAGGGATGCGGTTTCCAGAGCCACGGCAAAGAGCCGGGCCGGAAGTTCCTCCATACTGCCGCGCGCAAAGTCCACGCTGTCCAGTCCGGTGACCAGCGCATGCAGGGCGCGGCCCGTGGAGGATCGGGTGTCGAACAGGCCGGGTTCAAGCAGGGCGTAGTCCACCCCGATTTCCACAAGGGTTCCGGCCATGCGCTGGAATGGCGTGGCAGCGGAAAGTCCGGCTTCCCAGCCCGAGACCGAGGCCAGTGCAACAAGGTCGTCCCGCGACATGCCGGAGCGATTGGGCGGGAACGTGTCGCGTTCGTGGATTTCGATCAGGCCAAGGGCCTCGCGGGCAAGGGCAGGCAGCTTTTCCGCCTCTTCGGGATGCGCGTCCATGTGGGCCGGGCCGGTCGCAGTGCGAAGCCATGACAGGGCCAGCCACGACCGGGGCGCGACAGGGCCGTTTCCCTCGACGAACTGCCGTCCCTGCTCGGAACGGAAGAACGCGAACGCCTCGTTGCGGCTCAGGGTGGCGTCGTCGCCGGGCAGGGGCAGGATCAGGTCGCGGTTGCGGGTCATGTCCACATACGCGGTATGTGCTTCCTGTCCCAGACGTGCGGCCCCCCGAATGGCGAACAGGATCAGGGTTGCGGTGTCCATGAAGTTCCCTCCGTTACTTCTTTGCGGCCTGTTGCGCCTTGAGTGCCGCCTGAAGATGATCGGCGCGCTGCTGCACTGCATTGGGGTCGCGCATCTTCAATTTGGTGAACAGGGTGTTGATGCCGCCGCTGCCGCCGGCCAGAAGCAGGGCCGAGAGCATGCAGTCCACGTTTGTGTTCACCGGATGCCCCGTGCCGAACAGCTCGGTGATGATCCGGGAAAAGAGGTGCAGTTCTCCGTTTCTGCAAAGAAAGAAGATGGTGATCACCATGATCGGGGTTTTCCACCCCTTGTCGTGGAACCGTTCCAGAAAGAATTTCCAGTTGAAGATCGTGGTGAAGGCCATTTCCAGCACCGTGGCCAGAACAAAGACCTTGATCAGGATGTCCGCAGCAGCGCCCAGAGCGTCCGGGCTGGTGGCCGTGGTTTTGGTGCTTTCCTCGGCCAGCGCGATTCCGGCTGTTGCCAGAAGAGTGAACAGGGGGGCGAGACCGAGACAGGCTCGACGTATGCGGGACATGGCGTCCTCCTTGCCCCGGCTCGGGGCGAATGAAGTGATGAACAGAGGAACAATACAGCAAGTCGGTATCGAATCAAAGATTGTTTTTTCGTGTTGTTGATACGGCCGGGAGAACTCCGCAAATCCGTCAATCCTCTTTTCATCCCGCGCAGGACAAGGTAACGTCAGGGGAAGCAGTGTGTTGCAACGATGTGTTTCAAATGCAAACAGGGATGTCCGTAATGCATGTTCGGTCGGCTTGTTGTTGTCTGTTGTTGATTGCCGCGTTGACGGCCTGCTCCGGGAATGGTCCGGAGGCCGTGAAGGGCGAAGGCCGGACCTACGCGCCCGAGGAAACCGTGGAAACCCGGCTGGTTCGGTTGCCACGCTGGCACGAGGCCGTGGGTACGGTGCAGGCCAAGACCGACACCCGGGTGGAGGCGCAGGTCACGGGCCGGGTGCTCAAGGTGCTGGTTCGCCCCGGGGATCGGGTTGCCAAGGGCGATCCGCTTGTGGAGCTGGACAGCCGCGCTCTGGAATCCCGGCTGGAACGCGCACGTCAGGCCCTTGCCTCGGCCGGAAGTGCGCTGGGACAGGCGCGGGACGGACTTGCCTCGGCCAGGGCCACGGCAACCAAGGCCGAATCCACGTACAAGCGCATGCGCCGTCTGCATGAGCAGAAGGTGGTCACTGCCGAGGAAATGGAACAGGCGGAAACCGCCCATGCTCAGGCCAGAGCCGCGCTGGGACAGGCCGGGGACGGCGTGACCGGGGCGCAGGCCCGCGTGGCCGAGGCCTCCGAACTGGTGCAGCAGGCGGAAATCGATCTGGGATATGCCACGATCCGCGCTCAGGAAAACGGCGAAGTGGCCCGGCGCGAGGCCGAACCCGGCGATCTGGCGTTTCCGGGCAAGCCTCTGCTGGTGTTGCAGACCGGCGGTTCCCTGCGGCTGGAAGCCATGGTGCGCGAAGGGCTGATCGCCCGGGTGCGCATCGGCGATACCCTGCCCGTGATCGTGTCCGCGCTGGAGGGCGAAGGGGACCTGCGCGGCATGGTGGAGGAGATCGAACCCCTTGCCGATCCCGTGACCCGATCCTTTCTGGTCAAGGTCGGCCTGCCGCCGGCTCCGGGGCTGTATCCCGGCATGTTCGGCAGACTCATGGTTCCGGTGGGCGAGACCGAGGCCGTGCTTGTGCCGGACCGGGCCGTGACCCGCGTGGGCCAGCTTGAGACCGTGATGATCAGGACCGAATCGGGCTGGCGGAACGCCTACGTGCGCACCGGCGAGCGTCACGGCGACGACATCGAGGTGTTGTCCGGCCTGTCCGGCGGCGAAACCCTTGGCGTGGGCGGAGGGCGGTCATGACCGGCGAATCCGATCGCCCGCGCGGCGTGATTCCGTCCATTGTCCGCTATTTCCTGACCTCGCGCATGTCCGTTGTGCTGGCCCTTGCCTCGCTGATTCTGGGCGTGGCATCGGTGCTGCTCACGCCGCGCGAGGAGGAACCGCAGATCGTGGTGCCCATGGCCGACGTGGTGGTGCAGGTGCCGGGCGCGTCCGCCGAGGAGGTGGAAAAACTCGTGACCGCGCCGCTGGAACGGCTGCTCTGGCAGATCGATGGCGTGGAATACGTGTATTCCATTTCCCGCAAGGATTCCGCGGCCGCCACGGTGCGGTTCTTCGTGGGGGAGGATCGCGAGGATTCCCTGATCAAGCTGCACAACACCATCCTCAAGAACGCGGACATGGCTCCGGGCATTGTCTCGGGCTGGGGCGTGAAGCCCGTGGAGATCGACGACGTGCCCATCGTGGTCGTGACCCTGTACGCGGATCATGGCTACGAGGACCAGTATGACGATCATGCGTTGCGGCGCATGGCCGAGGAATTGTTTCACAGGCTGGCCGAGACCGAGGACGTGTCGCGGGTGAGCCTGCATTCGGGCCGAAGCCGCGAGGTGCGCGTGACCATCCGCCCGGACCGCATGGCCGGGTTCAATGTCTCGCCTCGTGAAGTGGCTGCCGCGCTTCGGGGCGCGGACCGCTCCCTGCCTGCCGGAACCTTCGTGAACCGGGATCGGGAGACCCGCGTGGTGAGTCAGTCCTTCCTGCTTTCGGCCAGTGATGCCGCCGACCTTGTGGTGGGCGTGTTCGAGGGCAGGCCCGTGTATCTGCGGGACGTGGCCGACGTGATCGACGGTCCGGAGGAGCCGGACAACTATTCCCGGATATCCTTTTCCGATGCGTATCTGTCCGCGCTGGGCAGGGAGGATGCGCAGCCGTCGCGGCCTGCCGTGACACTGGCCGTGTCCAAGAAGAAGGGCACCAATGCGGTTGCGGTTGCCGACGCCGTGCTGGAGCGGCTGGAACGGCTCCGGGCCGAGGTTCTGCCTGCGGGCGTGGGCATGGAAGTGATCCGCAACAACGGCGAGACCGCACAGGCCAAGGTGAACGAGCTGCTCACGTCCCTGACCCTTGCCGTGGTCACGGTGGTGGCGCTGCTCGCCTTTGCCCTTGGCTGGCGCGAGGCCCTTGTCGTGGCGCTGGCCGTGCCCATGAGCTTTTCCCTGGCCCTGTTTGCCAACCTGCTGCTCGGATATACCATCAATCGCGTGACCCTGTTCGCGCTGATCCTGTCCCTCGGGCTGGTGGTGGACGATCCCATCACCAACGTGGACAACATCCAGCGGCACATTCTCATGGGCCGCAAGAGACCGCTGGATGCGACGCTGGACGCGGTGCGCGAGGTGCTGCCGCCCGTGATCATGTCCACGCTGGCAATCATCGTGTCGTTCACGCCCCTGTTCTTCATCACGGGCATGATGGGGCCGTACATGGCGCCCATGGCCGCGAACGTGCCTCTGACCGTGACCTTTTCCACGCTGGCCGCGCTGACCGTGGTGCCATGGATGGCGTATCTGCTGCTGAAGAACCGCGCCCCGAGCGCACAGGTAGCCGCATCCCGGGTCGAGACTCCGCAGGCCAGTCCGCGTCTGCTCGCCGTGTATTCGGCCCTGATTTCCCCGTTTCTGGGCGCGCCGCGCAACCGCAGGCTGCTTCTGGGCGGCATCGTGCTCGGACTGGTCGGTTGCGGTCTGCTCGTGGTGTTCCGGCTGGTGCCACTCAAGATGCTGCCGTTTGATAACAGGAATGAACTGCAACTCGTGGTGGACATGCCCGAGGGTACGTCGCTGGAACGTACGGACCGGGTGGTACGCGACTTCGAGGCGTATCTGCGCACCGTGCCCGAGGTCACGAGCGTGGTGACCTATGCGGGCGATCCCTCGCCCATGGATTTCAACGGCATGGTCCGTCACTATTTCTGGCGTACGCAGTCGAATCTGGCGGACATCCGCATCGGGTTTCCGGACAAGTCGGACCGGGCGGAGCAGAGCCATGCCATCGGCCTGCGCATGCGGCGCGATCTGCAGGCCATTGCCGACCGTCATGGCGCCGTGGTCAAGGTGGTGGAGACCCCGCCCGGACCGCCCGTGATGGCAACGCTCACGGCCGAGGTGTACGGCTCGCCCGGGCTGGCTCACGAAGTGCTGCTGGCCGGGGCAGAGCATCTGGCCGGGCTCATGCGGGAGCAGCATGGCGTGGTGGACGTGGACGTGTCTGCCGAGGCCCCGCGCATGATGGTGGATTTCGTGCTGGACAAGGAAAAGGCGGCCCTGCACGGGGTGTCGGCCTCGGACGTGGTGGACGCGCTGCGCATGGCCCTGTCCGGGGACGTGGTGGCGCACGTGCACCAGCCGCATGAACGCCAGCCCCTGCCAGTGCGCGTGATTCTGCCCGAATCCCTGCGCACCGGGCCGGATTCGCTGGGCGAACTGCGCATGAAGACTCCGACCGGGAGCATGGTACCACTGGCCGAATTGGGCGAGTTCGTGGAGCGGGTCGAGGACCAGCCCATCCAGCACAAGAACCTGAAGCGCGTGGCCTACGTGTTTGCCGAGACCGCGGGAATCCCGCCGGGCGAGGCCGTGCTCGACCTGCAATCCCGGCTTCGGGACGATCCCATGCCCCCGGGCGTGTCCGTGGACTGGGCCGGGGAAGGGGAGTGGAAAATCACGCTGGACGTGTTCCGCGACCTCGGTCTGGCCAATGCTGCGGCCCTGCTCGGCATTTTCGTTCTGCTGGTGGCGGAGACCGGCTCGTTTCTGCTGCCGCTGCTGATCATGTCCGCAGTGCCCTTGACCGTACTCGGCATCCTGCCCGGGTTCTGGCTGCTCAACGTGGTGGCCGGGACCGAGGTCGGCGGGTATGCCGATCCCGTGTTCTTCACGGCCACCAGCATGATCGGCATGATCGCGCTGGGCGGCATCGTGATCCGCAATTCCGTGGTGCTCATCGACTTCATCCGCAAGACCATGGCGCAGGGGACTCCGCTGCGCGAGGCCATCACCCTGTCCGGGGCCGTGCGGCTGCGACCCATCGTGCTCACGGCCCTGACAACCGCGCTCGGCGCATGGCCCATCACGCTGGACCCGATCTTTTCCGGGCTGGCATGGGCGCTCATCTTCGGGCTGGTCGCCTCCACGGCCTTTACCCTGATCGTGGTGCCGTGCGGGTATTACGCACTCTTCGGCAGCAGGAATGCGGAAAGGGAGAGCGGGGACAGGGAGGCTGCGGAAGGGCAATAGCCGTTCACCGCGCAGGGAACGCCTTTCCCCGGAATTATCCTTGCGCGTGGGCGCGCATCATCGGACAGGGGGAGCATGAGCGACTCGTCGGCAACATCGGCAGGCCCTGTTCTGCTGCTTTCCACCGGAAGCCTGTTTCATCTTCCGCTGCCCTCCATCGCGTCCATGGCTCGGGAAGCGGGATTCGCCGGGCTGGAACTGATCGTGAATTCTCCGGATCTGGCTCCGGGGCCGGAGCTGGATCGCGTGTCCGGCATCTGTCCGGTGCGCAGCCTGCACGCGCCGTTCCGCAACTGGACCCGATGGGGCGGGATGCTCAATTCGTGGAAGGCCACCACGAACATTGCCAATTCACTGGACTGTGCCACCCACGTGACCATGCATCCGCCCGGTTCGCGGCTGTCCGCGCTGGTGCAGAACCGCTGGTTTGCCAAGGCGCATGACCTGCCTCTGTTGCTGGATGCCAAGGGCAGGGTGGAGTTTTCGCTGGAAAACATGCCGTGGGCCGAGGCTTCGCCCTTTGCCCGCGACCCGCTGGAACGGCTCATGGATCAGTGCCGGGACAAGAACGTGGGTCTGACCTTCGACGTGTGTCACATGGGCGTGTCCGGTCGGGACGTGCTTGCGGCGCTGGACAAGGTGCCGCAAGGCCTGCTGTTCAACGTGCACTACTCGGACGCCAAGGGGTATCAGGAACATCTCACGCCCGGGGCCGGCAGTCTGCCTCTGGCCGATTTTCTGGCCCGGCTCGCGCAGCGCGGGTATCAGCGGTATCTGACGCTGGAGCTGGAGCCTGCCGCGTTTCCGGATTCCGTGGAGGATTCGGTACGGCTTCTGGACCGGCTGCGGCGCGGGATTCTGGCCGGACTGGGCGGCTGAATACGGGCGTTTCCCTTGCTTCGGCGTGAAAAAAGCCTATCATTCAGGGAAACCACAGGAGATGTCATGACCACCCAGCATATTGTCTGCCCTTCCTGCAACGCCGTGAACCGCGTGGCGCAGGGCAGGGAGCCCGAGGCCACCTGCGGCAAGTGCGGTTCCCTGCTGTTCCAGCCTTCCCCCCTGTCCCTGACTCGGGATTCCTTTGACAGACAGGTGGGCCGTTCCGACGTGCCCGTGCTTGTGGATTTCTTTTCCCCGACCTGCGGTCCGTGCCAGATGATGGCGCCGCAGTTTGGCGAGGCCGCAGCCTATCTGTATCCGCGAATGCGACTGGCCAAGGTGGACACCTCGCAGGAGCAGGCGCTTGCCGCGCGGTTTTCCATCCGGTCCGTGCCCACCCTGATCCTGTTCCGGGGCGGCCGGGAAGTGGCTCGCCAGTCCGGGGCCATGTCGGCCGGGGATATTGCGGCCTGGGCCGGACAACATGCATAGAGGTGGAATCGTCGCGATCTCAACAGCCCGTTTTGAAATGGAAAGTGGATGATCGGAAAGTTTCCGACACCACATTATTCGGAGAAGGAACATGTCCAATGACGCCTTGAAAAACGCGGCCCGGATTCTTGGACAGGCCCGGCTGGCCATAGCCTTTACCGGGGCCGGAATTTCCGTGGAATCCGGCATCCCCCCGTTTCGGGGACCGGGTGGCATCTGGTCCAGATACGATCCGGAAAAGTTCGAGAAGAACTATTTCCGACAACATCCCGAAGAAGTGTGGCCCCTGCTCAGGAAGATATTCTTCGACGAGCTGGCCCGGGCCGAGCCGAATCCCGCGCATCAGGCACTGGCATTGCTGGAGGACATGGGCAGACTTGCGGCAGTGATCACCCAGAACATAGACGGCCTGCATCAGGCCGCCGGGTCGCGCACCGTGTACGAGTATCACGGGTCCACGCGTCGCATGCAGTGCATGGACTGCCGCATGTTCTTCGATTCCGCGTCCATTTCGCTGGAAACCCTGCCTCCGCCGTGCCCGAACTGCGGCGGGCTGCTCAAGCCGGATTTCGTGTTCTTTTCCGAGGCCATCCCCTTTGACGTGCACACCGAGGCCACCAGGCTGGCCAAAAAGGCGGACGTGTGCCTTGTGGTGGGCACGTGCGGCGAGGTCATGCCTGCGGGACGCATCCCCCGGGTTGCCGCCAATGCCGGGGCCACGGTCATCGAGATCAACGTGCAGGAAACCGGGTACACGCGCGGCACCACCGACATCTTTCTTCAGGGCAAGGCCGGGACCATGCTGCCCATGCTCGTGGAAGAGGTGGTCGGACGGCACGCCTGACGCGTCTGCTTGGAACGCAAAAGAAAAGCCGCCTGCCGTGGATGTACGACAGGCGGCTTTTCGTGGTTGCGAGGCGGTCAGATGGTCCAGGTGTCCAGATCGATCAGGCCGAGCCGGGCCGCGTAGCGGATGAGTTCGAACGTGGATTGCAGCCCGAGCTTGCGCATCAGGTTGGAACGATGGTTTTCCACGGTCTTGGGACTGATGAACAGGGCCCCGGCAATCTCCTTGGTGGACATGCCTTCGGCCAGCATGCGCATGATCTCCTGCTCCCGGGGCGTGAGGCTGGAATAGGTGTCCTCGGGCGAGGCCTCGGGATTCTGTCTGTTCTGAAGGAGTTTGAATACCACCTCCTGAGACAGGGCGTTGTCCAGAAAGAGTTCGTTGGCCGCGACCGTGTCCAGCCCGCGCAGGAGCTGGGATGCGGCGGATTCCTTGACCATGTAGCCGGAAGCACCGGACCGGAACGCCTCCACGATGTAGTCGGCCTCGGAGTGCATGCTGATGATGATGAATCTTCCTGCCGGAAGCACGTCCCTGAGTTCCCGGATCATCTGGATGCCGTTTTTGCCGGGCATGGAAATGTCCACCAGCACGATGTCCGGCCTGTGTTCCCGGGCCTGGGCCACTCCCTCTCTGCCGTTGCCTGCCTCGGCCACCACGCGGTAGCGCGGGTCGCGGCTGATGATGGTCTTGAGACCCTCCCGGAACAGGGGGTGGTCATCCACGATCATGATATCCATGTCAGGGCTGCCTCCTCGGATGTTCGTACGGAATTCGGAATGCGATCTTGGTGCCCGCGCCCTGCCGGGAGCGGATGTTCATGGTGCCGCCCAGCAGTCGGGCGCGTTCTTCCATGCTCTTGAGGCCCATGTGGTGTTCCTCGGCCGCGTCAGCCATGCGTTGCTTCACGTCGAATCCCCGGCCGTCATCCTCCACCCGGATCAGAATGTCCGGATGGCTGCCCAGCACGCGCACCTTGACCCGGTTCGCGTCCGAGTGCTTGACCGCATTGTTCAGGGATTCCTGTATCATCCTGAATACATTGATCTCCGTGTCGGAATCCAATCTGATCTTGTCAACCCCGGCAGCGGAAAAGTCAACCCGCAGGCCGTACTTTTCCTCCACGTCGTTGCAATGCCGGGAAATCGCCCGGGACAGGCCGAGCTGGTCCAGGGACGGGGGGCGCAGGCCATAGGCAATGTGGCGCACCGAGGAAACCGACTGGCGCATCACGTTTGCAATGGCCGCTCCGCGCTGCCGAACCTCATCGGGAATGTCGTCGTACCCGTCGAACAGGGTGGCCATGCCGATGACCATGGAGGACAGGTCCTGCGCCACGTTGTCGTGCAGGTCGCGGGAAATGCGCTGGCGTTCGTTTTCCTGAATGCGCAGGAGCTGCTGGGTCAGGGAAAGAATCTGGGCTTCGGCCTGCCTGCGTTCCGCAATCTCGTCGCGCAGATGGGCGTTGGCCGCGTCCAGCTCGGCAGTGCGGTCGCACACGCGCTGCTCGGTTTCGGCGTGGGCGCGTCGGAGTTCCTCTTCCAGCTCCTTGTGTTCGGTCACGTCCGTCACGATCTTGAGCAGGGCCGGGCGGTCTTCCCAGACAATGGGCTTGACCGACAGGTGCACCCATTTCCGGGACTGGTCGCGGGTCTGGATGCGGAACGGGCCGAGCGGTCCCTGCTTTCTGCCCTGCAGGGTGAGGTGCGCCTGTTCCGTTGCGGTTTCCCGGTCGTCCGGATGCAGGAATCTGCCCGGCAGCAGTTCGAGCTGCTCGCTGGGGCTGTACCCCAGCATGGAGTGCAGGGCTTCGTTCACGAACTTGGCCTCGCTGTCCTGAATGACCATCACGCCTTCCCGCGCGTTTTCCACGAGTACGCGGTAGCGTTCCTCGGAATACTTGAGGGCGAGTTCGGCCCGTTTGCGCGGGGTCATGTCCTGCAGCGAGACGATCACGCGGCTGAGCTTGTCCCGATACTGCGGGGGCACGGAAAAATGGACCATGACCCAGATGGTTTCCCCGGCAAGGGTGCGGTGGGTGATTTCTCCGCAATAGGCTGTGCCGCCCGAGGCGAGGAGGATCATTTCCTCGCGGAAGGTGTCCATGGATTCCTCGGTGAACACCTTGTCCAGATTGCCCAGAAGCTCGTCCTTGGTATCGGCCCTGAGCATGTCCAGAGTGGCCCGGTTCACGTCCACGACCTTGACCAGAGGGCCGCAGGTGGCCAGTTCGTCGGGATTCTCGGTGAAGAACTTGCGGAAATCGGTGACGCCCCGGGCCCGGAGTGTATCGAAATGGGTTTTCAGGCCGGAAAGGTCCTCCTCCCACAGGGAGATGGGGCAGTCCTCGAACAGGGAACGGAACCGGGCTTCACTTTCCTGAAGCGCCTCCTCGTGTTCCTTGCGTTCGGTCACGTCCGTGATGATGCCTTCCGCAGCAATGGGAATGCCGTGGAGATCGTGCTCCAGAGCCACGCGCTGGTTGATCCAGCGGGTGGACCCGTCCCTGTGTCGGACCGGGGATTCATAGGAGGGGCGCACCTTGCCCTGTTGCAGTTCGGCCCACCATTTCATGAGCGTGGGCCGCCATTTTCTCGGGGTGATGGTCAGGAGCATGGCATCCGTGGTCTGGAACCTTTCCCGGGGGTATCCGGTCATGGTTTCCACGGTCCGGGAAACGAAGTCGTACCGTCCGTCCGAAAAGCGCACCCGGAACAGACAGTCGCTGGCATTGGCCGTGAGAAAGTTCAGGTGGCGTTCGGTCTGGGCAAGGGCGTTGCGCAGCCGCATGGCTGCGGACGCATCGCGCATGACCGAAACCACGTGCGTTGTGGCCCCGGAATCATCCGTGACCGGGTCGAATCTGGCCCAGACCGCAAAGGGGCGGCCCTCCTTGTCCCGCAGGCGGTACTCGCCTTCCCAGTAGCCGCCCTCCAGTACGCGCGGCCGGATTTCGTCCATGTACAGGCGGTAGGTCTCCACGGGCAGGACCGTGTTCACGGCCATGGCCTGAAATTCCTCGGGACCGTAGCCGTAGATGTCGGAATAGGCCTGATTCACGATGATCG
This sequence comes from Pseudodesulfovibrio tunisiensis, assembly GCF_022809775.1. Taxonomy (NCBI): domain Bacteria; kingdom Pseudomonadati; phylum Thermodesulfobacteriota; class Desulfovibrionia; order Desulfovibrionales; family Desulfovibrionaceae; genus Pseudodesulfovibrio; species Pseudodesulfovibrio tunisiensis. Next base: position 2,768,951 of record NZ_CP094380.1, read on the forward strand.
GCTTCAGGTCCAGATTGCGGATGGCCATGGGAATGCCCGCAGCCATGAACGTGCCCCGGAACGCGTCCGGGATGCGCTGCAAAAGGTCTTCGGCCCTGTCCGGTTCCGGGCTGTCTTTGTGTCGGGTGTGTGTCATGCGGTGGTGCGTGCTCGGGTCAAATGTCCGCGATCGGGAGAAGGGGATGTACTCTTGACCCGGTCTGGGGAAAAGTTACCCGATTGCGCGCGGAAAGAAAAGCGGGGTTGGCATGTTTTCCCATCTCCTTGCCGGGGTGGGCGTATTGACCGGAATGCGGCGTTCGCCTATCCTGTTTCAATGCGGAATCGTCCCGTTTTCGGGGTCCTGTTCTTTCTGCTGTGCGTGGCGGCGTTCTTTGCCCCGGGCCTTTCGTGGGCCCGGGATGATCTGGTGGTGGGCTTTTTCGCATTCGAGCCCCACGCCATGCGCGGCGAGTCCGGCGAACCTGCCGGTGCCGCCGTGGAATACCTGTCGAAGCACATTGCCCCGCACATGGACGCCTCGGTGCTGATTCAGGGGCCGATTCCGTTTTCCCGGCTCATGTTCCGGTTCGAGGAAGGGTGGTACGATGCCGTGCTGCTGCTGGCCAGAACCCGGGAGCGACAGGGCCGGTTCGTTTATCCGCCCGAACCGTTCGGATTCATGCGGCCCGCCCTGCTGGTGCGGTCCGGCGCGCTGACCGGCGGGCTCACCCGCCCGGAACAGGTGGACGGGATGCGCATCGGGTTCGTGCAGGGCGCGTGGATCGTTCCGTTTCTGCGTCGCAGCAAGGCCCGTTTCGATCTGATTGCCGGAGGATACGCCACGGAAAAGAACCTGCGCAAGTTTGTTCAGGGCAGGGTGGATGCCGTGTTCTCGCCGGACAGGGCATCCATTGTCTACGGGGCCGGGAAGGCGGAAGTGGAACGGTTTCGCGTGGTGGATGTGCCCGGGGAAAAGGTCGGACTCTTTACCGTGTTTCATCCCGATGTGCCGGATGCGGTCGTACGCGATTATGCCCGCGCTCTGGAGCGTGCACGGAGCCAGGTCGACTACGAGACCGTGCTTGACGGCTACCTCGAACCCTCCGAATCCTCGGGGCCGGATTCCAGCCAGCCGTAGCACTCGGCCAGCAGGTCCGCATTCGGGCTGGTGCCCTGCCGGATGCGTTGACAGGCGAGCACGGCCAGAAGGGCCGGAATCGCGATCAGGACGAGAAAACGGCTCATGCTTCCATACCTCCGGGTACAGAAGACATGAGCCGTGTTGCAGCAATACGGCGATGCCGTGGCGTTTGCGTGAAATCCGGGACTACTTCCCTTCCACGATCAGGTTCGGCAGTTCGTCCACGTCGTCCGGGCGCACCGGAAAATGTTCGGTGATGATCTCGCCGCATCGGGCCACGGCTTCGCACAGGGCTTCGCCGGGCCGGTCCTCGCGGATGCCGCGCGTGACCATGTCCGCCACTTCCTTCCACTCGGCCGGATCGACCTTTTCATTGATGCCCCGGTCCGCCAGTACCCAGACCTTGCGTTCGAACACGGACACGTAGATCAGAATGCCGGTCTCGTCGCGCGTGCGGAACAGGCCGTGCCGGAAAAAGGTGGTGATGGCCGCCTCCTCGACCTCCTCGTCCATCTCGCGCCGGGCTATCAGCGGCCGCTTGAGCATGGGCAGCAGGGAGAGCAGATAGTAGGAGAGCGCATACGCGCCAAGAAACAGGCCGAGGAAGAACCACATGTCCTCATGGTCGAAAAGCAGGGTCCCGAGCACGCCGCACAGGGTGCCCATGAGCAGTGCGCCCAGAGCCGAGGCCCGGGGATAGTCGTAGCTGTTCCCGGCAATGACCGGGACGATCTCTCCGGCCGTGCGCGTCTCGACCTCCTGCACGCACTGGACGAGCCTGCGTTGTTCCTCGGTTGTCAGAAATGTTTGTGCCAGGTCTTTCATGCCGCCTCCCATTACCAGTCTCCCGAGGCTCCGCCGCCGCCGAAGCCGCCGCCACCGCCTGAAAATCCGCCGAAACCGCCGTCTCCGAAACCGCCGCCCGAGCCGTGTCCGCGCCCGCCGCCCAGCATGGAGGACAGGAAGAGCAGGCCGAGCAGACCGCTGCTCCCGCCGCGCCTGCGTCCGCCGAACATCTGGGAAAACACGATGAATGCCAGAGGTAGCAGAATCAGGGGCAGGGCGCCGCCGGATTTCTTCTTGCGAACCGTCTGGGCCGTGCCCTTGAACTCCCCGCGCACGGCCATGCCGATGGCCTGCACGCCCACCAGGAATCCGCCGTCAAAGTCTCCGGTCTTGAACCGGGGCTTGACCGCGAGGTCCAGAATGCGCCCGGCCAGGACGTCCGTGAGCACGCCCTCCAGACCGTAGCCCACCTCGATGCGCATCTTGCGATCATCCCGACTGGCCAGAAAGAGCACGCCGTTGTCCTTGTCCTTCCGGCCGAGCTTCCATGCCTCGACAACGCGGATGGAAAAGCTTTCCAGATTGTCGCCTTCGAGTGAGGGAACCGTCAGAACGACCACCTGAGTGGAGTCGGACGCTTCCAGCTCCGCGAGCTGGCGTTCGAGCTGCTGCCGGGCCTGGGGCGAGATCATGTTCGCATGATCATTGACGCGCCCGCTCAGGGGCGGCACGTCCAGAGCGCTGGCTTGCGTTGCGCCCAGAAGCAGGATGGCGGCCAGCAGAACGGCCGGTGCCGCCACCATGGTGTGTTTTTGCTGCATGGGTTCCCCCGGCGGCCCGTCCCGCCCGAAGGCGGGGAGCCGCGCAAAAAGGTTGGCGCAGGTCTCGGGACAGGCGTGAAGGCCGTGTCCCGGATTCCGGACGGCTAGCTCTTGCTGCCGCCGAAATCGACCTTGGGCGCGGTCTTGGCTCCCTCGTCAGCCTGATAGAATTCCTTGCGCTCCAGATTGAGAGCAATGGAATTGGTCAGGGAGTTGGGGAATTTGCGGATGGAGAAATTGAACTTCTTCACGGCTTCGTTGTATCGGGTGCGCGCCACGGTGATCCGGTTTTCCGTGCCTTCCAACTGGTGCTGAAGCCCCAGAAAGTTCTGGTTGGCCTTGATGGCGGGATAGCGTTCCACAACGACCATGAGTCGGGACAGGGCCGAGGACAGGCCGCTCTGGGCCTGCTGGAATTTGGCCAGCGCCTGCTTGTCCGAGAGCATGTCCGGGGAGATTCTTGTCTGGTTGGCCTTGGCCCGGGCCTCGGTCACGGCCGTGAGCGTGTCCTTTTCATGGGCGGCCGCAGCCTTGACCGTTTCCACCAGATTCGGGATCAGATCGGCGCGGCGCTGGAGCGCGGCTTCCAGATTGCCCCATGCGGCGAAAACTTCCTCTTCGTTCTGCTGCATGGCGTTGTAGCCGCAGCCCGAGAGCATGACGGCCATGCCCAGAGCGAGCACGGCGGAAAGAATGCGTTTGATCATTGGATTCTCGATAAAAGGGTTACGGGTTGCAAGGTATGCAAACCAATAATGACCCCGCCGGGCAAGTCAAGGGAAATCGCGGCTACTTTTTGGCGGCGGCTTTTGCTTTGCCGGCAGGCCGTTTTCTGCGTTTGCCCGCAGCCAGAAGCCGGCGCAGTTCCGCGGCTGCCGCCACCGGATCGTTCTCGTGAAGCAGAAAGCGTTCCTGCGTGGTCTGGAAATGCCAGCCCGCAGGCTTCTTCAGCAGCTTTGCGCCCCGGGATTCCAGATAGGTCAGGGCTTCGGTCTCGTCGGCCACGTCCTGCATGCGGGCCAGCACGGCCTGCTGCGTGCGCATGTGGCGCAGGCGGTGGGCGATTTCATAGGCCGAGCGGATGATGTCGTCGGATTGAATGTCCGTGGATTTCTTTCGGCCGGAAAGGTGCCGTTGCAGTTCGTTGAGATCCTGTTTCAGTTCCTTGACTTCGAACAGGGCGGCTTCCCTTGCGGTGTCTATGCTGTCGGTGAGGTCCTTGTAGATGGCGCGGAGTTTCCTGTTGGCCATGTCACCTTCTTTGGGCTAGCGGTTCGTCTCCGTAATGCGATGATTTCCTATAGGATACCCATATTTCGTGGCCGAGTGCAACCATGCGCGGGAAACGGTTTTCCGCGCATGGCCGGGAATCAGACCGGCTCGGCGGTTCCTCTGCCGTCCGTGAGCTCGGTCAGGGCAAGCCGGAAGCCGTCTGCGCGTTCCTCGGGCAGGGACAGGAGAAATTCCGCGTCCGTGCCGTAGGTCTCCTCCAGAACCTCGGCCTCATGGTCCGGGAGCAGGAGCTTGAACCGGGTGACCGCATTGTAGGGCATGGATGCGAGCAGGGTGACGGTCTCCACCTTTTCGCGCGTGGGCAGGGTTTCCAGAACCGCCTGCACCATGCCGGAATAGGCGCGTACCAGTCCGCCCGTGCCGAGTTTTGTACCGCCGAAATATCGGGTGACCACCACCGCGATTTCGCCCACGTCCGAATGCAGGAGCGTGTTGAGCATGGGCCTGCCTGCCGTGCCGTGTGGTTCGCCGTCGTCGCTCATGCCCACGCTGGCCGTGTCGCCCGGAGCCCCGGCTGCAAACGCCCAGCAATTGTGGGTGGCATCCGGAAATTCCGCCTTGATCGCGTTGATGAACGCCCTGGCTTCGTCCGCGCTCGGGGCATGGGTCGCGGTTGCCAGAAAACGGCTGCGCTTGATGGTTTGCTCGACCCGGTGGGACCGGGCCGGAATCAGGTATCTGTCCGCCATGTCCGGGTTGTAAAGGGGCGTGCCGACAAGGTCAATGCGAGGGGCAGGGCAAGTGGCGAAGCGTTCGTCCGGGGCGGTCGGTCCGGTTGCCGCCGCACAGGTCGGGGACGCCGTAGCGGAGGCAGATGCCGCGGAATTCCTCGGAGTGCATGAGTGCGGTACAGGTGTCCCATATCCGTTCCGCAAGCCCGGGATGGCGTTCCGTGAATCTTCTGGAGAAAAGCAGGTAGTAGGGTTTGGTTTCGAGCGGGATTGGGAGTTTGACGATGTTGCCGAATTCCTCGGGATTGGCCCGGATCAGCGGATCGGTCATGGTTTCCAGATCGGCATAGGCCCCGATGCGTCCCTGAGCCAGACGCTGAAGGTTCTTCATCTGGCTGGTCAGGGGAGCGGTGTGCACTCCCAGTTTTTCGAGGTCCGACTGGATGGAATAGCCCAGCGTGATGCCCACCGGGCCGTCGAGGCCGGACAGGGTGACGCCGTTCCATTGCACATGGGAATCCTTGCGCACATAGAGGGCATAGACCTGCTCGAACAGGCTGCGGCTCGGGTCCGGCCTGTCGTTCTTCATGGGATAGGCGCCCCATATCGAGCGGGATTCCTTGTAGCTGGCGTGGAAGATGCCGTCCACTTCACCGCTGTCCGCAAGCATGAGGCAGCGTTTCCACGGCATGCGCCGGTAGTGGATTTCAAGGCCGAGGCGTTCTGCCGCGAGATTGATCAGCTCCAGAGTCATGCCGGGGGTTCTGGCAGGCACGGTCAGCCCCGAGCCGAGGAAGCGCGGAGGATTGGTCTTGTCCTCGTACGCGAGTCGGATCAAGGTCCTTTTCCCCTTGCGCTCGGCATCGTCAGCCTCGGCTTCGGCAGGACTGCATGAGGTCATGCAGAACGTCAGGGCCGTGAATACAAGCGGAAGAAGGGCGAACTTTCGTTTCATGTGCCGCCCAATATGGCATTTTGAATACTATGGCAAGGCGAAGAATTTTTTTTGAGGAAGAAAAAAACGGCCCGCAGGTCAGGCCTGCGGGCCGCGAATGGTTTGGTGGAGGCGTCCGGGCTAGTCCCAGGTACGCTTGTCCTCGATGGGACGAATCTGCGGGGGCAGGGTGCCGGGGGCCAGCACCTTGAGCACCGGGCGGAGCTTGATCTTCTCGCGGAAGAGGTGGAGCAGTTCATCTTCCTGATTGAACTGGCCCGCCTCGATGGACAGGACCATCTCGTCGATGCCGCCGGGGTTGGTGACCTCGATCTGCCAGCGCTTGACGTCCTCGAAATGGGCCATGACCTGTTCCACCTGATGGGGGTACACGAACATGCCCTTGATGCGGGCCGTGGTGTCCACGCGGCCCACGATGCCGCCCAGACGCGGGCTGGTGCGGCCGCACTGGCAGGGGCGGGAATCCAGATAGCCCAGATCGCCGGTGGCCAGACGGATGAGCGGATAGGTCTTGTTGAAGGCCGTGACCACGATTTCGCCGACCTCGCCCTCCTTGAGGGGAATGCCGGTGTCCGGGTGGCAGATTTCCACGTACGCGCGGTTGGACAGGTGCAGGCCGTCCTTGTGAAAGCATTCGTAGCCGATGCAGCCCACGTCCGCAGTGCCGTAGCCCTGACGCATGATGCAGTCGAACTTCTTTTCCAGAGTGGAACGCATCTTTTCCGAGAACTTCTCGCCCGTGACGAACGCCACTTCCAGAAACAGGTCCTTGCGCAGGGACAGGCCCATTTCCTCGGCCTTCTGGGCCAGATGCATCAGGTAGCTGGGCGTGCCGACATAGCCGGTGACGCGCAGCTTCTGCATGATGTCGAGCTGGCTGTTCGTGTTGCCCGGACCGGCCGGGATCACGGCGCAGGACAGGTTGCGCAGGGGCTCTTCGAACATCAGTCCGGCCGGGGCCAGATGATAGTTGAAGGTGATCTGCGACAGGTCGCCGGAACGGAAGCCTGCGGCGTAGAAGCCTTCGGTCCATCCCCAGTAGTCCTCCACGCGGTCCTCGGGGTCGAAGATCGGGCCGGGAGACAGGAACACGCGATTGAGCTCGCCGAGGTCCTTGGTCAGCAGGCCGCCCAGACGCGGGCCCATGGACTGGAGGAAGATGAGTTCCTTCTTCTTGATGATGGGGATGTGCTTGATGTCGTTCAGGCACTTGAACTTGTCCACGTTGAACTGGGCGCGGTCGAAGCGCTTCTTCACGTCCTCGGAATAGCGGTATGCGTAGCTGAGGAGTTCCTTGAGCTGAAGCAGGCTGTATTGCCTGCGCTCGGACTCGTCCAGCACCTCGCGGCGGGAATAGATTCCCTCAGTACGGTCTTTTCTGGTCATATTTGCACTCCTGATTGCGGATATTGTTGCTCACAAAGTGGGTCGGCATCATACCAACTGTGAACAATTTTGCAACAAAAAAATGATTTTACCATATAAAACAACATGTTAAGCAGTAAAAGCACGAGGAGTACCCAGTCAAATTTCTTGTTGACACATGGCGGCTCTGTGTATATTTGTACATGCCTTCGAACGGGTCGTTAACTCAGTTGGTAGAGTATCTGCCTTTTAAGCAGAGAGTCACTGGTTCGAGCCCAGTACGACCCACCAAGTGTCCCCATCGTCTAGTGGTCCAGGACTCCGGCCTCTCACGCCGGCAACAGGGGTTCAAACCCCCTTGGGGACGCCACGAATTTCCGGGGCGGTCTTGCGCAACGGCGCGACCGCCTCTTTCATACCCAGGTCCCCATCGTCTAGCCTGGTCCAGGACGTCGGCCTTTCACGCCGTTAACAGGGGTTCAAATCCCCTTGGGGACGCCAGAATGCAAAAAGCCTTTCGCGAAGCGGAAGGCTTTTCTGCGTTTGAGGGAGAGACTCGGGGCGCTCAGTCGGCGACGAATTGCTTCACCCGGCACAGCTCGTCAGGCTGGCGCCCGTCCCTCATCTTTCCCCAAAAAAAACAAAAGGGGCTGTACCAGATAACTAGCCCATATGCTTCTTAACCCACTGTCTCAACTGTTTAAGTTGGCTTCGCGGATTGCTGTTGTTAAAACGCCACTCGCATTCCTTCAAAAAGAGATGGAAATGCTTGGTCGGAATGCCGTTGAATTTTCTCATGTGACGCTTGGCCTGGTTCCAAAAGTTCTCAATCCCATTGATGTGATTCTGGCTGTCGGCGAACAGCTTGGAATGGTTGATCCTGAAGTGCTTGAACTCGGACACATCAAGGACATTGTAGCCGTACCAGCAATCTGAGTAAACGACGCTGTCGGGCTGAATCTTCTCTTGGATAATCGGCATCAACGTTTTGCCCTTGGCGTCGGGAATCACCTGTGTGTATACCTTCCCGCCTCTTTTAAGAATTCCGAACACCGGCACTTTCCCTGCGGCCCCACGACCACGTTTGCCCTTTCGTCTGCCGCCGAAATAGCTTTCATCAACTTCAAATTCGCCGAAAGCCATTCCTTCGCTGGACTCTTCTTCGGCTATAATTTCACGAAGCCGGTGAAAATAGTACGCAGCCGTTTTGAAGTTCACACCGACCAGATCAGCGGCACATCGTGCTGTTGTCCCAGCTACAAAATGCTCAATCAAACGGAGCTGCTTCTTGCGATCTAAACGGCTCTTTCGCATTGCCATACCGATACCCCAACGGAGTTATCTGGTACAGCCCCAAACAAAAAAGGCCGGAACGTTCGTCCCGGCCTTTTCGTTTGACTACTTTTCGTCTTTTTTTCGAAACGCTTCCAGCCGGTCGAGCAGGCCTGCGCTGATTTCCACGGGGTAGGCGGCGGGGGCCAGCTCGCGGATTTCCTCGGGCAGGGTGCGAAGCTCGGCGTGTGCGGTCTCCCGGGATTCCGCGATGGTCGGAGCCGGAGCGATGCGTTCCCCGTTCTTCATCACGGTATGCAGCAGGGGAATGCCGGGCAGGGATTCCTCCTTGCCCGCAATCACGTCGCGTACTGCGTGGCCGTGTTCCATGACGCGGAATATCTGCTTGGGACCGGGCAGGGATATCTTGTTGGTCGACAACTTGATGCAGTCCTGTCCGTCCAGTGACGTGAGCTTGTAGGTCATGTCCAGACTGGGGGCGTCCGCAGACACGCCCATGAGCGTGCCCACGCCGAAACCGTCAATGGCCGCGCCCTGTTCGAGCAGCTCGCGGATGCGGTATTCGTCCAGATTGCCGCTGGCAAAGATCGAGACATGGGACAGGCCGGCCTGATCCAGTTTGGCGCGAGCCGCCTTGGACAGCTCGGCCAGATCGCCGGAATCGAGGCGGATGGCCTTGACGCGGAACGCTTCGCCCAGCTCTTCGGCAAGGCGGATCACGTTGTCCACCCCGGTCAGGGTGTCGTAGGTGTCCACGAGCAGGGTCGTTTCCGGATACATGGATGCAAATGTCCGAAATGCCTCAAGTTCGGTTGCATGCGACTGCACATAGCTGTGCGCCATGGTGCCGGTCACGGGCAGGTGGAACTCGGCCCCGGCCCGCACGTTGCTCGTGGAGGCGATGCCCGCGATGTGGCAGGCCCGGGCGACCCGGGTCGTGGCACGCTCTCCGCCATGCATGCGGCGCAGACCGAAATCCGCGACATGCTTTTCCCGGGCTGCCGAGGCAATGCGCGAGGCCTTGGACGCGGCCAGAGTCTGGGCGTGCACGATGTTGAGCACCGCGGTTTCGGCCAGTTGCACCACGGCAAGGGGCCCTTCGATCTCAAGGATGGGTTCGCCTCCGAACAGGGGCGTGCCTTCGGGCACGGCGCGAACCGAGCCGGTGAAGCGCACGGTTTTCAGCCAGTCGAGAAAATCCTCGGAGAACAGGCGCAGGGAGCGCAGATAGGCCCGGGCTGCCGAAGAAAAGGCAAAGTGTTCCAGATAGTCGAGCACGTCGTCCAGACCGCAGGCCACAATGTAGTTGCGGCATTCGGGCAGGGATCGGCAGGCGAGGCTGAAGACGGCATTTCCCTGCTTGCCTTCGCGCCAATAGGCCTGAGCCATGGTCAATTCGTACAGGTCGGTGAGCAGGGCCGGGCACGGTCCGGCCCTGAAGCTGGATTTCATCTATTCCTCCATGATTGCTCCGGCGCGTTGCATTTCCAGGACGGCTTGTCTGCCGCCTTCGGGAGTCACCGGGCGAGTCGCTTTCAGTATTACGTGAACCTCGAATCCGAGGCTGACAGCGTCCAATACCGTTTCCTTCACGCATACGTCCAGCGCCAATCCACCCACAAACAGCCTTTGGACGTTGTCTCGTGCCAGCAGGGCCGCAAATCCGGTCTCGTGAAAGGCGGAATACTGGTCCATGTCGAACCGGGTGCCCTTGATCACCACATCCGCGTCCGGCGGCGGTGTCAGGTCCGGGTGGAAACGGGCGCCCGGGCTGTCGTGCACGGCATGGGACGGCCACGGCCCGCCCTGTTCCCGGAAGCTGGGATGCCGTTCGGGATGGGAGTCCCGGCTCAGATAGACCGGCACCCCGGCCTTTTGCGCGGCCCGAAACCAGCGGTTCATGACCGGCACGACTTCGTGTCCGTCCTTTATGGGCAGTTCCCCGCCCGGGCAGAAGCAGTTCTGGATGTCCACGGCCAGCACCCCGTCGCCGGGGCCGAGCATGGTTTCAGGTTCGGACATGGTGCCTCCATGGTCGGCGTTTGTCTGTTGTGGTCATGGTGCCCGGTTTCGGAGCCGGGCGGGCATTATTTTTTCATCGGGTCGGTTCCGCAATTATCATATCGCGCGATGATCGGAGTCGTATGCTTCGGGTATGGGGAGAACGCGCCTCATCTTCAGACCACATCCGGGGAGGACGAAGTGCGCGCCTTGCAACTGGCTGTTTTCATACTGTTTGTAGCCGTTTCGGCTCTGCCTCGATTCGGGTTCGCCCAAAGCGGCGATTCCGGTTCCGACCCGGGTGCGCCGCTGATCGCGGCCATTCCCCGGGATTTTCCGCCACAGTTCATGCTCGATGAGCAGAGAAAGCCCGGCGGATTCGCCATTGAAATCATGGATCATGTCGCGGCCATGGCCGGGGTTCGGATCGAATATCGCGTGTACCCCACCTGGAAGGGGGTGCTTGCGGCCATGCGCAGCGGCGAGGCCGATCTCGTGCCGAACGTGGGCATCACGGAGCGCCGTGCGAAATACATGGGCTTCACCCTGCCTGTGGAGACCTTTCCGGTGCGTCTGTTCGTCCGCACGAACTATCAGGACATACGGACTCCGGGCGACCTTGCCGGACGGACCGTTGGCGTCATTTCCAACAACATAGGCTACGCCCTGCTCAGGGATGCGCCGGACGTGACGCTGGATATCGCGCGTGATCCTCCGGACCTGCTGTTCAAGCTGCTGGCCGGGCACGTGGACGCCATCGTGTACCCCGAGCCCGTTGTCTGGCATCTGGCCCGGTCCATGAAGGTGGATCACCAGATTCGTTCCGTGGGCATGCCCCTGAAGGAGATCAAGCGAGGCATCGGCGTGGCGCTGGACAATCCCGAACTGCTGGCCCGGCTGGATGAGGCCGTGCATGTCTTTGTGGGGTCCGCGCCGTACAAGGCCATTTACGTGAAGTGGTACGGCAGGCCCGAACCCTACTGGAATCGTACTCGCGTGGCCGGATTGACCGCGGGCACGGCCATCATCGTGCTCTTTCTTGCCGGAATATGGCGGCATCTGGCTCTGCGGCGGGCCAACACCGAACTGCGTCGCAACATGCTGGAACGGGAGCGCGCCGAAACCGCACTGGCTGGCAGCGAGGCCAAGTACCGAACTCTGGTGGAGAATCTGAACGAGGGCATCTGGCGCATGGACCGGGACGGATTCACCCAGTACGTGAATTGGCGCATGGCCGCGATGCTTGGGTACGAAGTCGGGGAAATGGAAGGGCGACACATGTTCCATTTCATGGACCAGCAGGCGCAGGATTCGTTTCGCCGGAATCGCGGAGAGGACAACGGGGCAGGAGAGGAAGGAAGGGAGTACGAACTGCTTGCCAGGGGCGGGGAACGCATCTTTGCGCACATGGCGTTCAGCCCGGTGCATGACGAGGCCGGGGAGGTCGTGGGCGAGGTTGCCTCGGTAACGGACATCACGCCGCGCAAGCTGGCCTTCGAGGCGCTGGAGCGAAGCGAAAGGGTGCTGGCGCAGGCGCAGGCCGTGGCCCGGCTCGGAAGCTGGGAATGGGATTTCGTGGAAGGACGACTGACGTGGTCGGATGAGATATACCGCATCTTCGGGTTGGAACCGGGCGAAATTTCCCCGTCCTATGCGACCTTTCTGGACATCGTGCACCCGGATGACAGGGACAGGGTGGGCGAGGCCGTGAACGAGGTCATCGGTTCGGGGGGCGTGTACTCGCTGGATCACCGCATCGTGCTCCGCGACGGGGCCGTTCACGTGGTGCATGAGCAGGGCAACGTGCATTTCGACGGGAGCGGCAGGCCCGTCAGGATGCTGGGCATTGTGCAGGACGTGACCGAGCGCAAGCAGGCCGAGGAAAAGCTGCGCAAGGCCAAGGAGGTGGCCGAGGCCGCCAGCCGGGTCAAGAGCGAATTCCTGGCCAACATGAGCCATGAAATCCGGACGCCGCTCAACGGCGTCATGGGCATGCTGCAACTGCTCCGGGATTCCTCGCTGGAACCGGATCAGAGTGAGCTGACCGACATCGCCATCACGTCCGGGCGGCATCTGGTGACCCTGCTTTCCGACATTCTGGACATCTCCAGCATAGAGGCCGGGGCCATGCATGCTGATTTCCAGCCCTATTCCCTGCACGAAGTGGTGCAGTGCGTCATTGACGTCTTTGGCGAAAAGGCCGGGGATAAGGGGCTGGATTTCCGGTTTCAGGTGGACCCGACAGTGCCCAGACTGCTCATGGGCGACGGGGGCCGGGTGCGGCAGGTGTTGTTCAACCTGATCGGCAATGCCGTGAAATTCACGGAACAGGGCGCGGTGACCGTGGAGGCAAGCCTGCTCGGTCTGGACGCCGGTCAGCCCCTGCGTCTGCTGTTCGTGGTCCGGGATTCGGGCATCGGCATTCCCGAGGACAAGCTGGACGAGGTCTTTCTGCCGTTTCGGCAGGCTGATGGCTCCCATACCCGCAAGTTCGGCGGAACCGGGCTGGGCCTGTCCATTGTCCGGCGGCTGGTGTCGCTCATGGGCGGGACCATCTCCCTTGAAAGCAGTCCGGGCATGGGCACGTCCGTGTACGTGACCGTGGCCACGGGCATTCCTCGGCAACTGGTGGAGGAAATGTCGGGAAACACGGCATGGTCGGCCAATGGCAAGCCCGGCTATCGCATTCTGCTGGCCGAGGACGATCCAGTGAACCGCATTGCCATGGTGCGTTTTCTGGAAAAGCTGGGGCATCGCCCCACGGCCGTGAACAACGGGGGCGAGGCTCTGGCAGCCATGGAGGGCGGCGAGTTCGACTGTGTGCTCATGGACATCCAGATGCCGGGTATGAACGGGCTTGAGGCAACCCGGGCCCTGCGAAATGCCGAGCGGTTCGGGGACAAGGCCACCGTGCCCGTGGTGGCGCTGACCGCCCATGCCCTGAGCGGGGACAGGGAGCGTTGTCTGGACGCGGGTATGAACGACTATATTGCCAAGCCCGTGGATTTCGAGGAGCTGTCCGGCGTGATCAACCGCAACGTGTTGCGGACCTGATGCGTTTGGGCCAACACGCGGACCGGCGTGTGCAAACAGGGCCGTCCGTTCGCGCAAGGGGGATAGCGCGAGCGGACGGCCCTTCGTGTTTGGAAAAAGGCTGCTACTGGTCCAGAGTCCTGATGAACGCGTCGGCCTCGGCAATGGATTTCTCCATTTCACGCACCAGCACGTCCACGTCCCCGCGAATGGCGGAGAGTTCGCCTTCCAGAGCCGCGATGGCCTTGGCGTTGAGGTTGTGCTTCAGGTACAGGACCTGATCCTTGAACGCGGCCAGCACCGGGTCCATCCTGGACGAGGCGCGCTTCATGGCCCGGAGCAGGCGGTTGTAGCGATTCTGCGTCTCGGCCAGCTTGGCCTGGCTGGAGCGGCGCAGCTTGGCGCTCGAATACTGGGTGATTTCATCCTGCCATTCGTCGAACAGCGCCTCGGCCACGTCCTCCACGGATTCGATGCGGTCCCGCACCTTCTGGGCCCGGGCTTCGCTTGCCTCGTATTCGTCGTTCAGGGTCTCGTATTTTTCCTCAAGGGTGCCGCCGTTGAAGTTGACCACGGACTTGAACATGTCCAGAGCGGACGCGAACTGTTCCTTGGCGTCCTGCTGGGCGTCGCGCGCATCCACCACGCGGTCGGCCATGATCTCGCGCTTTTCATAGCCCATCTTTTCCATGGTGGCGTAGTAGGCTTTTCCGCATCCGGCGGCCATGAGCGCGACCGCGACAAAGGCGAACAGGACAATCCGTTTCATTGCAGCTCCTTGGAACGAGGTTTTGATTTCCCGGGAATCTAGCTCGGATGGCGGGGCGAGTAAAGCCCGGGCAAAAGCCCTTGACAGGTGAACCGGGCGGAGATAGCCGGGATAGTATCCGGTTCCTGTTTTTTGCGGTCGGTGCGGATGTTTCGCGTCCGGCCGGGATGTCTTTCCGTCCTCGCAAGGAGGTGTCATGCGTTCCCACAACTGCGTGCTGCTTCGGCACTATGATCCCAGGGTCCACAAGCTGTTGCGCAGCGAAGAACGCCGCCAGCGCGACGGCATCGAGCTGATTCCGTCGGAAAACCATGCCTGGCCCGAGGTGCTGTGCGCTCTGGGCAGCGTGCTGTCCAACATCTGTTCCGACGGGTATCTGGGCCGGGGCGAATTTCGCGATCGCCGGAATGCCGAGGCGCTGGAGGAACTGGCCCGGGATCGCGCGTGCCGCCTGTTCGGATGCGGGCATGCTGCGGTGGGGTCCCTGTTCGGTCCGGCTCTGGTGCAGGCCGTGCTTCTGGGGCTGGTCAAGCCCGGGTCAGGCATACTGGCCATGGCCCCGCACGGCGTGTTGGCCGGGCATGAAAGTCCGGCCTCCCGGCTTGGACGCGTGTTCGAGTTCGTGCACTATGCGCCTGATCCTGCGGACGGCTCCATCGATCATGACGAGGTACGGCGACTGGCGCGCAAGCATCGACCCGGCCTGATCCTGTGTCATGATTCCGCGTATCCGCGCGACCCGGACTATGCGGCCTTCAGGGCCATTGCGGACGAGGTGGAGGCATTGACCCTTGCGGACGTGTCCCATTGCGCCGGACTCATTGCCGGAAAGGTCATGGCCAATCCGTTCGACCACGGCATCGACGTGATGGTGACTTCGGCGCATGAATCCCTGCGCGGTCCCCGGGGCGGCATCGTGCTCTGCACCTCGGAACTGGCCCGGACCGTGGACGAGTCGCTGGCCCCGGAAGGCCGGGACGTGCGGCACATGAATGCGGTGGCAGGCATGGCCATTGCCCTGAAAAAGGCGTTGGACGGCGGTTTCGAGGAATACGCCCGGGACGTGGTCGCCAATGCCCGGGCTCTGGAAGCCGTATTGCGCGAGGCCGGGATTCCCCTGCTTTTCGGCGGCACGGACTGCCACATGCTGGTGCCGGATGTCCGGACCGGGGTGGGGCTGGACGGCAGGAGTGCGGAGGAGCTGCTGGACAAGGTCTGCATTTCCGTCGGCAGGCAGCCGCTTGCGGGCGATGCGGACCCGCACGACAGCCCGGGCGGAATCCGGCTGGGCACGTTCGCGGTCACGACCCGGGGCATGGTCCCGGAGCATATGGAGCGCATCGCGGACTGGATGCTGGATGTGCTGCGTCATGCCGAGGACCCGGAAAAGCGGTATGCGATCCGGGCCGAGGTCGAGGCTTTCTGTCGTGAGTTTCCGGTCCCCGGCGTGGAGGAGGAGCCGTAGTCCGCAGCGAACGGATTTTCCGTCGAAAAAAAACGGCCCTTTCCGATCGGAAAGGGCCGTTTCTGCATGTCGGTCGGGAACCGGATCAGCGCACGTAGACCTTGAGGCGCTGCCCGGCATAGATGGTACCCCGGGAATTCAGGGCGTTCCACCGTCTGAGTTCGCTGACGGTGACGCCGAACTTGCGTGCGATGCCGATCAGGGTATCGCCGCGCCGGACCTTGTACTTGACCAGATTGCTCTTGACCTTCTGGGCTTCCTTGGCCGCGGTGCGCGTGGCCTTGCCCGACTGGTTCGGGATGTAGAGCTTCTGGCCGATCTTCAGACGGCTGGAGCGCAGTCCGTTGGAACGCTTGAGCGTGTTCACGGATACGCCGGACGCCCGGGAGATGGACCACAGGGTGTCGCCCTTGTGCACCACGTAGTTGCCGCGTTTCACGGCCAGAGCGCGACGCTGGGACGATGCCGAGGCGATCGAGGTCCGGGAGCCGCGGCCCGGAATCATCACGTGCTGGCCCGGACGCAGGGTGTTGGACCGGGTGTTGTTCACCTTCTTGAGCACGCTGATGGGCACGCCGTAGCGACGGGCGATGCGCCACCAGGAATCCCCGGAGCGCACGCGGTAGCGAACGTATCCGGCATAGGGCCGGGAGCCCGGGTCCGCCAGATAGGCCATCATCCTGTCGGCCTTGTCCACGGGCAGATAGGCCGTGGTCTTCCAGTGCGGCGGGCTGACCTGACGGCGAAAGGCCGGGTTCAGCTCGTGGAATTCGCGCCAGGACATGTCGCCCGCGCCAGCCAGAGCCAGCAGGTCGGTGCCGCCCGGCACTTCCACGGGCACGATTTCCACTTCCCGGTCCCAGCTCACCGGGTCGAAGCCCAGTGTGTCGAGATTCTGGAAAATCTTGGAAATCGCAATGAACTTGGGAACGTAGTTCTTGGTTTCCGCCTTGAGGCGAATCCGGCGGGACAGCTTGCGGTTCTTCTCGGAAAGCTCGAAGAAGTCGTTGCACTTGGCGTGCTTGAGCGCACGGGAAATCTTGCCTTCACCCGCATTGTACGCGGCAAGGGCCAGATACCAGTCTCCGAACCTGTCATGCAGGTCCCTGAGATGGCGCGCTGCCGCGTCGGTCGCCTTGTACGGGTCGCGGCGTTCGTCGATCCACCAGTCGCTGCGCAGGTCGTAGAGCTTGCCCGTGCCGCGCATGAACTGCCACATGCCCCCGGCTCCGGCCCAGGAATACGCCTTGACGTTGTATCCGGACTCGGCAAAGGGCAGCAGGACCAGATCCTGCGGCAGGCCGTATTTGGTGAAAACCTTGCGCACATAGGGCAGGTAGGGCTCGGACCGTTCCAGCCAGCGGGCGAACGTCTTGCGGGCCTTGTGCGTATAAAAGGAAAAGTACTTCTGTACTGCCTTGTTTTCGTGGGGTTCCAGGTCGAAGAGCAGGCCGAAGCGCGCATTGAGCACGGCCTGTTCCGTCGTGGTCAGGTCTTCGACGCTTTCCGCCGGGGGCTCCTCGGCCACTTCCGGTTCAAGGGCTTCGGCGTCCACAGGCACGGATGCCTCGGATTCCGGGGCCGGATCAACCGGTTGTTTCGGGGTGCACGCGCCCGAAAAGCCAGCCAGGAGCAGGGCCAGAGTCAGGATGCGCAGCCATTTGAGAGATTCCAAACGTACCTCCATTCCCGTTCGCCCTAACAGATTTCCTGGGCAGTGGGAAGTCTAGACAATGTCTTGATCAGGTCTGTGATGAAAAACAGCTATCCCACCTTTTGCCGGATTGCAATAGCGGCGCAACTAGTCTAGTTGTCGGGCCATGCGGGGTGGAATGATCCGTCGCGCAAAGCATACGGACGAAAACAAGCATGCAGGGCAACGACAGGCAGGCCGGTGACGGCAAGCTGTACATAGTGGGCAACAAGCCGGTTCTGGAACTGCTCGAAGGTGATTCGGGCAGGGTGGATTTCGTGTATTTCCGCAAGGGTAGACACGACAGGCACCTTGAGGAAATCATTGCGCTGTGCCGGGAGCGGAAAGTGCCTTTCAAGGCGGTTCCGGTCAAGGATCTGGACCGCATGTACCG
Organism: Pseudodesulfovibrio tunisiensis; assembly: GCF_022809775.1. Taxonomy (NCBI): domain Bacteria; kingdom Pseudomonadati; phylum Thermodesulfobacteriota; class Desulfovibrionia; order Desulfovibrionales; family Desulfovibrionaceae; genus Pseudodesulfovibrio; species Pseudodesulfovibrio tunisiensis. Next base: position 2,786,613 of record NZ_CP094380.1, read on the forward strand.
GGGCAATCATCAGGGCGTTGCCGCCCGATGTGCGGCTCTGGAATACACGCCATTGGAAAAACTGATCGACATGGTGCACAGTGCCCCTGTCCCGCTGATCGTGGCGCTCGATCAGGTGCAGGACCCGGGCAATGTGGGCGCTTTGGCGCGTACGGTCTTCGCCCTTGGCGGCGCGGGCATCATCGTCTGCCGTCACCATGGCGCATATCTCGGCACCGGTGCGGTGCGCTCCAGCGCCGGAGCCATCAACCAGCTGCCCGTGGCCAAGGCCGGGAACATGGCGCAGGCCGTGCAGCAGTGCGCGGACAGCGGCCTGACCATCTACTGCGCCCAGAAGAGCGACATTTCCGGCAATGCCTTCGAGACCGAGTTCAAGGCCCCGGCCGTGCTCGTGCTCGGCAACGAGGAAAAGGGCATCCGCCCGGGCGTGGCCAAGTACGGGGACTATGACATCGAGATTCCCTTTGCCCGGGATTTCGATTCCCTGAACGTGGCGCAGGCCGGAGCCATTCTGGTTTCGGAATTTGCCCGCCAGACCGGGAAATAGTCGCGAACCGGATTCTTTCTTTTCACAATCGACCATTCGGACGGAACGCATGACCATCCATTTCGGGCCGCGAAGGGCCGTGCTGCTGGCTGTTCTCTTTCTGATTCTCTCCTGTGTCGAGGCTCGGGCCGCGTTTGTGGAAAGCGTGGCCTCGGTCCGGCCCGGCGTGACTGCCGGACGCATTGCCGACGTGGACCTGTTCGTGACCAACCCCACGGATGGGGCCTTGTCCACGCGCATTCCCCGGACCCTGAAGGGCGAACTGCGCTTCGGGCAGACCGTGCATTCCGTGAAGCTTGCGCTGGCAGGCGGGATCGTTGCCGGGGAGCGCACCCTTGCTCCGGGCGGATTCGTCAAGGTGCGGTACGAAATGGCCGTGCCTGCGGGCGTGTCCGGGCAGGCCGTGCTGGACCCCGGCGGTCTGGGCGCACATCCCGTGGTGCTGGCGGTCGGCGGTTCCGTGTCCGAAGCGGCTGCCCCGGCCGTGGAACCCGGGATGGAAGCAGTGCCCGTTCAGGAATCGTGGAGCGACCCGGAGCCCGTGGCCGAGGCAAGGCACAATCCCGGCGGAGACGCGCCCCTGAATGCGGTGACCCGAAATTTCTTCACGCACGAACCCATGTACTTCCTGTGTGGGGCCGGACCCGTCCGAAGCCAAGTTCCAGTTCAGCTTCAAGTACCGGTTCCTCAATCCCGAAGGCTCGTGGGCCACACGGAATCCGTGGCTGGCCCGGCTGTACTTGGGCTACACCCAGACCTCGTTCTGGGACTGGGAAGGGGATTCCAAGCCGTTCAAGGACAGTGCGTACAAGCCCGAGCTCTTCTATTACGACGAGGCCGTGGACATGGAACTGCCGTCCTGGCTTCAGCGGCTGGGCATTGCCGCGGGCTTCCAGCACGAATCCAACGGACAGGGCGGGGACAGGTCCCGGAGCCTGAACATCGTGTACGTGAGACCCACGTTCCAGTTCCCGGACATCGGGGACTGGTACTTTCTGGCTTCGCCCAAGATATGGACCTATGTGGGCGACATGAGCGACAACCCGGACATGCACCGCTACCGGGGCTACATGGACCTGCGGCTTCAGGCCGGGCAGGAGGACGGGCTCGCACTGTCCACCAACCTGCGCAAGGGCACTGCCTGGGACAAGGGCTCGATTCAGGTGGACGCCACCTATCCGCTCTGGCGCAAGCTGGACGAGAACCTGAACCTGTACCTGCACGCCCAGTTCTTCACCGGATACGGGGAGAGCCTGATCCGCTACGACCAGCGCGACACCCGCTGGCGCATCGGCTTCGCCCTCGTCAGATAGCGGATCGGGGCGGCAGGGGGCCGGAAACTATGCCTCGGCCGTGATCTCCCGGATGCGTCGTTCGATGCGGGCGATGATTTCGTCCACCCTGGCGCGCTGGACCGGGGCAACGGTTCCGGCGTGCTTGGCAATGGTCGCCTCGTCCATGCCTGAGGACATCCGGATCATGAATTCCTCGATTTCGCCGTCGTCCGGGAGCAGACCGCAGCCGCCGACCGCGCCGACCAGTTCGTTGTTTCGGATCACCGGAACCGTGATGCGCAGCATGCCGCCGTCGCATTCCTCGGCAAAGGCCGTCCTGCCCGAGGTCAGAAGGTGGGTGAACATCTGGCCCGAGGGCTGACAGATCGCTCCGAATGCCTGCCTGTCGTCGTGAATGGCCCGGCACAGGTCGTTGCCCCAACTGCTGCCGAACAGCCTTCTGCCTTCGGCGTCCATGATGTCCGCATTGAATCCGTAGGTGTCGCGAAGCTCCTGCTGCAAGGCCTTCCAGTCCTGCTCGGGAGCCAGATCAGTCATTTTCATATGTGCTTCCTCCGAAAAAAGGGATGATGGCGAGCCGTTTTCCAATTCATACGACCGACGGAGGAAAAAGCAAGTCTCCCTGTTCCGGGCAGGGCGCCAAAGTCTTTTCAGGCTGCGGGAAAACGGATAACAGTGTGTGTCGGAGAGCTGCATGGAAAAAAAGAATCTCGAAGCCCGCATCCGCGAATGGACGTTCGGGCCTGTCTGGAACCTGTTTCTGCTGACCACGGGATCATGGCTGATCGCGTTTTCGGTCAAGGCCGTGGCCCTGCCCAACAACCTGCTGACCGGCGGGATGTCCGGGCTGGCCCTGCTCATGCATTACGTGTTCACCGACGTGACCACCGGCGAATGGTTCTTTCTGCTCAATCTGCCCGTGTTCGCGCTGGGCTGGCTGTTCGTGAGCCGCAGGTTCTTCCTGTACAGCCTGTACGGCATGTTCGCGGTTTCCGCATTCATCGAGCTGATCGACGCCGCTCTGGTCTTTCCGGACCTGTGGCTGGCCGTGATCACGGCTGGCGGCATGCTCGGGGCGGGCGTGGGCATCACCCTGCGCAGCCTCGGGTCCACGGGCGGGGCCGACATTCTGGCCGTGATATTCAAGGAGCGGTTCAACCTCTCCATGGGCGCATTCGAATTCTGGTTCAACTTTCTGGTCTTTCTCGGCGCGTTCGCATGCATGGACCCGCACATGGTCCTGTATTCGCTGGCCATGACCTTCATCATCTCCTTTGCCATCGAATACGTCATGTCCATGTTCAGCGAGCGCAAGATGGTCATCGTGATTTCCGAAAGGCCCAAGGACATTCTGGACCGCATTCTCACCACGCTGGACCGGGGCGCGACCATTCTGCAGGGCAAGGGCGGATTCTCCGGCCATGACAAGGAAGTGATCCTGACCATGGTCAGCTCCATTCAGCTCAAGCAGCTCGAGGAACTCGTCTACAATGCGGACCCGGATGCGTTCACCATCGTGGGCTCCGGGTTTCACGTGTTCGGCAGGGGATTCTCCTCAAGGAAGATCTACTGATGTTTGCATCCGAAAGAAAACAGGGGCGCGTGATTGCGCTGATCTCGGATTTCGGGCTGGCCGATCCCTATGTGGGCCAGATGAAGGGCGTGCTGACCCGGCTGGCGTCATCCTGCCAGGTGGTGGACATCTGCCATGAGGTCGAGTCCTTCAACATTGCCCAGGCCGCCTTTTTTCTGGCGGCTTCCGCGCCATATTTTCCCGGGGACGCCGTCTTTCTGTCCGTGGTCGATCCGGGCGTGGGCACGGATCGCCGCATCGTGGCCCTGACTCGGGACAGGCAGGTGTTTCTGGCACCGGACAACGGCCTGCTCGGTCTGCTGCTGGAGCGCGAACAGGGGTTTCGCGCATTCGACATGACCCGGGCGCGCCATGCCCGCACCGAGGTCTCGGACACCTTTCACGGCAGGGACGTGTTTGCGCCGCTGGCCGCATGGCTCGCCATGGGCGGCAATCCCGCGGAACTGGGCACGGAGATTCCCACGGATTCCCTTGTGCGGCCGGACTGGATCAGGCCGAACATCGGCCCGGGATTCGCCCATGCCCGCATCCTGCACGTGGATCGGTTCGGCAACTGCGTGCTCAATATTCCGCCCGGTCCGCTGGATCATGTGCGCAACCTGCTGTTCGAAACGTCGGAAACCGTTGACCTGCGGCAGGTCCGCACCTATGGAGAACTAAGACCCGGCGATCCCGGCCTGCTGGCAGGCAGTCAGGGCTTTCTGGAACTATCCGTGAACCTCAGGTCCGCGGCCAAGCGATTCGGCCTGCGGTCCGGGGACGCGATCACCTTTGTCTGGGAGCAGCAATGAATCCGTTTCGCAGCTATGTGAATGCCTTGAGTTTCATGACTCGTCTGGTTCCAGCCCGTACCATTCCGGACGAGGACTTCCGGCGTGGCATGGCCTGCATGCCGTTCGTGGGACTGACTCTGGGATTGGTGCTGGTCGTGCCCATTGCCCTTGGCCTGTTCCGTTCCCACACCTGGGTGCAGGCATGGCTGCTCATGCTCGGCAACGTCTATCTCACGCGTGGCCTGCACATGGACGGCCTGTCCGACGTGTTCGACGGCGTGACCGCACACACTTCGCCCGAGCGCTTCTGGTCCGTGGTCAAGGACAGCCGCAGCGGCGCGTTCGGCGTACTTTCCATGGTCATGGCCAGCCTCGGTCTGGTGGTGCTGTATCATTCTCTTCTGGATGTCGGTGCATACTGGGCCATTGCCTGGGCGTTCGTGGCCGGGCGCACTGCCTGCGTGGGACTGGGATACATGGCCCGGCACCTGGCCCGGCCCGGTCTGGGCAAGCTGCACATGGACGGCGCAACTCTGTCCGTGGCCCTGATTTCCGGCCTGATCACCCTGGTTCTCGGCGCGTTCATGGCCGGTCCGCTGGGCGCGCTGGCAGGCATGTTCCTGTCCGCCGTGGCCGTGGTGCCCCTGTATCGGCTGGCCGAGAGAGTCGAAGGCGTGAACGGGGATTTCCTCGGTTGCGCCATCGTGCTGGGAGAATGCTGCGCCTGTCTCGGCTGTCTGCTTTTCGTCTGATCCTTCGGAGGTCTCTTCCCCGTGAAACTCGCTGTCACCGCCTCGTCCTCAACCTCTCTTGCCGCGCTTTGGACCCCCCTGATCCCGGAACTGCTGGATCGGGGGCATGAAGTGCATACCCTGGCCCCGCCCATGCTCGATCCGCAGGCGCAGGACCCGGCCGCGCATCTGGAAGCCCTTGGCTCGGAACATCATCTTTTCCCGCTCAGGCAGGGCGGGCTCAATCCCCTTGCCGATTTCACGGCCCTGTTCCACCTCAAGGAAATCTACGGCCGCATTCGTCCGGACTGCGTCATCTCCTCGGGCATCAAGCCCGTGACCTACGGTTCGCTTGGTGCGCGTCTCGCCCATGTCCGGCGCGTGGCCTCCATCGTCACCGACCTTGGCTCGACTTTGAACCGCTCCGGCGGATTCCGGGGCCGCATCCGGTTCAATGTGGCCAAGGGCATGTATCGGGCCGGGCTGCGCTCCTGCGATCGCGTGATCTTCCGTTCCGGGGATGATCGGAACGTCTTTGATCAGCTCAAGGTTGTTCCGGATCATGCTCGGGTTGCGCTCATGCCCGGATTCGATCCGCTCATGGAGACCTTCAGCACGGCGGACATGGTCGAGGAACTGCTGGAATTCCTGAATTGATCGCGGGTTGCGGCGTTGACATCCTCTCCGGGTTGCCTGATACAGGAAAGGAAAGGCAACAAGGAGGACGATCATGAATATCAAGAAGATCCTGCTTCCGGTTGACGGCTCCAGCCATTCCGACGCTGCCGCGCACATGGCCATCGACATCGCCGCATCCTTCAATGCTTCCGTGGTCATCCTGTATGTCCGTCGCCGGGTTCCGGCCGGGCTGGGTGAACCCAATGCCACGGAATATCACGATTTTCTGAACAAGAGCGCTGCTGACGTGCTTGCCCCGTACAAGACTCTGCTCACTGAGGCGGAGATCGACCATCAGGACATGGTCGTGGGCGGCAACGTGGCCGAGGTCATCGGCGATGTTGCCCGGGCCGAACAGTGCGACGTGATCGTGATCGGCTCCAAGGGCAAGTCCGAACTCGAAGGACTCGTGCTCGGGTCCGTTACCCACAAGGTCCTGAACACCACGCGCTGCCCGGTCCTTGTGGTCAAGTGATGCCTTCGGCGACCAGAGAACCCTTTGAAAAGGGGTTCTCTGGACTCTCCCAAACTTTCTGGTTCTACGCCGCCTGTGGAGGATGAGGAAATTTGTCCGGCTCGTATGGCGGCGTAGGGCGATGCGGAAAAGCGGACGATTGCGCTATCGAGAAATCAGAACTCAGGGGAAACAGGCAAAGGGAAAAGAAGTTTTTTTTGAAGCCAGCCACCCCGTCTTGAGAATTCGAAGAGGCCGGATGCATGTCCCGACAGGGCATGTATCCGGCCTCTTCGAATTCTCAAGACAGAATGGGGATCCAAGGGGCCTTGCTCCTTGGCGGGTCCGGGCAGAGCCCGGCCCCCCGGGAGGGTCGCCGAAGGCATTCCCCCTACCAGTCCACGGGCACCTTGACCTTTTGTCCGGCCTTGTTGGTGAAGAGCACATGCCCGTGTTCCCGTCCGTACAGATACACGTCGCGGGTGACGGCCACGTCCTGTCGGCAGTATTCGGTGATGAGATCAAGCCGACCCTGCTTCCACCATGCAAGGGCCTGAAGCCCGTCTGCGGACTTGCCCACGTTCAGGGTGGCCTGGGCGATGTTGTCGAGCTTGACCCGGTATCCGAGCCGGTTCTTCACCTCGATGAGCAGATCAAGACTCGGCAGTTCTCGAAATTTGAAGGGATGCAGACCGGCCAGCACTGCGTAGTCGAACTTGACGTGATTGAATCCGATGACCAGATCGAACTTTTGCAGATGCGCGACCAGCTCGTCGAGTTGCTCCTGTTCGTAATCCGCCATTTTCTTGGTTTCGGAATCATACACGCAGGCAATGGACACGCCCATGCGATCCGCGCGATTCCAGCCGCCCACATCCTGGGCCGAGTACCGGGTTTCGATGTCGATGACGCCATAGCGTTCGGGTTCGGGCCGGGTGGGAATGAGTCCGGGCAGTTGCACGTCGATCTCCCTTGGTTTGACGGATGCCGGGTCGCCCGCGCGAATGGCCTCCAGCACGAACTGGGCCGCGCGCTTGTCGATGGGCCGATTGCCGGACCCGCACTTGGGTGAATGCACGCAGGACGGGCACCCCAGATCGCAGGGGCATTCCGTGATGGTTCTGAGCGTGGTCTCCAATACCTCTTCGGCCTTGCGAAAGGCCTGACGGGTCAGGCCCGCGCCGCCGGGCATGCCGTCGTAGATGAACACGGCCGCACCCTGCACCTGTTCGTGCATGGGCGTGGAAATGCCGCCGAGGTCGTTGCGGTCGGTCATGACCAGCAGAGGCAGCATGCCGATGGCCGCGTGTTCGAACGCGTGGATGCCGCCCATGAAATGCAGGAATTCCTCTTCGCACCGCTGGCGCACGGCATGAGGAATCTCGAACCACATGCCTTCGGTTTCAAATACCAGCGGTTCCAGATCAAGGGGCATGATGCCCAGCAATTTGCCCCCGCGCACGGACCGCTTTTCATAGCCTGTGATGCGTTCGGTCACGCGCAGCCTGCCGAAATAGACCGCAGTGCCGAAGCAGGGGCCCGAATCCAGCACTTCGAGAATCTCCGTGTCCTTGGACCCGCGCGGCTTGGTGTAATAGCCCACACGCTTCTTCTCGGCCTTCACGGTCAGTGTGCCGGGGTCCATGTGCGTGATCACGTAGGTCTGGCCGCGATGCAGATACACGGCTCCGGGATGCGCTTCGCGATAGGCGCGATGATTGTCTATGGTGCCGATGAGTGCGGGCTTTTCCGGGTTGCCGGTGCAGTCCTGAATGTGCATGGATTTGCCAGCGCCGCGCAGGTCCACGTCCCGGTGCGGCCGCTTGCGATGGGAGACCACATCGCCGTCTTCCACCTCGAACAGGTCGCCGGACGCGACCAGTTCACGCACGCGCTCCCCGATTTCCGGCTCGCGCAGAAAGGATTCCCCGGGCCGCAGGGAGAGTTCCGCGGCAGCGCAGATCAGATGTCGGTCCATGACCACGGGGTTGTGCGGATTGAGCATGGCGGACTCGGGCGGGCGGGAAAAGAAATCCTCGGGATGACGCATGAAATACTGGTCCAGTGCATCCTCGCCAGCCACGAGTGCCACAGCGGATTCCCGGAGAGCGCGACCGACCCGGCCTCCGCGCTGCAAAGTGGCCATGACCGTGCCCGGGTAGCCCACCATGATGCACACGTCGAGCCCGCCGATGTCGATGCCCAGTTCGAGCGCGGACGTGGAGATCACGGCCAGCAGCTCGCCGGAAGCCATGCGCGATTCGATCTCGCGCCGTTCCTCGGGCAGAAATCCGGCCCGGTATGCGGAAATGCGGGATTTGTATTTTCCGGATTTTTCCGTGGCCCAGAGCGCGATGAGTTCCGTGAGCTTGCGCGACTGGCAGTAGACGATGGTGCGCAGGTTTCGAGCGAGGGCGGAACGCAGGAGCTGGATCGCGGCGTTGGCCGGCCCCGCGTCCGGGTTCAGAAAGATCATGTGCCGTCCACCCTGCGCAGCCCCGGATTCGAGGATCGGATGCACGTCCAGCCCGGTGAGCATGCGGCACAGTTCCACGGGATTGCCGATGGTGGCGGAACAGAAGATGAAGGTGGGCCGAGCTCCGTAGTATTCGCACAGCCGCAGCAGACGGCGGAAGACCATGGCCATGTGCGAGCCCATAACGCCCCGGTAGGTGTGCACCTCGTCGACCACGATGTGGGTCAGCCCGGAGAGGAACGAGGCCCATGACGCATGATGCGGCAGCATGGACAGATGCACCATTTCCGGATTGCTCAGGATGACGTTGGGCGGATCGTTGCGGATTTTCCCGCGTTTGTACTGGGTGGTGTCCCCGTCATAGATGGCGGCCGTGGGTCTGTGCTCCCCGGGCATGAGTCCGGCCAGTTCGTTGAACGCGCGCAGCTGGTCCTGCGCCAGCGCCTTGAGCGGAAACAGGTAGAGGGCGTGCGCCTCGGGATCGCCCAGACAATGTTCCATGATCGGCAGATTGTAGCAGAAGGTCTTGCCGCTGGCCGTGGGCGTGGCCACCACAACGTGATGCCCGGCCCGGACATGATCCGCGGCCTCGGCCTGATGCGCGTACAAAGTCTCGATGCCCAGCATGTCCAGAGCCTGTCGCACAGGCGCGGCAAAGGGACGGCGCGGCTCGGCAAACCTGGCCTCCTTTCCGGGCAGCTCCCGATGATCCGCCACCTGCGGAGCCATGCTCTCGGACTGGAGCAGGGAAGAAACGTAATCGCTGACTGAGGATTCCACGAGGCCCGGATGGTAGTACGGAGGATGCCCACAGGGCAAGCTCTGCTTTCCTCGGCCAACTACGCCGCCAGCAAGTTCCCTCATCCCTTGTTGGCGGCGTAGACTTAAAAAGTTTTGAAGAATCCAAAGAAGTTTTCACGACAAATCCGCAGGACAGCGAATTTGGACGCTGATTTTGCCACGTCCGAAGACCTTTCAGTCCGGGCCGAAGCAAAGGTGGGGGAGCTGGTCGCCGGAAGCCAGATTCCGCTTGCTTTCGCGGGAATCTCTCTGCACACTTGTGCCCGTGCCGTGGTGGATCGAGTCCTTGCGGCCAAATCGGATGAAGGTGAAAACGCATGGCCATGAAATCCCGAAGAAAGTACCGCAAGCGGCCCTTGCCGCCCGCGCCGGACGAATCGCGGCGGATGTATGTCCGCATCAATCCGTCGAAAGTCGCGCTTTTCCGCTTTCTGCTGGAGGGGTGTGACAATCTCGGGATGTTTACTGTGGTGAATCGGTTCAAGGGAACCCTGCTGCTTCGCTATTCTCCGCATCAGGAACGGGAGATGCGCGCGTTTCTGGGGGGCATTCGCGAGCTCGTCCCCATGCAGCATCTGGGGCGCCCTCCTTTTCGCCCGGAATAAACGGATTTTCGTCTCCTCTCTGCGCAATGCGACTTCATGTTGCCTGATCCGCGCGATTTCAGCCAGTTTCGTAATTATCGCTATATTTTCCGGAAAAAACCGCTTTTTCGTGCAAAAAAACGGTTTTTTTCGTGCAATTTTTCGCAAAAACAATTTCAGGCACATCCTGTGCAAAGAATCCGGGTATCCACGGGGGGTATGCAATCCAATCAAGGAGGATTCAAGATGGAACTCGTTTTTACAGCACACGGCCGGTCCTGCGACCTGGCGCTGCATCCCATATCCACGAAGACCGCCGAAAAGATCGCCAAGTATGGTTCCGAAGTCTATTCCATGAAGCCGCTGAACTGGTGGCGCAAGGGCAACACGGCCACTTGGGGTATGAAGATAGACGACGAATGCCATATCGATATCACTGTGGACGGCAAGCCTGTTGAGGTGGATTACGATCAGATCACGACCGATCCCCTCAAGATTCGCCGCAGAATGTATCTGGACAGCAAGGCCAAGTTCCTGTGCGTGCTCGGCTTTGACAATGAAATATGCCGCTTCTCCTGGAAGTGGGACAATGTCAGTTCGTTCGATCCCTCGAAGTTCGATTTCATGGTGCACCAATGGGACCGCATCATGGGCGAGCCCAACTATTTCATTCTGGACGAGGTGCGCTACGACGGTCAGTTTGCCAATCGGCACGACTGGTGTGACGCAAGCGGATTCTCCCTGGTGGCTCCCAGGGTCATCGACCTCCAGCAGGTCCGCCGCGAACTGGCTCAGGGACAGCCCGAACACGAAGGGCAGCCTTTTCCTTCCCCCCAGATCACCCCGGATACAGTCCAGGTCTGATTTGGACCCCGCACACGCCGATCCCGGGACCCCCCGCACACCCCGGGAAAAAAGAACCCCCGCGCCTCGGCGCGGGGGTTCCGGCTCTTGCATGTCGTGCGGGATTAGCCTCCGAAGAAGGCCAGAATGGAATCCATGTACCAGGTCGCGGCCAGACCGGCCAGAGACATGGTGATGGTGTACGGCAGGGCCAGAACAACCATGCGGCCGTAGGACAGCCGGATGACCGGAGCCAGCGCCGAGGTGAGCAGGAACAGGAACGCGGCCTGACCGTTCGGCGTGGCCACGCTCGGGATGTTCGTGCCCGTGTTGATGGCCACGGCCAGTTTGTCGAACTGGGTCATGAGCGCTGCCGCCTGATCCGCTGCGGCCTGCGGCAGGGTCGCCAGCACGTCGGCGCGCATGCGATTCGGATCGGTGAGCAGGTCCATGAGCTGTTCGCCGGTCATGCCGATGCCCGGAATTGCGCCCAGCATCTGCACGAAGTGCATCTTGGTCTCCGAAACGTACACGGTCGCCACGAACACGTTGTCCGAGATCATGGAGAGAATGCCGTTCGCGCTGTAGTAGGCGGCAAGTTGCACCTGTCCTTCCAGACTCAGCACGAAATTGATGACCGGCTTGAACAGATGCAGGTCGTGGATCATGGCCACAATGGCAAAGAAGACCACGAGCAGCGCGGTAAAGGGCAGGGCTTCTTCAAACGCCTTGCCGAGCTGGTGTTCCTCGATGTAGCCGTTCGACGCGGTCAGCAGCACGATGACGGACAGGCCGATCAGGCCCACGGCCGCAAGGTGAAAGCCCAGCGCCAGAACCAGCCAGATGCCGATCAGTGCCTGGGCAATGATCTTCGCCTTGCCGGCCTGACCACGTTTGGCTTCCATTTCCGTGGCGGTTTCCAGCAGATGGGAACGGATGTTGCCCGGCATTTCCACGCCATAACCGAACAGCTTGAACTTCTCCACGACCATGCAGGTCAGCAGACCTGTGGCAAGCACGGGCATGGAAATCGGGGCTACGCGAATGAAGAAATCCACGAAATGCCAGCCCATTTCCGAGCCGATCAGCAGATTCTGCGGTTCGCCCACGATGGTGCACACACCGCCAAGGGCCGTGCCCACGGCGCCGTGCATCATCAGGTTGCGCAGAAAGGCCCGGAATTGCATCAGGTCTGCGCGGTCCTTGTCCTTGGCCACGTTCGTGTCGCTGCACAGGTCGTGCGAACAGGTCATGGTCTTGCCGGACGCGAATCGGTGGTAGACATTGTAGAACCCGTAGGCCACGGCAATGATCACCGCAGTCACGGTCAATGCGTCCAGAAACGCGGACAGCAGTGCGCCCGCAAAGCTGAACAGCAGGGAAATGACGATCTTGGATCGGACCTTCACCAGAATGCGGGTAAAGGTGAACTGAAGGAAGTCCTTCATGAAGTAGATGCCCGCCACCATGAAGATGAGCAGCAGGATGACCTCGAAGTTGTTCAGGGCTTCGTGGTAGACGGTTTCGGGCTTGGTCATGCCCAGCGCCACGGCCTCGAGGGCCAGAAGACCGCCTGCAGGCAGCGGATAGCACTTGAGCGCCATGGCCAGTGTGAAGATGAACTCTCCGATCACCACCCAGCCGGTGATGAACGGGCCTACCGTGTAGAGCAGAATGGGGTTGAGGACCAGAAAACCGAGAATGGCCTTTTTGTACCATCCCGGGGCATTTCCGAGGAAATTGCCACCCATGGCCTGGATAATAGACGTCTGTGCCAATTGTAAACTCCTTTTCTCGCGTACAGCAGTGCCGTATCGTACTTACCCGGTTTGAAGGAATTCGTCCAGATAATCAGGAGTAGCGCGGCCTTTCGTTGTATAGAACATTGCAACATCCTGAATTGTTAGTAAAACAGTCAAGTTTTTTGCCTTCTCGGCACGACTTTTTCCGGCGGACCTTGATCAGTGGGAATTCCATTTCGTACCCATTGGAATATTGAAAAAAGAAGCGGGAAATCGCAAAAGCGGTTGACAGTGACTAATCGAGTGATTAGTTGCCCTGTATGACCAAGCGCGAACAGATTTTCAAGGCTGCGGCCAAACTCTTTGCCGAAAACTCCTACGACACTGTGGGGATTCGTGAGATCGCGGCCGAGGCTGGCGTGAACAGCGCAATGATTTCCTACTATTTTGGCAGCAAGACCGGCCTGCTTCGGGAAATCTTCGCCAAGTTCGCGGACGAGGTGAATTCGGTTCTGGACAGCTCCATTTCCAATGCCCGGGACCTGTACGACCTGTGCGACAATTCCGTGCACCTCTGGCTGGACAATGCCAGACAGAATCGGGACATCTATCTGGTGGGACTGCGGGAACTGAACCGGGACAAGCCCGAACTGGCCGACCTGCGCAAGGATCTGGACGAGTACGGATGGATGCGGTTTTCCTCGTTTCTGGACCGCATCGGCATGGCCAAGGAAAAGGCGGCATCATTTCGACACATCACCTTCACCATCATCGTGGGCATGATCTTTTCCGACTATCTGCTCGGCGGCGGCGCAAACATCGATGATCCGCAGAAAGCCGAACACTATGCCGAAGCCATAAGCGGCATCGCCAAAAACGGCATTCCCCAGTTCATGGCATAATTTTTTTTGACCTGAAATCTAATCAACTGATTGATTAACGTGATGAAAGGAAACAGAATATGAACAGGAAAGCATTGTTTTTCTGCTTGGTTGTCGCCCTTCTGCTTGCCGGGTGCAAGGAAGAGGTGAAAAAGGCCGACCCCATTCGCCCGGTTCGCGTCTTCACGGTGTCCGGTCAGTCCGGTCCGGAGCAGCGGACATTCCCGGGCAAGGTCAGGGCGACCCGGGAAGTGGCTCTGGCCTTTCGCGTGGCCGGGCAGATCGAAAAGTTCGACGTGCGCGAAGGCGATTTCGTGAAAAAGGGGCAGATTCTCGCCATGCTGGACCAGCGGGACTATCAGGCTGCCGTTGCCGATCTGGAGGCCAAGCTTCAGGGACTGCGTTCCGTGCTCAACGAGGCGAAACTCAACTACGAGCGCAACAAGGCCCTGCTCGAATCCGACACCATTGCACAGGCTGCATTCGATGCGGCCCAAAGCACGTTCGAGACCAGCCGGGCCAATGTGCGTTCTCTGGAACAGGAATTGCGCCGCGCTCGCCTGAATCTCCAGTATACCAGTCTGGAAGCGCCCTACAGTGGTACCATCGCCGTGAAATACGTGGACAACCACGAATACGTGCAGGCCAAGGAGGCCATTGTCCAGCTCGAAGACATCGCGTCGCTCGACATCGAAATCGACGTGCCCGAAGCGGTCTGGATTCGCGCGTTTTCCGGCGAAGGAACCGGATTCGTGAATGCCGAGGCTCGGTTCGAATCCTATCCCGGTCAGGCGTTTCCCCTGAAAATCAAGGAGTTTCAGACCAAGGCCAATCCCGAGACCCAGACCTATCAGGTGACCCTGTCCATGGCCAATCCCGAGACGCTGTCCATTCATCCGGGCATGACCGCTCAGGTGTCGGGCGATCTGCCCGGTGCAGACGGTGCGCATCTCGTGTCCATTCCGGTTTCCTCGGTTCAGGGCGAACCCGGGGACGGAATGTATGTCTGGGTGCTGGGAGCGGACAACACGGTCACTCGCCGCAAGGTCAACGTCGGCCGCATTGTCAGGGATGAATTTCTGGTGGATCAGGGCGTGAAGCCCGGCGACACCATCGTGTCCTGCGGGGTGAGCTATCTGTCCGAAGGCCAGAAGGTGAAGGTGCTCAAGGGTCGCATCGGAGGCAGGGGATGAACCTCGCGGAATTTTCCATTCGCAAGAGAACCGTTTCCATTGTTCTGACCCTGACCCTGCTTGTCGGCGGAGCCGTGTCCTTTCTGGACATGTCCCGGCTCGAGGACCCGGAATTCACGATCAAGAAGGCACTGGTCATCACCAACTATCCCGGGGCAACGCCCGCCGAGGTGGCGGACGAGGTCACGGATGTCGTGGAAAGCGCGGCCCAGCAGCTGGGCCAGCTCAAACGCGTCACGTCCCAGAACAACCCGGGCCAGTCCATCGTGACCGTGGAGATACAGGACTCCTTTGACAAGAAGACCCTGCCACAGGTCTGGGACGAACTGCGGCGCAAGGTGGGCGATGCACAGGCCCAGCTTCCTCCCGGAGCCGGGCCGTCCCTTGTGGTGGATGATTTCAGCGACGTGTACGGCATTCTGCTCGCCGTGACCGGGGAGGGCTATTCCCAGCGCGATCTTCAGGACTTTGCCGTGTTTCTGCGCAAGGAACTGCTTCTTGTGGACAACGTGGCCAAGGTCACGCTCTGGGGCAAGCAGCAGGAAACCGTGTTCGTTGAAATTTCCCGGGCGCGCATGAGTCAGCTCGGCCTGTCTCTGGATACCGTGTTCACGACCCTTTCCGACCGTAATTTAGTGGTTCCCGCCGGCAAGGTCCGCGTGGGCAGGGAATACATAGAGATATCCCCGACCGGGGAAATCGCGTCCGTGGAGAGTCTGGGGGACCTGCTCATCAACGACACGGCCACGGGAAAGGTGGTGCCTCTGCGCGACATTGCGCACATCACGCGCGGCTATGCCGATCCGCCCTCACAGGTCATGCATTACAACGGCAAACCAGCCGTGGCTTTGGGCATTTCCGTGGTCTCCGGCGGCAACGTGGTCGATCTGGGCAAGGCTGTTGACGCGCGTCTGGCCGAACTCAGGGCCGCGACCCCGTTGGGCATGGATATCAACCGGGTCTACAACCAGCCCCAGCGCGTGGAGCAGGCCGTGGACTCCTTCGTCCTCAATCTGGTCGAGGCCGTGGTCATCGTCATCGTGGTCCTGCTTTTGTTCATGGGCATGCAGAGCGGCCTGCTCATCGGGGTCATCCTGCTTGTCACCATCTGCGGTTCGTTCATCTTCATCCAGATGGCGGGCGTGGCCCTGGAACGCATTTCCCTCGGCGCGCTCATCATTGCGCTGGGCATGCTCGTGGACAATGCCATCGTGGTGGTGGAAGGCATCCTTATCCGCTACCAGCAGGGCGAGGATCGCCTTCATGCCGCGGTCGGCGTGGTGGATCAGAACAAATGGCCTCTGCTCGGCGCAACCATCATCGCGATCATGGCCTTTGCCGGCATCGGTCTGAGTCAGGACAGTGTGGGCGAATTCTGTCGTTCCCTGTTCATCGTGCTCTTCATCTCCCTGATGATGAGCTGGATCACGGCCATGACCGTCACGCCCATGCTTTGCGAAATGTTTCTGCATCCCAAGGCCACGCAGGGTGACGATCCCTATGCGGGCAGGCTGTATCAGAGCTACAGGAAATTCCTGACCTTCTGCCTGCATCACCGCGTGCCCACCATGTGCGTGCTCGGCGTGATGCTCGTGGCTGCGATCTTCGGGTTCGGATTCGTGAAACAGAGCTTTTTCCCGGATTCCACCCAGCCGCGCTTTTTCATGCATTACTGGATGCCGCAGGGCACGGATATCCGCGCCACGGTCCAGGATCTTGGCGAGATCGAGCAGAAGATTCTCAAGGACGACCGGGTCAAGTCCGTGACCATGTTTTCGGGTCAGGGCGCGCCGCGCTTCATCCTGACCTATCCTCCGGAGAATCCCAACACCTCCTACGGCATGCTGCTGATCGAGGTGAAGGACTATGAGCAGATCGACGCGATTCTGGCGGACTACAAGTTGCGCGTGGCCGACGAATATCCGGACGCGGAGCCCAAGTTCAAGAAGTTCAAGCTCGGTCCGGGCCGCGACGCATCCATCGAGGTGCGGTTCAGCGGACCGGACACCCTCGTGCTCCGCGACCTTTCACGTCAGGCCCAGCAGATCATGCTCGACACGGGCAATGCGGAATCCGTGCGTGACGAC
Source organism: Pseudodesulfovibrio tunisiensis (assembly GCF_022809775.1). Taxonomy (NCBI): domain Bacteria; kingdom Pseudomonadati; phylum Thermodesulfobacteriota; class Desulfovibrionia; order Desulfovibrionales; family Desulfovibrionaceae; genus Pseudodesulfovibrio; species Pseudodesulfovibrio tunisiensis. The sequence continues at coordinate 2,803,292 of NZ_CP094380.1, forward strand.
TGGCGGCAGCCGGTCAAGATTGTCAAGCCCGTGATCTCGGATGCGCAGGCCAAGCGCGCCGGAGTGACCCGGCCCGATCTGGCCAAGGCGCTGGAAATGAACTTTTCCGGCTCCCGCGTGGGCGTATACCGCGAGGGGGACAAGCTGCTGCCCATCGTGGTCCGTCCGCCCGAGGGTGAACGCCTTTCCGTGGAGGAAATCGGCAACGTGCAGGTGTTCAGTCCGGTGGCCGGACGCATGATGCCGCTGGAGGAAGTGGTGTCCGGGTTCGAGACCGTGACCGATTATGGCCTGCTGCGCACCCGCAACCGCATGCTCACCGTCACGGCCTGCTGCGAACCGATAACCGGGTTGCCGTCCGAGATGCACAACCGCATCCGGGCCGATATCGAGGCCATCGAGCTGCCCGCAGGCTACACCATGGAATGGGGCGGGGAATACGAGGACTCGCGCGACGCCAAGGAAACCCTTGCCGCCAGCCTCGGCCTGCCCTTCTTCATCATGATTCTGGCCACGGTCATGCTCTTCAACGGACTGCGGCTGCCACTCATCATCTGGCTGACCGTGCCGCTGGCCGTAATCGGCGTGACGCTCGGTCTGCTCGTCACGGGGCAACCCTTCGGATTCATGGCCCTGCTCGGCTTCCTCAGCCTGTCCGGCATGCTGATCAAGAACTCGGTGGTGCTGCTGGATCAGATCAAGCTGGAACTCGCTGCGGGCAAGCCCCCGTATCAGGCTGTCGTGGATTCGGCCATCAGCCGCATCCGGCCCGTGACCATGGCCGCGGCAACCACGATTCTGGGCATGATCCCGCTGGTGGCGGACGCCTTCTTCTCGGCCATGGCCGTCACCATCATGTCCGGGCTGGCCTTTGCCACAGTCCTCACCCTCATCGTGGTGCCCGTGCTCTACGTCATGTTCCACAAGGTCCGGAACCCGAACTGAAAAGAGGAGTGATTGCCTTCGGCGACCAGAGAACCCTTTGAAAAGGGTTCTCTGGACTCTCCCAAACTTTCTGGTTCTACGCCGCCTGTGGAGGATGAGGGAACTTGTCCATCTCGTATGGCGGCGTAGGGCGATGCGGAAAAGCGGGCGATTGCGCTATCGAGGAAAAGGACTCAGGGGAAACAGGCAAAAGAAGAAGAAGCAAGTTTTTCTGAAGCTACCCCGTCTTGAGAATTCGAAGAGGCCGGATGCATGTCCCGACAGGGCATGTATCCGGCCTCTTCGAATTCTCAAGACAGGATGGGGATCCAAGGGGCTTTGCTCCTTGGCGGGTCCGGGCAGAGCCCGGCCCCCCGGGGGGGGCCGCCGGAGGCATTGCTATTTCATGGCATACCGTTCGATTTTGCCTTTGTAGGCAATCACTCCCTGAACGATGCCGCGGGCGAGATAGGTCAGGTACTTGTCGGACCTGAGCCGTTTGGCTTCGGTGCGGTTGGTGAGGTAGCCGAGCTCCACGAGCACCGAGGGCATGCGTGCGCCCATGAGCACGTAGAACGGGGCTTCGCGGGTGCCCATGTTCTTGACCTGCCATTTGCGGCGCACGTAGGACACGGTCTGTTTCTGCACGTCGCTGGCCAGATCCTGACTTTCCTTGATCTTGGAGTTCACCATCAGATCGGTGAGGATGAATTGGAGATCGCTGATGCTGCGCGGATCAACTGCGTTTTCCCGCGCCGCGATGCGCACGGCCGCATTGGTCTTGGCAAGGTTCAGGCTGTAGGTTTCCAGACCATGCACCCGCTTGTTGCGGTTGGCGTTGCAGTGCACGGACAGAAACATGTCCGCCTTCTTGGCATTGGCCAGAGCGGTACGCTGTTCCAAGGGGATGAAGGTATCCGTGGAACGCGTGTACAGAACGTGGAATCCCTTTTCCTCAAGCATCCTGCCGAGGAGCTTGACGAACTTGAGGTTCACGTCCTTTTCGCGCAGGCCGTTTGCCACGGCGCCGGGGTCCTTTCCTCCGTGTCCGGCATCCAGCATGATGGTGCGGACGGTCAGACCGAGCTGTTCCAGCAGGTCTCCGGCCATGCGCTTGCTGCCCTTGGGCGGGCGGTAATCCTTTTTCGGGGTGATGCCGGTCCTGGCCTGAGCCGGGACAGGGGTCTCGTCTCCGTTGGAATACACATCGACCACGATGCGAAACGGGTTGTCCAGAGGAAAGACCTTGTATTCGCGCAGGGCGTGGAAATCCAGAACCACGCGGGTGGTGGACTTGTCGAACTGGCCGGCGCGAATCTGCTTGAGCAGGCCGTCCGCCACCGTGGTGCTGGCCGGAACGTCGTGCCCGAGCCGGGAGTTTTCCAGATCGATGTAGAGCCTGTGGGGCCGATTGTGCTTGGGAGACGGGGCAAGAAGCTGGTAGCGGTACTTGGAGCGTCCGTCGAGTTCCAGAACCACGCGGGTGTAGTCGTCGCTGGACTTGAACCGCACCTGATCCAGATGGGCCTGACCGGACGGGTCCGGAGCCCGGTATGTCGTCTTTTTGGGTGTCGGCTTTTGCCTGGGCTTCTGGGATGCCTTGGCCGCGGCCACTGCGGACTTGTATCCGCCGAGCTGGGACAGCAGGGTCCTGGAGCGGGAATACATGTCCGCCCGCGGATACTGGGTGATGATTTTGGCAAGGTCCTGCCGTGCGCCCTTGCGGTCGTTCAACCGCTTGTAGCGGATCACGGCCCGGCGGTAGAGGCAGTCGTCGGCCCAGCCATGGCGCGGAAACCGGGCGACAACCCTTCCGAAATAGTCCTCGGCCCGGTTGAAATCGGATTTCCTGCCGCTCTGGACGCCGAGTTCTTCGTGTACCCGACCGAGATAGTAGAGGGACTTGGGCGCAAAGGAGCCGTCCGGGTCGGCCTTGAGCGCCCGGGAAAACCATTTTTCCACCTTGAGCCAGTTCGAACGGTATTTTTTCTTGGTACGCGTTTTCTTGAGCGCGTGAAATTCCTGATAGCCCTTGGTGAAGCAGTACTTGGCGGACTCGGCGTGAGCCGAGACCCCGGAGATGAAGATCACCAGGCAGAGAAGCAGGGCGCCGAGGCCCGCAGGATGGAAAGTCCGGGTGTGTTTCATGGCTGGACGCGGGTTGCGGTCCGGTATCCGATCGAGCCCGGATCGATCCGGGCCTTCCTGTTGACAGTATTGGCGCATTCTCGGGAAAAATCTAAAAAAAGTCCAGAACAGAATCGAAGCCCTGTGGAAAAAGGTGCGGCGAGTCCGAATTGCCGTTGTTCGACTTTTCGCCTGATCGGGCAGGGACGGACAGTGTTCCGGGCTTTACTATCCGGGCCGGAGTCATTACAGGAAGCATGGTATCGCAGCGCGTGGTCCGCGCGGCCCAATCAAGGAGATTTCTTTGCCCCAGGAAAAATTGCACAAATTCAGCAATCGGCATCTGCTGTTTCGATGCCTCGGGTATTTCTGGCCCTATAAATTCCGTATGCTTCTGGCCTTTGTGGCCGGACTGATCGTGTCCCCGGCCTCGGCTCTGACCCTGTGGATCGGCAAGCATGTCATTGACAATGTGCTGGTCAAGCAGGACGTGTCCATGCTCAAGCTGTGCGTGCTGGGCGTTGTGGTCCTGTACAGCGTGGAGGGCGTGTTCCGGTTTTTGCAGACCTATGTCATGAACACGACCAGCCTGTTCGTGCTCAATGATCTGCGGCTCGACATGTACAAGAAGATCGTGCGGCTGCCTTCCAGATATTTCGAAAGAAGTCAGGTGGGCATGCTCATGTCCCGCGTGCTCAACGACGTGTCCATGCTGCGCATGAGCGCGCCGTCCGTGATCATGCTGGTGCGCGAGACCTTGCAGACCTTCTTTCTTGTCGGATACGCGGTGTACACCGATCCGGTTCTGGCCGGATGGTCCGTGGTCATCCTGCCGGTCACCATCTGGCCCGTGGTCTACTTCGGTCGACGCATGCGCAAGCTGGGCAGGCGCGGTCAGTCCCAGATCGCGGACGTGAACGTGCGTATGCAGGAGAGCTTCAACGGCATTCGCGTGATCAAGGCGTTTGCCAATGAATGCAAGGAGCAGGGCCGGTTCCGCAAAAACATCTGGACCCTGACCCGCACCCTGGTCAAGCAGGTGCTGGCCAGCGAGCTTTCCTCGCGGATCATGGAATTCATCACCGCCGTGGGCGGCGCTGCCGTGCTGTACGCGGGCGGCATGTACGTGATCAATGGCAACATGACTCCGGGCGAGCTGGTCACGTTCATCGGGTCCCTGGCATTGATCTATCAGCCCATCAAGAAGATCAGCTCCTACAACATCACGTTGCAGCAGGCTCTGGCCGGAGCCGAGCGCGTGTTCGACATCTTCGACAATCCCGACATCCGGGAGGAGGATCAGGGCGATGTGGTGCTGGAGCCGGAGTTCCACGAACTGGCCGTGAAGAACGTCAGCTTTACCTATCAGAGCGCGGATCGTCCGGCTCTGGACGGTATCGACCTGACCATCCGGGCCGGGGAACGCGTGGCCGTGGTCGGGCCTTCCGGCTCGGGCAAGACCACGCTGGTGAATCTGGTGCCCCGGTTCTATGATCCGGACAAGGGCGGCATCTTCCTGAACGGCCGCGACGTGCGGGAGTACACGCTGGACAGCCTGCGTCTGAACATGGGCATCGTGTCTCAGGAAAGTTTTCTGTTCAACGACACCATCCGCAACAATCTGGCCTATGCGCCCGGCGAATTCTCGCAGGAGCAGATCGAAAACGCGGCCCGTGCCGCCTTTGCGCATGATTTCATCATGGAGCAGCCCCATGGCTACGACACGGTCATCGGCGAGCGCGGGGCCATGCTTTCGGGCGGGCAGAAGCAGCGGCTGACCATTGCCCGCGCCCTGCTCAAGAATCCGCCTCTGCTCATTCTGGACGAGGCCACCAGTGCGCTGGACACCGAATCCGAACGCATCGTGCAGAAGGCGCTGGACAATCTGATGCAGGACCGCACCAGCATTGTCATTGCTCACCGGCTGTCCACCATTCTGAACGCGGATTCCATCGTGGTCATGCAGCATGGCAGGATCGTGGATCAGGGCAGGCATGAGGAACTGCTCGAACGGTGCGACCTGTACGCCAAGCTGTATCGCATGCAGTTCGGAGAGGAGTAGGCCGAGCCGTCATGACAGCCGTTCCCGCCGTGAAGACCATTCTGATTACCGGGGCCAGCGGATACGTGGGCGCCGCCCTGACGCAGGCTCTGGCCGGGGCCGAGTGCCGGCTGGTGCTGGCCTCGCGTTCGGGAAAGGCGTGGCAGCCGCACGAAGCCAGGGCGGACATCCGTCAGATCAGGAGTGATTTCCATGGCTCCGGTGCATGGTTCTCGGCTGCGGGAGTTCCGGATGCCGTGGTGCACCTTGCTGCAAACACGGATGCCACGCACAGTTTTGCCTGCCGCGAGGAACTGGAGCAGTGCAACTTCGGCTACACCCGTTGCATGGCGGATTTGTGCGTGAAGGCCGGAGTGCCCCTGCTGCACCTTTCGTCCACATCCGTCTACGGTTCGTGCAAGACCGAGGTGCGCGAGGAGGATGAAGCCGAGATTCATCCCCAGAGCCCCTATGCCGAATGCAAGAGGGGCGAGGAACTTTTTCTGGCTCGTCGGGCGGAACGGGACGGATTGCGGTTCGCGGTGCTGCGGCTGGGAACCATCTTCGGGGTCTCTCCGGTCATGCGCTACCACACCGCGGTGCACAAGTTCTGCCAGCAGGCCGTGCGCGGCGAACCCGTGACGATCTGGTCTTCGGCCATGCATCAGCGCAGGCCGTACGCCTACATCGGGGATGCGGTCCGGGCCATCCGGGTGATTCTGGCACAGGACGCCTTTGACGGACGCATCTACAATGTGGCGACCGCGACGCATTCCGTGGACGATGTGCTGGGAGCCATCCGTCGCGTCGTGCCCATGCTGGATGTCCGGCTCGTGGACCATCTCATCATGAACGACTACAGCTTCGGCGTGAATTGCGACAGGATTCGGGAACTCGGCTATCGACCGGAAGGGGATCTGACTTCGGAAGTGGCCGGAATCGTGGCTGACATTCGGCGCAGGAGCTGAGCCGTTCGGCCTCCTCTTGACTTTTCCCCCGGCCGGGTGTCCCCTGTAGCTGGAAAAGATTTCTGAACGTCAAACGTATCCGCATGACCGGAGGCAACATGGAACGCAAATATTCCTTTCACATCACTCTTGCCGGACTGTTTCTGGCCGCAGGCATGGTCGCGGGCTGTCTGGTTCTGGGCAATGCGCTCGTGGATTTCAAGGCGCAGGACCGGTACGTCACGGTCAAGGGACTGGCCGAGCGCGAAGTCCCGGCCGATCTGGCCATGTGGCCCATCAGCTTCAGCGCCGGGGCCAACACCCTGCCCGAGCTGGACCAGCGCATCAAGGAATCCCAGAAGGCCGTGATCGCGTTTCTCGGGCAACAGGGGCTTGGCGACGCGGAAATCCTGACCTCGGCGCCGCGCATCACGGACAATCAGGCCAACATGCCCAATCAGCGGCCTCCCCAGCGGTACACGGCCCAGGCCCTGCTTACGGTGCGGTCCGGGGATATCGCCAAGATCAAGAAGGCCATGTCCGTTGCCGGTGATCTGGTGTCGCGCGGAGTCATGCTGGTGCAGAACTGGGAATACCGGCCGACATTCGCCTTTACCAAGCTCAACGACATCAAGCCCGACATGATTGCAGAGGCCACGCGCAACGCGCGGCAGGCCGCCAAGCAGTTTGCCCAGGATTCCGGCTCCAGTGTCGGGTCCATCCGCAGGGCCAGTCAGGGCTATTTCAGCCTTCAGGATCGGGATCAGTTCACTCCGGAAGTGAAGAAGGTCAGGGTGGTCACCACCATCGACTATTTTCTGGAAGACTAGTTTTTTCCTGAATTCGAGGAGTTGCGGGCCGTTCCGAAAGGGACGGCCCTTTTTTCGTGCAAAAAGGGAAGCCGCAGGGTCCGTTTTTTTGACTCAAATCATGTTCCATTGTTTTTGCAGGCTGTAATTCTGGACGCATTGAACCGAAACAAACCGTGAAACAGAGGAGCGGAAATCATGTTTTGCTACCAGTGCGAACAGACGGCAAAGGGCGGATGCACCAGAATCGGCGTGTGCGGGAAAAAGGCGGACGTGGCCGCGTTGCAGGATTTGCTGATCCATTTCTGCAAGGGGCTTTCTGCGGTTGCCGTGGAGGCGCGCAAGGCCGGGTTGGATACGGACAAGACCGATGTCTTCGTGTGCGAGGCCGTGTTTTCCACCCTGACCAACGTGAATTTCGATCCCGAGCGGTTCGAGCCGCTGGTGCGTCAGGCCGTGGCCCTGCGCGAGGAACTCAAGGGCGGGCTGGCCGCAAAGGGCGTGACCCCGGACTGGCCCGAGGCCGCCACCCTGATTCCCGAGGCCGACATGGTGGCGCAGGGGGAGCGCTTCAGCCCGGAAAACGATCCCGAGCCGAACGCGGACCTGCGCTCCCTCAAGCATACCCTGATCTACGGTCTCAAGGGCGTTGCCGCCTATGCGGATCATGCCCGGATTCTGGGTCAGTCCGATCCGGCCCTGTATGCCTCCATCGAGGAACTGCTTGCCGCCACCCTGTCCACGGACCTGACTCTGGAACAGTGCGTGGAGGCTGCGTTGGAGTGCGGCCGGGCCAACCTTCGGGCCATGGAGCTGCTGGACGCGGCCAATACCGGCACGTTCGGCCATCCCGTACCCACGGAAGTTCCGCTGGGTGCCAGAGCCGGAAAGGCCATTCTCGTGTCGGGGCACGATCTCAAGGATCTGGCCATGCTGCTGGAACAGACCGCGGGCAAGGACATCAGCATTTACACCCACGGCGAGATGCTGCCCTGTCACGGCTATCCGGAGCTGAAGAAGCATCCGCATTTCCACGGGCATTACGGCACGGCGTGGCAGAATCAGCAGAAGGAGTTCGCCGAGTTCCCGGGGGCGATTCTCATGACCACGAACTGCATCCAGAAGCCCGGCTCCTACATGGACAACATTTTCACCACCGGACTTGTTGGCTGGCCCGGAGCTGCGCACGTGGGCAAGGATTTCGCTCCGGTGATTGAAAAGGCTCTGAAAATGGACGGGTTCCCTGCGGATACGGACAAGGGCTCGGTCATGGTCGGCTTCGGTCATGACGCGGTCATGTCCGTGGCCGGGACCGTGATCGACGCGGTCAAGGCCGGGGACATCCGCCATTTCTTTCTGGTGGCTGGCTGCGACGGTGCCAAGCCCGGTCGCAACTACTACACCGAATTCGTGGAAAAGGTGCCCGAGGATTGCGTTGTCCTGACCCTTGCCTGCGGCAAGTTCCGGTTCTTCGACAAGAAGCTCGGAGACATAGGCGGCATTCCGCGTCTGCTGGACGTGGGACAGTGCAATGACGCCTATTCCGCAGTGAGGATTGCTCAGGCCCTTGCCGAGGCCTTCGACTGCGGCGTGAACGATCTGCCCCTGTCCCTTGTCCTGTCCTGGTACGAGCAGAAGGCCGTGGCCATCCTGCTCAGCCTGCTGGCGCTGGGCATCAGGGACATTCGCCTCGGTCCCACGCTTCCGGCGTTCATCACCCCGAACGTGCTGGAGTTCCTGGTGGCGAACTACGACATCAAGCCCATTTCCACGCCGGATCAGGACCTCAAGGCCATTCTGGGATAATACGGGCCCATCGGATTCATTGCGGGCGGACCGGGTTGCGGTCCGCCCGTTTTTTCTGCGGAATTGTCATCGGGGCGATGCGGAACAGGGAAACCGGCTGCTTGATAAACGCGTGGCTTCCGATTACAGTCCTTGCGTACCGATCAACCCCGGCACGCCATGAAAAACAACGCCCGCATTCTTTTCGCGTTCTGCCTTGCCGTGTTCCTGCTCTGCCCGGGAACCGGGACTGCCCGTGCCGAACAGGGCAAGCGCAAGCAGATTCTGCTGCTCAATTCCTATCATCAGAACTTCCACTGGACCGAAGAACTGCTTCGGGCCGTGACCGATGTGCTGCGGCCCAAGGAAACGGGCATCCTGCTGCATGTGGAGAACATGGACACCAAGCGCGTGCTGTTCGGCGAACGGTACATGCGCCAGTTGGCCGAGGTGTTCGCCCACAAGTACCGGGACACGCCTCTGGATCTGATTCTGGCCACGGACAACAATGCCTTCGAGTTCCTGCGCCGCTATCACGCCACCCTGTTTCCCGGGGTGCCCGTGGTGTTCTGCGGGGTGAACTTCTTCAAGCCGGAACAACTGGACGGATATCCCCTGTTCACGGGCGTGACCGAGGAATTCGACGCCCGGGGAACTCTGGAAATGGCTCTGCGCCTGCATCCCAATACCAGACGTGTCTTCGTGGTCAACGACTACACCCCGTCGGGCCGGGCATGGGCCGACAACATCCGGGAGCAGCTTCGGGATTTTCCTCCGGGCGTGGATATCCAGTACAACGGGAATCTGACCACGGACGATCTGCTGAAACAGGTCCGCAACCTGCCGCCCGGGTCCATCGTGCTGCTGGGCATCTTCTTTCGGGACAGGGACGGCCGTTTTCTGGACGTGGGCGAGGCTGCCGAGGCCCTTTCCTCGTACAGTCGCTTTCCGGTCTACGGCCTGCTGGATTACGATCTGAATCACGGCATCATCGGGGGCATGCTGGCCAGCAACTATGCTCAGGGCCAGACCATGGCCCAGATGGCCCTGCACGTGCTTTCCGGCAGAAATCCGCGCAACATTCCGGTAATCCGGTCCACCTGGACCCAACCCATGTTCGATTATGCCATGCTGCGGCATTTCAACATCAGCATTGCGCGGCTGCCCGAGGACAGTGAAATCATCAATCGGCCCCGCACCCTGTATTCCGAATATCGGGACGAGATTCTGACCGTGCTGGTGCTGGGCGGCATCCAGACCGCGATCATCGTGTTTCTGGTCGTGACCATGAATCGTCGGCGGGAGCTGGAACGCGACCTGCGCCGGGCGCATCAGGATCTGGAACTGCGGGTCGAGGAGCGCACCCGCGAGTTCATGGAATCCGAGGCCATGCTCAGGACCGTGTTCAACGCGTCCCACGACGCCCTGATTCTGCACTCCGTCTCCGGGCAGATTCTGGAAGTCAACGACCGGATGCTCAAGATGTACGGCGTGTCCGAGATCGAGGCCTCGGAGCTTTCCCTTGCCCGTGACTATTCCAGCCGGGAAAATCCCCTGTACCGTCTTTCCTCGATCTGGCGTTCCGTGATCAATGGCCGGGCGCAGGCCGTGGAGTGGAAGGCGCGGCGCCCCCACGACGGACACGAGTTCGACGTGGAAATGCACATGAACCGCATCACCTACAAGGGGACCCCCGCGATTCTGGCCAACGTGCGCGACATCACGGTGCGCAAGGAGACCGAAACGCGCATCCGCCAGTCCCTGTCCAAGTTCGAGGCCATTCTGGAGAACAGTCTGGTGGGCATTGCCATGACGCGCAACAGGGTCATTTCCACGATCAACAAGCGGGGCGCGGAAATATTCGGATACGCGTCCGGGGAGCTTGCGGGCAGCGACCTGTTCATCCTGCTCAATTCCACGGACGACATGGACATGTTCATGCGCGCGTCGCGGGATGCGCTGGAAACCTCGGGCGAGTTCTATACCGAACAGACCTTCCGGGCCAAGGGTGGCCGGGAAATCTGGTGCCGCATGTATGCCAAGGCCATTGACCCCGCCGAACTGGGCAAGGGCGTGATCTGGGCGTGGGACAACGTGACCGAACAGCGCCTGTCCCAGGAGGAACTGCTGCGCGCCCGGGAGGATGCGGTTGCTGCGAACCGGGCCAAGAGCGAGTTCCTGGCCTCCATGAGCCATGAGATCAGGACGCCCATGAATGCCATCGTGGGCATGACCGACATCCTGCTCCAGACCCGGCTTTCCGGGGAGCAGAAGGACTATCTCAGGACGGTCAAGGATTCGGCCGAGCATCTTCTGGAAATCATCAACGACATTCTGGACCTCTCAAAGATCGAGGCGCGCAAGCTGGAACTGGACAAGGTGGACTTCGACCTGCCGTTCCACCTGCGCAACACGCTCAAGGGCATGGAGGTGCAGGCACATCAGAAGGGGCTGGCCCTTGATCTGGCCATTGACGCGGACGTGCCCAAATGCGTGAACGGCGACCCGGTTTCCCTGCGTCAGGTCGTGGTCAATCTGGTGGGCAACGCCATCAAGTTCACCCGCCGGGGCAACGTGCGCATTCGCGTGTCCCGCGCAGCGGACGAGGCCCGGCCAAAGGACGATCCGCGCGATCAGGGCATCTTCGTGAGCGTGCGCGACACGGGCATCGGCATCCCCGAGGAGTTTCTGGAATCCATTTTCCAGAGCTTCAGCCAGACCACCCGCGCCTTTGGCGGCACCGGGCTGGGGCTGGCCATCTCCCGCAAGCTGATCCGGCTCATGGGCGGCGATGTCAGCGTCCAGAGCAAGGTCGGGACCGGAAGCACGTTTTCCTTCACGGTCTGGTTTACCGAGGGGCATACCTGCCCTGCGCCGGAACCCGCGCCCGAACCCGCGCCCAGACCCGTGAATCTGGGCAGGCCCGTACGCATCCTGCTGGCCGAGGACAACGAGGTGAACGTCATGGTCACCACCCTGCGGCTGGAGGAGCTTGGTTACGAATACGATGTTGCGTCCACCGGACTGGAAGTGCTGGCCCTGCTCAAGGAGGCCCATTACGATCTGGTGCTCATGGATGTGGAAATGCCCGTGCTGGACGGCATCGCCGCAACCAAGGCCGTGCGCTCGGCAAAGAGCGGCGGGCCGATCCGCAATCCGAACATTCCCATTGTCGGGGTCACGGCCCATGCCCTCAAGGAATTCCGGGACAGGTGCCTCAAGGCGGGCATGAACGCATACGTGGCCAAGCCCGTGGATTTTATCGAGCTGACCGGGATCATCAATCGGCTGGTCGGGGATGTGGCTGGGGCAACGGATGAACCGCCGACTGCAACCGGGGAGCGGGATGCGGTTGCTGCGGATCCGGTCCGGAAAGTGGCTGCGGAGTCCGGGGAGGGGGGCGGAGGCGGCGTCCGGCCCCACTGCTGCGGATTCCTCTTCCTCGCGCAACGATGTGGTGTGGGAGCCTGAGCAGGCCATGCAGGACGTGGGCGTGGACGCCGCCACGTTTCAGGGATTTCTGGAAACCGCGCGTCGCGAGCTGGACCTCATGACCGGGGAGCTGGAACAGGCCGTTGGCGGAGAGGAACGGGAGCAGGCCGCGCGCATTGCCCGGACATTGGGCAGCGTATGCACGTCCGTGGGCGCGCACAGGGCTGCGGCCCGGGCCCGGGAACTTGCCGTGGCCTGTGGCATGGACAAGGGCGTGCGCACCGCGCATGCCGCGTTTGTCCGGGAACGGGATCATCTCGTCATGCTCATGGATCAGCGGTTCGGGCGATCCTCCTGATTGTCGGTGTTTTCCTGCCTTGTTTTCCCGTGCATCCGCATTGCCATGATCACTGCGTCCCGGTATCCTGCCGGGCATGAAACACGTTGGCGTGGACGGATGCCGCGCCGGATGGCTTGCCGTCCGGGTCGAAGGCGGACAGGGAAGGGCACTCTGGTCCGGGGGCGATGTCTACCCGGACTTCGGTTCCCTCTGGCTTGCCCATGCCGATGCAGCCTCCATCTGGGTGGACATCCCCATCGGCCTTCCCGGCCCCGATCTTCCTGCGCGCGATGCGGACCGGCTGGCCCGCAAGCTGCTCGGCAAAAGAAGCTCCAGCATCTTTTCACCAATGTCCAGACTTTGTCTGGACTGTACGTCGTGGGCCGAGGCGAACAAGAAAAATCGGCAAGTTGTCGGTAAGGGTTTTTCCAAGCAATCATGGATGATTGCACCGAAGATAAAGGATGTCGATTCCTTTCTTGCCCTGCATCCGGAAGCGCGTGCAAACGTGCTGGAGTCGCATCCGGAGCTTTGCTTTGCTCTGGCTGTCGGCGCACCTCTTCTTCACTCGAAAAAGCATGCTTCCGGCGTGGAGGAGCGGCTCGACATCCTCGAATTCCTGATCCCCGGGGCACGAGATTTTCATGCTGATGTGCGTCGGGATTGTCTGGTCAGGGAAGTGGCGCATGACGACATCCCGGATGCCATGATTCTGGCAGTCGCCGCGTTTCTGGCCGGAAACGACCCGGCCGGCCTGCCCGAGCCGCCGCAACAGGATGACGCCGGGTTGTCCATGGCCATTCGCATGCCTCGTGCATGGCTTTTCTTGAAAAAACAACGGAGCGATCCATGAATGACCGCAAAGAATGTTGCGGAACCCTCCGGCCTTTGCTGCCGGTGCTGATTCTGTCCCTTTCCCTGCTGGCCTCGGCCTGCGTCAGGACCGTTGCACCGCCGCCTCTGGACGTGACGTTCCTGCCACAGCGGGGCGACTTCATCTCCAGGGACGGTGAGCGTCTTGCGATCACGGAAATGGTGAAGATGGCCAATGATGCCGAGTATATCCTTGTCGGTGAAGGGCACCGGAACATCGGGGACCACAAGGTTCAGCAAGCCCTTCTCGCAGCGTTTTCCGATTCGGGAAAACCGATTTCCCTTGGTCTGGAAATGGTGGCCGTGGACATGCGGCACATTCTGGACGATTTTGGCAAGGGACAGGTGGAAGTTGCGGCGCTGGAAGAGGAACTGCAATGGAAAACAAGGTGGGGGTATCCCTTTCCCCTGTTCTCGCCCCTGTTCGAAATCGCCCGGCGAAACAGCGTTCCGGTGGCAGGACTGAACGTGCCACCATCCGTGACCCGAAAGATCGGGCGGGAAGGGCTGGGCCGCCTGACCGATGAGGAACGAACCTTTCTGCCCGAGCAGATCGTGATGCCGTCCATGGACCAGATACCCATGCTCGACAAGGTGTTCGAGCAGCACGGGGAGCCGGGCGAGGACGATCCGGCCCGGCGCGACCGATTTCTGCTGGCCCAGTCCGTGTGGGATTCCAAGATGGCGGAACAGGCCGTGAATCTGCACAGACGCTATGACTGGCCCGTGCTCGTGATTGCCGGGGCCGGGCATGTGGAACATGGCTGGGGCATTGCCCGGCGCATCCGGCGGTTCGATCCCGGGGCGCGCATTCTGACGGTCATGCCGTGGCGTGGCGGCGAGTTCGATTCGGCCGAGGCGGACGTGTTCTTCCACAGCCCGGATACCTATGTGTCACGCATGGGCATGACCATTTCCTCCACCGGACGCGGTGGCCTGCTCGTGGAGGCCGTGACGCGCGACTCCCGTGCGGACAAGGCCGGAATCCGGCCCGGCGACGTGTTGGAACAGGCCGGAACCGTGCGGCTCGATCAACTCATGGATCTGCATCGCGCAGGCGCCGAGGCCCATGAACGGAACCGGGAACTCGTGTTCCAAATCCGTCGCGGCTGCGACGCCGTTGTCGTGAATGTCGGAAAACTCGGGGAAAAGAAGTAGCGGGCTGCCGCCAACGGCTCAGGAATCCTTTGCGTCTGACCGTACTGGGACTTCCCGCTGTCTTGCGAAACAGTCCGTTTTGCCCTGTCGATGAACGTGATTCAGGGGACACGGGCAAGGAGAAGAACGTTTTTTCGTGTCTCCCCGTTTCCGGAATTGGAAGAGGCCGGCGGCATGTCCCGACAGGGCATGCCGCCGGCCTCTTCCAATTCCGGAAACAGATGGGGATCCAAGGGGCCTTGCTCCTTGGCGGGTCCGGGCAGAGCCCGGCCCCCCGGGAGGGTCGCCGAAGGCCTTACTGTCCGAACGAGCTGCGAAAGGCTTCAGCCACGTTTCGCAGGTTGTCGGCCCAGTCGTGGGCCATGGGGTCGGCCTTGATCACGTTGCCGTGGATGGCGTCGGCAATGATGCGCGCTGATTTCTCCGAGAACTGGGGCTGGACGAAGATGACGCGGATGCTGTTTGCCCGGGCGTAGTCCACGAGCTCGGCCAGTCCGCGGCGGGCGGGGCGCCTTGCCTTCCTTTTCCACGGGAATCTGGTTCAGGTGGAATTCCCGGGCAAAGTAGCCCCATGCCGGATGATAGACCATGAAGGGCGCGCCTTCGGGCACCTTGGCGAACAGATGGCGCAGGTCCGAGTCGAGCAGGTCCACTTCCTGAAGAAAGGTTTCGTAGTTGGCCTCGTAGGCCTTGCGATTGGCCGGGTCGGTCTTGGCAAGGGCAAGGTGGATGGTGCGCGCGATGTTTCGGACAAGGGCGGGCGAGGTCCAGATGTGCGGGTCGAGGCTGGCATGCCCGTGCCCGGATTCGGCCTTGTGTTCGTGCCCGTGCCTGTGCGCGGCCATGGGCATTTTGGTGATGCCCATGTCGGCCTGAACCACGGCGAGATCGGGATTGGCGGCCTTGAATCGGGGCAGCCACACGTTTTCGAATCCCACGCCGATGGCCACGTAGAGCCGGGCCTTGGCAATGGCAGTCATCTGGCTGGGCTTGGGCTCGTAGCTGTGGGGCTCGTCCCCGGGACCGACCATGACGGACACGTCCACCATGTCGCCACCGATGCGCTGAACGAAATACTGGACGGGTTCAATGCCCGTGACCACGGGCAGGGGCTGGGCCGGGGCAAGGGCCGGAAGCAGGATCAGGCACAGCGCGGTCAGCAATGCAAAACGTTTCATGGGGAATCCCTCCAAGGAATGAAAACATTTTTATGTGACCAATTCGCGGGCCGGTGTCAACGTCGGCGGATTCCCGGCGGTCCGGTCCCGCCGGAGCGGGACCGGACCTCGAGGTGTGCGGCCTGATCAGGGTCGTCTTCGGAACAGGCCGAGGCCGAGAAAGAGGTTGGCAAGAAGGCTCAGACCGAACACGGCCTTGATCCAGAGGGGAACGTCGCCCGTGTCACCCTGCGGGCGCGAGGCATGTCCTGCGTTGTCCACAGGAAAGGCAAAGGCCAGCCTGTGGCCCATGCCGCCGTTGACAACGGCGCGCCATTCCCCGGGCCGATCCGGCTGGAAGAAGAATCTGCCTTCCTGATCCGTCAGGCCGGAGGCATAGGACTCGGGCTCGTCGGGAGCGAATATTTCGGTTTCGCAGAAGCACATGGCCTCGCCCGTGGTAAACGCCGCACGGAATCCGATCGCGGCGGTGCCGTCCACGAGGTGGTAGTTCATGCCGTGCGCCAGAGCGGCTGTGGTCAGTGTCAGGACAAGGACCGCCGTCCCGAGCGGAACGGCGGCGAATTTCATGATCCGGAACATCTACTTCACCTCGAATGCCAGAACCGCGCGCATGACGTGGGAGTCGTACTCCTCGGTGGGCTGGTCCAGCACGTGCTGCACGCGCACCATCCATACGCCGGGAGCCGTGATCTTCAGCCTGGCCCGGCCTTCGCCGTAGGGCTCGGTGAAGTAGGCAAAGGTGTTGGGCGTGAGGGTGAACCCGTCATAGGTGGCGACCATGGATTCCGGGACAAAGGGCCTGCCCTGATACAGGAAGGTGAATTCGATCTCGTCACCGGGCTTTGCCTGCGTCGGATCGGTCACGGGCACGATTTCCAGAGCATGGCCCACAACGGTCCCGTATGCGTTGTCCGGCTTGCCCACGGTCATCAGGGTCTTGCAGAATTTTTCGTATTTGCCGCTGTGGATCACGCCTTTCAGGCCTTTTTTCGAAGCCTGCTTCCAGCCGCGCTTCGTCTGGGTCCAGATCACGCCCTTGCGGTGTCCGGCAAGGATCGCGGTGCCTTCATGCAGCGGCTCGACGCGGCCGTCCAGCGTCATGAGCACTTCGTTCGGAGTCAGGGACAGGGCGGTCTTCTTTCCGGCCAGCAGCATCTCGACTTCGACCTGCGCCGGAGGTTCCATTTCCTCGCTGATCATGAATACGTGTGCGGAAACCACGCTGAACGGAACAATGGCCCCTTTCTGTGCGGTACATTGCACGGGCTTGAGAAGGAATTCGTGTGCCGAGGCCGGACCGCAGAGCAGGGCCAGAGCGAACATCAGGGTGAAGACGATGCGTTTTTTCATGGAACACTCCGTTTTGTGGTTGAAAGGGTGTTTGTTGTTACGAATTTAAAAAACGTATGTCAACAAAGACACGAAAGGATGATAGTTCAAATTATTCGGAGAGCTGGACTGGGAAGGGCAAAGGCCGTAAAGGCTTGGGCATGAACGGTTTCGAGACGATTGACCCCGAGCTTGTGGCGCAATTGGCCCGGCCCCTGAAAATCCGGGGCAGGCAGGTGGCAAACCGGCTGTGGCTCGCGCCCATGGCCGGTTTGGGACATGTGGCGTTTCGCGAGGTGCTGGACGGATACGGCGGGTGCGGCCTGCTGTTCACGGAGATGTGCACGGCCCGGGGCCTGCCCACGGAAAAGCCGTCGCGGTCGAGCGTGTTCCGCTGGCGCGAGGAGGAACTGCCTCGGCTGGTGTGCCAGCTCATGGGCGGCGATCCTCGGGAAATGGCCGAGGCGGCGAAACGCGTGGAGCGGGAAGGATTCTTCGGGGTGGACGTGAACATGGGGTGCTCGGTGTCCGGCGTGGTCAAGCGCCATGCCGGGGCCGACCTGCTCCGCCATCCGGACCGGGCCGAAGCCGTGGTCCGGGCCATTCGCGAGGCCGTGGACATTCCGATGTTCGTCAAGTTCCGCACGGGCTGGGACAGCGATCCCTCGGGCGCGGTGGCTCTGGCCCGGCGCTTTCAGGAAATCGGGGTCGACTGTCTGGTGTTTCATCCCCGGGTCGCCCCGGACAGGCGGACCCGGCCGCCCGAGCTGGAACACATCCGGCTGGTGCGCGAGGCCGTGGACATCCCGGTGATCGGCAACGGCAACGTGTGTCTGCCCGATGACTGTGCCCGGATGCTGGAGGCCACGGGCTGTCACGGCGTGTCCATAGGCCGCATGGCCGTTGCCCGGCCGTGGCTGTTCGCCGAGTGGACCGGACTCGGCGTGCCGGAATCGGACAATCCCTATCTGGACCTGGGCCTGCGCGTGTGCGACAGTCTGGAGCGACATTACGACCCGACCCGCGCCATCAAGCTGTATCGGAAGTTCCTGATCTACTACGCGGCCAATTTCGCCTATGGCCACAGCCTGCTGTCCCGGCTGGGCAAGGGAACCACCATGGGCGCGATGCGCGAGAATCTGTGCGAACTCGTGCGGCCGGACATGTCGATTTCCCGGCGGCCCAATGCGCTGCTGTTTTCCTGAAGGAGGAAGAGCCATGCACGTGATCGATCTTTCCCACACCGTGGTCACGGACATGCCCGTGTATCCGGGTGATGACGGCGTTTCCGTGCAACGCGTCCGCGAAATCGGGCGGGACGGGTATTCCCTGACGAATCTGTCCATGAGCACCCATTCGGGAACGCATGTGGACATTGCCGCGCACATGCATGCGGAGGCCCCGGCCATGGACTGGCTCGGCCCGGCAAACTTTGCGGGCTGGGGCGCGGTGCTGGACCTGACGCACAGCCCGAACCGGTTCATCGATGCGGACGATTTCGCGCCTCTGGCCGGCATGGAAGGGCTGGACTTCATCCTCATCCGCACGGGCTGGGACGCGAAATGGGGGGCGCCCGAGTATTTCCGGGACCACAAGTACCTGACGCCCACGGCCTGCCGGTATCTGGCCGGGCTGGACCTCAAGGGAATCGGCATGGACTTCCCCAGTCCGGACCCTTTGGACAGCCGGGATTTCGCGGCGCATCGACTGGTGCTTGGCGCCGGGCTGGTGGCCGTGGAAAATCTGGCCAATCTGGGCGAACTGCCGTCCGAGGGGTTCGTGTTCACGGCCCTGCCTCTGAAGATCGCCGGGGGAGACGGTTCCCCGGTGCGCGCCGCTGCCATCGTGTTCTGATTTTTCCGCTTGTCCTTGTCACGCCTTTCGCGAGCCTGTATAGTTCGCACAATCGAGCAAACCCCTGTTCAATCCGCAGCGGAGGCACCATGGCCGGATCAGGCCCGCCCGAAGGCGAAATCGCACAGCCGTATCATTATCTGTCCAGCGACGAGGAACGCTTCGAATACGTGACCGAACGCATCCGCGACAAGCTGGCGGATTATGACGGGTACGACTTCTCCATGGTTCAGGTTCGGGCCCTGAACATCTTTTTCGAGCTGAGTCAGGAGCTGCGCGGTCGGCAGATGTTCTATGCCGTGTGCATGATGCTGCCCCGCATCCTGTTCGATCTGGACAGCGCCATCTACATTCTGGAGGACGAGGAGACCTTTTCCCTTGCCGGGACCTCGGGACCGTCCTCGGTCCATCCGTCCACGCGCGGCTGGGACGAAGTCTTTCGCGAGCATCCGGTTCAGGCCGGGGACACGATGTTCATCCCCATTCCCTGCAATCCCGGGTACACGGACCTGCTCCCCTTTGAACCTCCCCACAACATCATCGGCAATTTCCAGCTTTCGCCCTGCCGGGATCTGCCCGGCCATGTCCAACTGTTTCTGGAAAAATACGTGAACCGCATCGGGTTCCAGTTGCATCATCGCATCATTCGGGCCCGGAATCGGGAGCACATCACGTTCATCAAGAATCTGGTGCAGGACATCGGGCACAACGTGATCGTGCCCAACATGTATTTCAAGCTGTATTTCAACCGATTGCAGCGCGGCATCAAGGACCTGCATCTTCAGGTGCAGGAAGTGCTGGCCCTGATGGCCGAGTGCGGCAGCGACGACTGCATCCGGACCGGGAACTCCCTGGCCCGGACAACGGCGGGCATCGAGGCCCAGTATCAGGAAATCTACCGCCATTACGAAGCCACGAGCATGTTTCTGGAGACCCTGCTCAGGCAGCGGCATTTCGAGGAAGGTCGGTATGTGCTGGAAAAGCATGCCTACAACCTGCGTACCCATGTGCTGGAGCCGCAGCTCGAACGCTATGCCCAGAGTTTCGAGGACCGGGGCATACAGGTGGGGTGTGCACTGGGCGGCCCGCCGGATCAGGTGGTGCGCGTGGTCATGGACCGGGGCCTGATTTCCCAGGTGGTGGCGAATTTCTTTTCCAATGCGGTCAAGTACACGGAGGAGGGCAACCTGCCGGATGGCTCCAGAGGCAAGCATCTTTCCTACGGCTGGAAGATCATCAAGGATTTCTTCGGCAAGGAGGTTCCCGCTGTCAAGGTGTGGGTCACCACCACGGGCGCACCCCTGAAGCTTGACGATCCCATGACCGTGTTCCAGCCCGGATTCCGCGCGGACAACGTGCAGCGCGAGGAAGGATCAGGCCGGGGACTCTATTTCGTACGGCAGGTGGTGGAACTGCATCACGGCAAGGTCGGATACAGCTACCGCAACGGGGCCAACGAATTCCATTTCATTCTTCCGCTTGTCCAGTTTGCGGAGTGATCCGGATTCATTCCGTTGGTTTCGGCCTTGAACCCGCGCTGTCCAGCCAGCGTCGGTAGTAGGCCAGACACAGGCAGGTCATGGGCAGGGCCAGAATCAGGCCCAGAAAACCCAGCAGCTTGCCCCACAGGGACAGGGAAAGCAGGATCATCCACGGGGAAAGGCCCATGCTCCTGCCCTGGATGCGCGGCACCAGAAATCCGTCCTGAATCACCTGCACCGCAGCCATGACGCCCAGCGCCAGCCCCATTCCCAGCCAGACCGAATGGCCGGCCTCCAGCGCGTTCACGGCCCCGAGAAAGGCCACGGGCAGGATGCCGATGGTGGACAGGTAGGGCGCGATGTTGAGCAGGCCGATGCCCAGTCCCAGAACAATGCCCAGAGGCAGACCTATGAGCGCGAATCCCGTGGCCAGCAGGATTCCCGTCAGCATGGCGATGAGGAACTGGCTGCGGAAATAGCGGTTCATGGTGTCCAGAAATTCGTTTGCGAATTCCACGGTCGCATCGCGGTAGCGTTCCGGGAGATAGTCCTTCCACCCGCTTCGAATCCTGCCGAAATCCGCGAGCAGGAAGACCAGATAGAGCAGCACCACGAAGATCACCACCAGCCCCAGAACCACGTCCGCCGTGCCCGAAATCACGCCCCAGACTCCGGGCAGCACCTTTTTTGCCGTTGTCTCGGCCAGTTTGACGAATCCCTGATCCGAAAAGAATTCCTGCACTTCGGGCCGCTGAACCAGTTCGCGCAGCCATTCCCACAGGTCCGGGGGCAGGCTGGCCGCGGCCTTGCGGGCCAGCTCCGAATTGCCGACCAGTCCCTTGAGCAGGGCGCCCATGCGCGCGAACTCCCGGCCCATGACCGGAACCACCAGCCACAGGGTTGCTCCGAGGCCGCCCACGACGCCGACCAGAGTCAGGCCCACGGCCGCGCCTCGGCTCTTCACCCCGCGCTGCACCAGCGAAACCAGCGGGTTGAGCATGTAGGCCAGCGCCAATGCCGCGGCAAACGGCAGAAGCACGTCGGAAAGCTGCTGAAGCAGCCAGAGCAGACCGAGCACGAGCACGGCCCACAGAAAGATGCGGGCGACACGGTCAAGGGTGGAAGGCGTTTGCAAGGACATGGCGTATCCCGGTTGTGATTGCGGACTCCGGCATTTTGTAGCAGGCGGGAACCGTTTTCTCAACCGGGATGACGGATCGACAGTTGCCATGCGCTGGTCACCGTGTCATGCAGGAACGCATGATCAAGCCTTCCCTGCTCGAACTCTTTTTCCGTTTTTTTCGCCTCGGCCTGACCGCATTCGGCGGTCCGGCAATGATTCCCTACATCCGCAGGCTGGCCGTGGAGCGGCATGAGTGGCTCGACGAGGGCACCTTTCGGCTGGGCATGTCCGTGACCCAGCTCATTCCCGGGGCCACGGCCATGCAGATGGCTGCCTACGTGGGCCTGCGTGCTCGGGGAGGCGCGGGGGCGCTCGCCGCCTATTCCGGGTTCGCCCTGCCTGCGTTCCTGCTCATGCTCGGCCTGACCGTCCTCTATTTCTCGGCCCGTGATATCGTCTGGATCAGAAGTGGATTCGCAGGACTGCAACTCGTGGTCATTGCGCTGATCGGCAATGCCGCATTCAATTTTTCCCGCAAGTATCTGGATTCGGCCCGGGCATGGCTGCTTGCCGTGCTTGCCGGGGTATGGCTCGGATTCAAGGGTGACCCGGTGCTTGCTCTGGTCGTGGTGTGCACACTCGCCGTGTTCCTGTTTCGCCGGGATCAGGGCGGACCACCCCCATCGAACGTTTCGGGCGCAAGGGCCAATCTGCGCTGGGCCGTGATCTTTCTGGCCGGGCTGCTCGGCCTGCTTGCGATTCTGGCCGCGATCGATCCGAAGCTGCTCGGCCTGTCCGCGCTCATGATGAAGATCGACAGCTTCGCGTTTGGCGGCGGGTATGTGTCCGTGCCCCTGATGCTGCATGAAGTCGTGGAGGCCCGGGCATGGATGTCCCAGTCCACGTTCATGGACGGCATTGCTCTGGGCCAGCTCACTCCCGGGCCCATCGTGATCACCGGAACCTTTGTGGGGTATGCCGTGGCCGGATTTCCCGGCGCGATTCTGGCCACGATTTCCGTGTTCGGGCCGTCGCTGGTGTTTCTGTGCGCGGTCACGCCGTTTGCGGACAGGCTGGCCGCATCGCCCGTGGCGCGCCGCGTGCTGCACGGCAGCCTCATCACCCTTGTGGGGCTCATGGCCGCCGTGACCGTCCGCTTTGCCATGGACGTGCATTGGGGAGTGCTGGAGGTGCTTTTCACGCTGGCTGCGCTCGCGGCCCTGCGCAAGGGCGTGGACATCCTCTGGGTGGTGTTGGCCTGTGCCGCGCTTTCCCCCCTGCTGTTTTGATCGGCCAATCAACGTGCGAACGTTGACACTTGCGTTACAAGTTATCTACAAGTGAATTAAGTCATTAAAGGTTTTTTTCGTGAACAATGCCGCTGGCGGTTGGAGCCATCAACATCGGGGGTGCTATGTCGTTGTTCTCTAGAATGTCGTTTCGCTACAAGCTTGTACTCGGCGCAGCGGGCATGGTCGCGGTGTCCATCGTCCTGCTGACCGGGGCCCTGCTCTGGCAGGTGCAGGCTTCACTGGAAACGCTCGGTCAGACATCCATGAAGGCATTTGCCGAGTCCATCTATTCCATGATGGAGATGCAGCACAATCTGCTGGCGGACAAGGTCAGGACCGATCTCAATCTCATGGAGGAGGCCATTCAGGCCGAGGGCGCGCCCTGGCTCAATCTGGAGGATACGGTTTCCGTGACTCTGGTGAACCAGATCACCAAGGAAAAGGAGTCCGCCACGATTCCTTCCCTGGAATTCGGCACCAGAAAGGTCTTCCAGAACTATGACCTCGTGGATTCGGTTCAGGCCAAGGTCGGCGGCACGGCCACCATTTTTCAGGTCCTGCCCGGAAAGCTCCTGCGCATCTCCACGAACGTGAAGAAGCTCGACGGCCAGCGCGCCGTGGGCACCTACATCCCGGATACAAGCCCGGTGTACAAGACCATCATGAAGGGCGAGACCTACTACGGCATCGCCTACGTGGTGAACGCCTGGTACCAGACCGCGTACAAGCCGCTCAAGGACTGGAAGGGCAACATCGTGGGCGTGATCTACGTGGGCCGCAGAATTCTTACCCCGGAATTCCACAAGGCCGTGGAGGCCGCCAAGATCGGAGGCAAGGGGTACGGGTTCATCTACAACGACAAGAGCGTGTTCACGCTGCATCCCTCTCTGGAAGGCAGGAAGCTTTCCGAATACCCGGCCTGGGAATTCTTCAAGGGCGTTACGCACGGCGTGGTCCGCTATGATTTTCAGGGCGAGGACAAGGCCGTTTTTCTCCGCTATTTCGAGCCGTGGGGCTGGTACTACGGCTTTTCCATGACTGCCCATGAAATGATGCACGGGGTGGATGTCAAGGTCATGACCACGGGTGGCATCATCGCCGCAGTTGCCGTGCTGGTCGCCAGTCTGGTGATCTTCATCATGATCAATCTGCTGGTTCGCCCGCTGCGGCAGCTTGTCGATTTCTCCAACGAGGCGGCAAAGGGAAATTACGACGCCACCATCGACTATGCCGTGGACGACGGCATCGGCAAGACCATCCACGCGGTTCAGGACATGACCCGGGAGA
The DNA here is from genome assembly GCF_022809775.1 of Pseudodesulfovibrio tunisiensis. Taxonomy (NCBI): domain Bacteria; kingdom Pseudomonadati; phylum Thermodesulfobacteriota; class Desulfovibrionia; order Desulfovibrionales; family Desulfovibrionaceae; genus Pseudodesulfovibrio; species Pseudodesulfovibrio tunisiensis. Next base: position 2,827,275 of record NZ_CP094380.1, read on the forward strand.
TGAAGATCAAGCTCGGCATGTCCCAGGGGTTGCTCATGGGCCTGACCCAGCCCTGCATCGTGGTTGATCTGGACGAACGCATCACCTTCATCAATCAGCAGGAACTCGATCTGCTTCAGATGGAGGGTGAGCCGTCCGATTTCATCGGCATGAAGATGAGCGAATTCCTGTACGGCGATGCCTCGCGAACCACGGGCCTGACCGAATGTCTGACATCGGGCGAAGCCTGCATCGGCGTTCCCAGTTCGGGCACCAGCCGCAAGGGGCGCGAATATCACGTGCTGGTGGATTCCGCTCCGCTCAAGGATCTGGACGGCAAGCTCATCGGCGCATTCACGATCCTGACCGAAACCACGGAGCTCAAGCAGAGCGAACAGCGTGCCATGCAGCAGCACGAAGCCATCGTGACCGTGGCCCGGGATTCCGAAACCATTGCCGAACAATTGTCCTCGGCTGCCGATGAACTCGCGGCACAGGTGGAACAGGCCGCTCGGGGCAGCGAGGTGCAGCGCGAACGTGTTGCCGAAACTGCCACGGCCATGGAGCAGATGAACGCCACGGTTCTGGAGGTGGCCCGCAATGCCTCGGATGCTGCGGAAAACGCGGATTCCATGCGCGAGATGGCCTCCGAAGGCGGATCATTGGTCGAGGAAGTCGTCTCTTCCATCCGGCAGGTCGAGGAGCGCTCGGAACAGCTCAAGGCCAGCATGGCCGATCTTGACCGGCAGGCCGACGGCATCGGTGCAATCATGCAGGTCATCGAGGATATCGCGGACCAGACCAATCTGCTTGCCCTGAATGCGGCCATCGAAGCGGCCCGGGCTGGCGAGGCCGGACGCGGATTCGCGGTCGTGGCCGACGAGGTCCGCAAGCTTGCGGAAAAGACCATGGACGCCACCAAGCAGGTCGGCAGCGCGGTCCACGAAATCCAGAGCGGGGCGCGTCAGAACGTGCGCGCCACCGACGACGCCGTGGGCGCGGTCCAGAAGAGCACGGAACTCGCTATCAAGGCCGGACAGGCCATGCAGGAAATCCAGAACGTGGTGGATCAGTCCGCCCAGCAGGTCAGCTCCATCGCTACTGCGGCCGAGGAACAGTCCGCCACCAGCGACGAGGTCAATCGCGCTACCGACGAGATCAACATCATTTCCTCGGAAACCGCCACGGCCATGCACGAGTCCAGCAAGGCCATCGAAGACCTTGCCCGGCTTGCCAACGAACTCAAGGAACTCATCGGCAGAATGCAGACCGGAGATTGATCCGGCATATCGAAAAACGAAAAGCCGTCCTGCAAGCGCAGGGCGGCTTTTTTCGATGCCTTCGGCGACCATCCCGGGGGGCCGGGCGCCGCCCGGACCCGCCAAGGAGCAAGGCCCCTTGGATCCCCATTCCGTTCCGGGAATTTGAAGAGGCCGGATGCATGCCCTGTCGGGACATGCTTCCGGCCTCTTCAAATTTCCGAAACGGGTGGCTTCAAAAGAGAGAGACTTCTTTTTTCCCTTTGCCTGTTTCCCCGAGTCCTGTTCTTCGACAGGGCAAGTCAGGCCCTTCCGCGCTCAACTACGCCGCCGAACGGGCCTTGCAAGCTCCCTTGTCCTTGCAGGCGGCGTAGAACCGGAAAGTTCAGGATTCTTAAACCCTTTTCAAAGGGTTTGAGCCGCCGGAGGCCTGCCTCAATCCTCCTCGAAGAGTTCGCGGATGGCGTTCATGTCGCGAGTGAGTCCGAGGGCGCACATGAGTCGGACGCGCGCCTTGGGACCGCCGAGTCTGCCGCAGAGGATCACGCCCTTGTCCAGCAGGTCGGCCCCGCCGCCGGGGTAGCCGTACACGGGCCAGACTCCGCCCTCGATGCAGCGGGTGGCGAGCACCACGGGAATGCCGTTCCGAATGCAGTCCTCAATGGCCGGGACAATGGCGGGCGGCACGTTTCCGGCACCGAAGCCCTCAATGACAAGTCCCTTGATTCCAAGGCTTCTTGCATGATCGATAAGTGATCGGTTCATCCCGGTGTAGCAGGTCAGCAGCATGACGTCCGGCTCGATGGCAGCCGGGCTGATCTTGTGTCTGGGCCGTGCCGAGAGCGGGCAGCCTGCAAGCACGACCGAGGTGCCGGCCACATAGCCCACGACGCCAGCCTCGCGAGACTCGAAGGCGCCCACGTTCAGGGAGTTGACCTTGACCGCTTCGCGCGCGGCGAACAGCCGGTCGGTCATGAGCACGCACGCTCCGGTGCGCGGGGGCAGGGGCAGCAGGCAGGCGCGCACCGCATTGATCAGGTTGCGGATGCCGTCGTACCCGGATTCGGAATAGTAGCGCATGGACCCGGTCAGGATCACGGGCTTGTCCGAGTCCACCACGAGATCGCACATGTACGCGGACTCCACGAGCACGTCGGTGCCGTGCAGGATGACCGCGCCAAGCACGGAGTCTTCGGCGAGTGCGGCTTCAACGTCCCGGGCCAGCCGGAACATGTCCTGCGGCGTCATGTGCGGGCTGGGCTTGTCCGACCAGTCGATGGGCCGCAGACGCAGGTTCTCGTCCGGGGACATCTCGCTCAGCAGGTTCTCGAAATTCCCGCCCGGGGCCACACCGTGCGCGCCCTTGACCGGGCACATGCCTATGGTGCCGCCAGTGAAAAAGATTGCAATTTCGCCGGGTAAACGTGTCTCGGTCATCGTGTTGCCGTTTGTTGGAGATTGTTGGGCTGCCTGCCCCGGCAGGGGAGGGCCGTTTCGGAACATGGCGCAAAAAACCGGCTCTGTCGAGTCCCGGTTCTACAGGAACAGGAGCAGGGACAGGGCCATCACGCCCATGCCGGCAACCACGCCGTAGATGCACAGGTGATGCTCCCCGTATTCCTCGGCAGCGGGCAGGAGCTCGTCCAGTGAGATGAAGACCATGATTCCGGCCACGGACGCGAACAGTACGCCGAACAGCGTGGGCGTGAAAAAGGGCATGAGCACCAGATAGCCGAACAGCGCGCCCACGGGTTCGGACAGGCCGGACAGGAACGAGAGCAGGAACGCCTTCCTGCGGTCGCCCGTGGCGTAGAAGATGGGCACGGACACGGCGATGCCCTCGGGGATGTTGTGAATGGCGATGGCCACGGCAATGGCGATGCCGAGGGCCGGGTCCGTGAGTGCGGCCGTGAATGTGGCGAGTCCTTCGGGAAAGTTGTGTATGGCGATGGCCAGTGCCGCGAACATGCCGGTGCGATGCAGCTTGCCGAAGTCGTGGGCCTCGTTCTTCGGCAGGTTTTCCAGTCCCTGATCCATTTCCTCGATGGAGTGGAGTTCGTGCGGGTTCTCGTAGTTGGGAACGAACTTGTCGATCAGGGCGATGAGCGCGATGCCCGCGAAAAAGGCGATCACCGTGGCCCATGTTCCCGGGCCCTGGCCGAGGCTGCCGGTGAGTGCGTCTCTGGCCTTGCCGAAGATTTCCACGAACGAGACGTAGATCATGACCCCGGCGGAAAATCCCAGGGACAGGGACAGGAACCGGGTGTTGGTCTGGCGCGTGAAAAAGGCCAGAGCGCGCTGCCGATGCCGGTGCACAGCCCCGCAAACAGGGTCAGGCCGAATGCGAAAAGTACGGTGTTTGTCTCCATGCCCGCCAACCTATCATGAAATCCGGATTTTCGTCACGCGCATCGCGGGAGATCGTGCCTCCGGGCCCGCTTTGTTCCGGCGTGTCAACACGGATTGTCATGCCTTTTTCACGGTCGCACCGCCCGGTGCGGCCCTGCATGAAAAATCGGGCCTATGCTCGCCTGAGACCGGAGAGACAACCTTCAGCAACGGGAGCGCGCATGGCTGTGGGAATCGTGGCTGCCATTGCCGGACTGCTGACCACTGCGGTGGAAGGCGTGACCGGGCACATGCGGCAGAAGCAGGAAGTGAAGCAGGCTGTCATGGAGAATCGGATGCGCCTTGCAAGGTCGGATCGGGAATTCAATCACGACTGGGAGATGAAGCAGTTGGAAAATGCGGGGTGGAAGGACGACGTGCTGTTCTTTGCCTGGATCGGCTTTTTCATCTGGTCCGGGTTCTGTCCCGAGGCCGCGTCCGAAGTGCTTCGGGCCTGGGAGGCCCTGCCCGAATGGTTTCTCAGGATCACCTTCTGGATCGTGGCGGCCGTGCTGGGCGTGAAGAAGATCGGGGACTATCTGCCCGGAGCCGTGCGCGGCATTCGCGGGGCAATGCATGGAGGCGGAAAGTGAGCGGTGAAATCAGGCCCGATCTGGAGCCGCTGCTGATCCGCATCGACGAGCGGGTCAAGGCCATTCAGGAGGCCATCCGGGAGATCAACGAGTCGCGCCGTTGTCCCACGCATGCGGAAAAGCTGCGCACGCTGGAGCGCATGGTCTGGGGATGTGCCGTGGCCGTGGCCGGAATCACCATCCGTCTCGTGCTTCAGGCGTTCCGGTCATGAGCGGATCAGGATGCGGGCGCAGGCTCCGGAGTTTCGGCCGGGCTGGCTGGTTCGGACGGCCTGGAAGGTTCGGGCGCGGGCGGATTCTTCGCGGCACGCGCATAGGTCCTGAACCGTGTACGGTATCCGGCTTCGGCCTCGGTATCGTCCTCGGCCCGGGCAAGAGCCTCGGCCTTGGCCACGGCTTCGGCAGCCTCGGCATAGCGGGCTGTTCCGGCAAGGCATTCCGCCAGCTTGGAAAGCGCGACATGGCTTGCCGGGTCCAGATACACGGCGCGTTGGAAATTGCTGGCCGCAGTCGCGAACTGCTTGAGGCGCAGGAGCATCTCGCCCCGGGCCATGATCGCATCAAGCGAGTCGGGACGCAGGGTCACGGCCTGGGAAAAGTCGTGCAGGGCCTGCTCGTTGCGTTCCAGCACCATGTTGGCGAGGCCCCGGTTGAAATAGGCCTCGTAATTGGCTGGCGACATGGCCAGGGACTGGGTGAAGTCGTCCACTGCATCCTCGTAGCGCTTGAGCTTGGCATAGGCTGCCCCGCGCTGGGCATAGGCTTCGGCCAGCCCCGAGTCCAGCCGGACGCAGTGGGAGAAATCCGCAAGCGCGGCCTGAAAGTCCCCGCGTCGGAACAGAAGCACGCCGCGCAGGTACCGGGCCGAAAGGTCGTCGGGCTTGCGTTCCACAATGGCGTTCACGTCTTCCAGTGCTTCGGGCTCGCGGTCCAGCGCGGCAAGGGTCAGGGCACGGAAATACCGGGCGCGCAATTCGGTGGGGTCCAGTTCGATGGCCCGGCTCAGATACGCCTCGGCTGCCTCGGAATCCAGAAATTCGCCGTTGTGATACAGCTGCATGGCCTTTTCCAGCGCCTCCGCAGCCTCGGCTTCGCGCTGCATGCGTTCGGACCGGGCCGGGTCGGGGGTGGCACCGGGGTGGGGCTGGCGCTGTCCGGCACAGCCCGAAAGCCCTGCCAGCAGGCAGAGAATCAGACACAGGGAAACAACGGGAACTCGCATGGTTTGGGGATACCCGGACCGTTCAGGCCCGTCAACAACAAGGATGTCAGTCAAATGGATACGCTGTATGTTCCCCGGCCGCATCAGGCCGAGATCGAGCGCAGTCTTGCCCGGTTTTCCGTGCTGGTCTGCCATCGTCGATTCGGCAAGACCGTGCTGTCCGTGAACCGTCTGATCCGCGCGGCCCGGGAGGCCGGGGTGGACGATTGGCGCGGCGCATACATTGCGCCGCTCTACAAGCAGGCCAAGGCCGTTGTCTGGGATTATCTCAAGCAGTACTGCGGCCGGGGCAACCCGGATTGCGACGTGAAGTTCAACGAGAGCGAACTGCGCGCGGATTTTGCGGACGGCGCGCGCATTCGGCTGTTCGGCGCGGAAAATCCGGACTCCCTGCGCGGTCTGTATCTGGACGGCGTGGTGTTCGACGAGGTGGCCCAGATGCCGTATCGCGTCTGGTCCGAGGTGGTGCGGCCCGCCCTGTCCGACCGCAAGGGCTGGGCGCTCTTCATCGGCACGCCGCAGGGGAAGAACGCTCTGTACGAGATATGGACCCGGGCGCGGAAGAATCCGGACTGGTTTGCAGCCATGTACCGAGCTTCGGAAACCGGGCTGCTTGATCCTGCCGAATTGGAAGCCGCTCGCCGGGAGATGAGTCCCGAGGAGTACGAACAGGAGTTCGAGTGCAGTTTCACGGCCGCGATCCGGGGTGCGTACTTCGGTTCGATCATGGCGGACCTCGACCGGCAGGGCCGCATCACGGACGTGCCGCACGATCCGTCCCTGCCCGTGCATACGGCGTGGGACCTCGGCATGAGCGATTCCACGTCCATCTGGTTTGCCCAGTCCCGGCCGGGCGGCGTGCTCGCCCTTGTGGACTATTACGAGGCGCATGGGCAGGGGCTGGAGCACTACGCCAGAGTGCTGGATGAAAAAGGCTACAAGTTCGGCCAGCACATCGCGCCGCACGATATCCGCGTGCGCGAGCTGGGCACGGGCAAGTCCCGGCTGGAAACCGCGCGATCGCTGGGCATCCGGTTCGACATCTGTCCGAACATTCCGGTGCAGGACGGAATCAATGCGGTGCGCACCACGTTGCCCCTGTGCTGGTTCGACCGGAATGCCTGCGAACGGGGCATCGAGGCCCTGCGCAACTATCGGCGGATGTTCAACGACCGCATGAACGACTTTTCCGCCACGCCGCTGCATGACTGGACCAGCCATGCCGTGGACGCGTTCCGGTACCTGTGCGTGGGATTGCGTCAGCCCGGTCCGGCTGTGCGTCCGTCCCGATCCAGCAATGATTTCAATCCCTTCGGGAGGTCTCATGAGCGTCCGTGAATTGGCGTCGCGTCCCGGAAGCATGGCCCATGTGCCGGACTGCGGGTATCGCTGGCTGGAGCTGTGGAGGGGGGATGCCATCTATGGTCACGCGGCAATCCGGGAACTGGAGGACGCCGTGGAGTTGCATCTGGAAATGCATTCGTGGAGAAAGTCCGTATTTTTGGAGTTGCGTCGCGATCTGAACTGGCTTCGGGCCGAGACGCGCAGACTGGGCAAGGCTCGCATTCTCGGCATGCGGGCCGGTCATGGTACTGACGTGGATGAAAAGCTCTGTCGATTCGCCGGGTTGATGGGGTTCGGCAACATGCTGACGATTCAGGTCATGGAGTTGCGGGTGTGATGCGGAATGGGCGTGGAGCCGGGGGAATGTCCCGGCTGAGCGGGGCAGGGACGGGAAGGATTTTCTATTGTCGGACTATGGGGGGTGTGCTATATATTATAGCAAAATCCATTTCCAGAGGTGCCCATGCCCGAAGCCGATACCCAGATCGGAACCGTTACCATCGCCCACGGGGAAGCCCGTGCCGAAGGCGTTGACGGAGCCCGAGTACTGACTCAGGGAAGTCCCATTTACGTGGACGACGTGATTTCCACCGGAGCCAAATCCGCTGTGGAAATTTCGTTTCAGGACGGCGCATTGCTGTCTCAGGGACCGAATTCCAAGGTGCATCTCGACGAATACGTGTTCGACCCGGACCAGCAGGCCGGGGAAATGGTGGTCAAGATGGTGCAGGGCACGTTCCGGTCCGTCACGGGCCAGATCGTGGACCTGAACCCCGAAGGATTCAGCCTGGAATCGCCGCTGGCCACCATCGGCATTCGCGGCACCACCACGGCCCACGAGATCGGCCCACAGGAAGCCCACGTGGTCCTCGAATACGACGGCAAGCCGGTCATGGTGCAACCTGTGGCCGGTGGCCCTGTGCAGGTCATTACCCGTACCGGCGGCATGGTCATGGCCACGCCCATCGGCCTCGGCCCGGTCGTGCAGGCCTCGCCTCAGGATCTGGCCCGGTTCCAGCAGCTTTCCTCGCAGGCCTTGCAGCAGGGCGTTCCGGATTTCGAGGAAGATGAGCAGGATCAGCAGGAAGACGAGGGGCAGGAAGGCAAAGGTGAGGGAGAAGGCGAGGGCGAGGGCGGCGAAGAGGGCGAAGGCGAAGGTGACGAGGAAGGCGAGGGTGAGGGGGAAGGCGAAGAGGACGAGGAAGGCGAACAGCAAGGTGGACCCCTCGGTGAAGAAGAGGAGCTGGAGCAGCCCGGCCAGCAGGAGCTGGAACAGCCCGGGCAGCAGGAGCAGGAACAGCCCGGCCAGCCCGGACAGACGGGCCAGCTTCCGTCCGGAGTGCCCGTAATGAGTAATCCCTTGCAGATGCCCATGCCGTTCGATGTGACACAGACATTCTTTTCTCATCCGACTCCGCCTCTGCCGCCTGCTCCGGAGCCCCAGCCGCCGGTTCAGGACCCGCAGGCGCAGCCGCCCCAGCCGCCACCCGAACCTGAAGACGATGACGATGATGACGACCAGGGCACTGATCCCGGACAGCAGGAGCGGACCAGTCTGAATCTGAACGAGGTTTTCGAAGGGCCTTTGACCGTGAATCTGGAGGCTTCGCCTTCCTATTACGAAAAGACCGGGGATCAGGAAACGCGCGAGACCTTCGAGGATACGGTTTGGAAGGTCACGGGGCAGGAAAGTTACGAAAATACCATGACCGGGAACGCGTCAGCCAACGAGTTCATCGGCGGAACGCAGTCCGACGACCTGATGGGGCTTGGCGGCAACGATACGCTCAGGGCCGGGAACGGCGGTGACGATGTGGTGGACGGCGGGGAAGGCAATGATCTGCTTGATTTCGGCCAGTCTCTGACTTCCGCGGATTCGGTCAACGGCGGAACCGGAACCGACACCCTGCAATTCACGGACAATGGCTCGGCCTCCTCCGATCTCAACGGCGTGAGCAATGTGGAAACCGTGGTGCTGGGCGCGGCCGTGACCACGGTCGTCACGCTGGATTCCCTTGTGGCCTCGGGCCAGACCCTGACCGTGAATGGCGCATCCGCCACGTCCCTGAATTGGGACGGCTCTGCGGAGCTGGACGGTTCGTTCGACATCACGGGCAGTTCCGGACAGGACGATATCACGGGCGGCAAGCTCGCGGACACGCTGGACGGCGGCGCAAGTGACGACGTGCTGGACGGTGGAGAGGGCAACGATGAACTCTTCGGCGGCGCTGGCACGGACATCCTGTACGGCGGCGCTGGCAACGATACCATGGACGGCGGCACCGGCGACGACGAACTGCTTGGCGAAGCCGGCGATGATCTGCTCAAGGCCGGGGCCGGAACCGACGTGTACAATGGCGGCGCGGATGTGGATACCCTGGACTATTCCGGCATGACCAACGGATTTTCCGTGAATCTGCAGACCGGAGAGGCCACGGACGGCACTTCCCTGCATGAGCTCATCAGCATCGAATCCGTGATCGGCACGGACAAGGACGATGTCTTCTCCGGCGCGGACGATGCGGCGAACGGACTGTACGGCGGAAAGGGCGACGACATGTTCAGCATGTCGTCCTACCTGAACGATCAGGACACGCTGGACGGCGGGGCCGGAACCGATTCCCTGTCCTACGAGGACAACGGAACCGGGGACAACGAACTGGATCACGTCACCAACATCGAAGCCATCTATCTGGCGGATGCCGCAACCCATGTGACGACCGTGGATTCCCTTGTGGCCTCGGGGAAGACGCTGACCGTGAACGGCGCCATGCTGACCGAAGTCAACGGCCTGTCCTGGGATGGTTCCGCGGAGCTGGACGGCAAGTTTGCCGTGACTGGCGGCAGCGGCAAGGACCTGATCATCGGCGGTTCGGGCAACGACAGTCTGGATGGCGGGGCCGGGAACGATACCGTCTCCGGCGGCAGGGGCAACGATTCCATGACCGGCGGGGAAGGCACGGATACGGCCTGCTACGCTGCCGCGGACAACGGCGTGGTCGTGAATCTGGGAACGGGCATTGCCTCGGACGGCGCGGGTGGCACCGATACCCTGTCCGGGTTCGAAGCCGTTACCGGGTCCGGGCATGACGATTCCCTGATCGGCGACGGCAACACCAACTGGCTCGAAGGCGGCGCGGGCAACGACACGCTGAACGGCGGGACCAGCACGCACAACTGGGCCGTGTATCGCAACGCCGCATCCGGCGTGACTGCCGATCTGCATCTTGACGAGGCGCAGGACGGCGAGGGCGGTACCGATATCCTGATCAACATCGACCGGGTCGAAGGCTCGGCGCATCAGGACTATCTGACCGGCGATTCCGGGAACAACGATTTCGACGGCCGGGCCGGGGATGACCTGATCGACGGCGGCGATGGCAGCGACCGCGTCCGCTACACCCACGCCACGTCCGGCGTGGAAGTCAATCTGTCCGATGGATACGCCACGGATGGCGAGGGCGGCACCGATACCCTGACTTCCATTGAAAAGGCGGTCGGGTCCGGATTTGCGGACGTGTTCCACGGCGCTGCGGATCAGTGGAACGCGTTTGTGGGCATGGCTGGCAACGACACCATTGACGGCGGTTCCACGGACGGTTCCATCCAGAATCTCGCGGGCTACTACTACGACCCCACGGGCGTGCATGTGGACCTGACCGGCGCGGATTTCGGCGGCTCGTATCAGGCCGTGGACGGCTGGGGCGATCATGACGAACTGGTCAACATCGCGGCCGTGGACGGCTCGGATCATGACGATACCCTGAAGGGCGACGCCGAAGACAACCGTTTCGACGGCGGCGCGGGCGACGATTCCATCTGGGGCGGCGCGGGACGGGACACCCTGTCCTATTACGACGCGGAAACCGGCGTGAACGTGGACCTGTCCCAGAACACGGCCTCGGACGGGCAGGGCGGCACGGATGCCGTCTACCAGATGGAGGACGTGGAGGGCACGCAGTACGATGACAGCATCACCGGAGACAGCGGCAGCAACTATTTCGAGGGGCAGGGTGGCAACGACACGCTGGACGGCGGCGACAACGACATCGACAACCGCGAACTGGACGTGGCCAGCTACTGGAAGTCCGGGGCCGACGGCGTGAACGCCAATCTTCAGGCCGGAACCGTGGTGCACGGTTCGTACACGGATTCCATCTCCGACATCGAGGGCATTCAGGGCACCACGGGGAACGATACGTTTCTGGGCGATTCCGGCAAGGTGAACATCTTCATCGACCGGGGCGGCAGCGATCAGATCGACGGCGGCAGTGCGTATGACGATGTCTCGGACATCGGGTGGGACGTGGTCTCCTACCAGTTTTCCGAAACCGGCATAGTGGCGAACCTTGCTGACGGGTCCGGCACCGTGACCGTGGACGGGCAGACCGACACCCTGAGCAACATCGACGAGATCATCGGTTCGGATCATGACGACCAGTTCACGGGCGGGACAGGCGATCAGGAATTCATGCCCGGGTTGGGATACGACACCGTGGACGGCGGGGACGACTGGGATTCCGTGTCCTACTGGATGGTCGAGGGCGTGGACCTGACCGTGACCTGGAATCAGGATCACTGGGAAGTTTCGGGTACGGACATTCTGGACACCCTGACCAATGTCGAGCGCATCGAAGGTTCCGACGGCAACGACTCCATGGTCGGCAACAATGACGAATCCGACGACTTCAGCGGCTGGATCGGCAATGACACCATGGAAGGCGGCGGCGGCGACGATCATGTGGGATACGAGAGCTCCACGGCCGGCGTGAACGTGAATCTGGCGGGGGGAACGGCCGACGACGGCATGGGCGGCACGGACACCCTGATCTCCATCGAGGACGTGACCGGGTCCGATCATGACGACATCATCGTGGGCGATGCTTCGGACAATTTCATCGACGGAGGTCTGGGCAGCGACAATCTGGACGGGGGAAGCGGTTCCACCGGCGAGATGGACATTCTCGGCTTTCACAGCGCAAGGGCTGGCGTGAATGCGGACCTGACCCAGTCCACGGTGGACATGGGCAGCGACGGCGTGGACACGTTCAGCAATTTCGAGGGGCTGTCCGGCTCCATGTTCGACGACACCCTGACCGGCGACAGCGGAGACAACTCTCTGGAAGGCCGGGCAGGCGACGACACCCTGAACGGCGGAGCTGGCACCGACGCGGCCCTGTACGTGAACGCGGAATCCGGCGTGGTCGCGGATCTGGCGAGCGGCACGGCTTCGGATGGAGAGGGTGGCACCGACTCCTTGTCCAGCATCGAGGTCCTGATGGGGTCCGAGTTTGCCGACGATTTCCGGGGCGATGAAAACGACAATTTCCTTGCAGGCTTGGACGGGAACGACACGCTCAAGGGCCGGGCCGGAAATGATACCCTCATGGGCGGGGACGGCACGGACTTTGCCTCCTATGCCGATGCAACCTCGGGCATCGAGGCCGACCTGACTCTGGGATACGATCAGGTCTACAACGACGGTTACGGCACGAATTCGAAAGACAATCTGCAGGAGATGGAGGGCCTGATCGGTTCGAATCATGCGGACATGGTCATCACGAGCAACGCCTTCACTTCCATCAATACCGGCGGAGACAACGACTACATAACCTTTGGTGACACGCTTGTGGGAGCCATGAGTCTGGATGGCGGCAGCGGCACCGAGGATGCACTGGATGCGGGCATGGATGGCAGTGTGGATGCCCGCGCCATGACCAGCCTGACCGGAATCGAAAAACTGTATATCGGTGAGGGTGCCTACGTGTGGTTCACGGATACGATCATGGATGGCCAGACTCTGGAGATCAATGGCGCCATATCCGCTTCCTCGGAAACCCTGAAGATCGATTTTGACGCGGCTGGCGGCAGCATGGACCTGTCCGGCCTGACGTTTCTGGACTGGACTTCCGGCGTGGACAAGGTGGAAATCTTCGGCGGTGGCGGGGACGATTCCCTTGTCGGTTCAAGCTGGTGCGAGCTCATTTCCGAGACCGGCGGCAATGACACCCTGTTCGGCGCGGCTGGCAACGACACCTTTGACATGGGCACAAGTCTGACCTTGGACGACCGGATAGACGGTGGGGATGGATACGATTACGTGCATGTGGAAGGCTCCAACGCGGTGACCGACCTGAATGGGGTGACCTACGTGGAAAAGATCGAACTCGGGGATGTTGCCACTTCGTTCGTGCTTGCGGATTCCATTGTGGCTGACGGGGAAACCTTGCGGCTGTACGCGGTTGGCACCACTCAGGCCATGACTCTGGACGGTCAGGAAAACGACGGCAATTACATCATGGATGCCGGAAGCGGAATAAGCACATTCAAGGGCGGGGCCGGGAACGATACGTTCAATTTCGGGGAGGAGCTGGACAATTCGGACACGGTGAACGGTCGGGATGGCACGGATGTGCTGACCTTTATCTATACGACATCCTCGAACTCCAGCCTGCTGGATGGCGTGACCAATGTGGAGATGATCACCATCGCCCCTGACATGGAGAACATGACCTCCGTGGACATCACCACGCAGGATTCACTTGTGGCCGATGGGGAGACCCTGGTTGTGGATGCCAGTGGCCTTGTTTCGGATACGTCGTTCTCTTGGGACGGTTCCTTGGAAAACGACGGGCATTTCGCCATCACCGGCGGTGAAGGCAGCGACGAAATCATTGGCGGTGCAGGCAATGATTCGCTCATGGGAGCAGCTGACAATGATATCCTGACCGGCAACGCTGGCAACGACAAGCTGTTCGGCGGGGAAGGACAGGACAACATCTCCACGGGCACGGGCAGTGACCGGGTCTACTATTCCGCGACCACCGAGGGTGGCGATACGGTCACGGATTTCAGCCATGCCAACGACAGCTTCGAGTTTTCGAGTTCGGTTTTCGGCTATACCAACGCCACTTGGGATTCCTCACACTTCTTCACATATTCCCAGGACATAACAGGAACAAATTGTTTTATCTGGGAAGCGGGCACCTTGTCTTTCGATGCGGACGGTCTGGGCGGAGAAGCTGCCGTGACCATTGCCTCGGTGACCATGGAAGACGGCGATCTGGATTACACGGACATCACGTTTGCATAACCCTGATTGAAACGGCAGGGCCGCCGCGTCTCATGGCGCGGCGGCCCTTTTTTTTTGCGCATGGCCTTTTCGACCGCCTTCCTGTCAAGTGTCTTTTCCTGCCCGGTTTCGTGTTCGGATTTCCCTGTTTCGTCCGGGCCGGATTCCCCGGGGTATGGTGCGGAACACGGCCCCGGACCGCAGGCGGCCCATGCGGCACCCGCGCTGCGGAATGACCCGGGACACCCGCACCTCATCAACATGAAACAGGAGAAGACAGACATGTCCACGAGCATTGATCAGGCATTCGTGGTCCAGTACGCCAGCGAGGTGCACTCGGCCTATCAGCAGAAAGGGTCCAGAATGCGCAACACCGTGCGGTTGCAGCAGGGTGTTGTGGGGTCCAAGTGCGTGTTTCAGAAGACCGGCAAGGGCGCGGCCGGGAAAAAGACGCGCCACGGCAATGTCCCGCTCATGAATCTCGGCCATGCCACGGTGGCGTGCACCCTGTCCGACTGGTACGCGGCCGAGTACATCGACAGGCTCGACGAGCTCAAGAACAATCAGGATGAAAAGCAGGTCGCCATCGATGCCGGGGCCTGGGCACTGGGTCGCAAAGTGGATGAGATGCTCATTGCCAAGCTGGACGGCTCGGCCAACATCCTGCCCGAGGCCGACACCGGGCTGACCAGGGACAAGGTGCTCAAGGCGTTCGGTACCCTGAACGCCAACGATGTGCCTGATGACGGCCACCGTTTTGCCGTGGTCGGGCCGCACCAGTGGAACGAGCTGCTCAACATTCGGGAGTTCAAGTCCAGCGACTACGCGGGTGAACAGTATCCGTGGCTCAAGGGCACGGAATCGCGTCAGTGGCTGGGCATCACGTGGATGTTCCACACCGGCCTGCCTCTGGATGAATCCGGGGCGCGCAAGTGCTTCGTGTACCATCGCCATGCCGTGGGGCTGGCAGAGGGGCAGGAAGTCAAGGCGTTCGTGGACTGGGTACCGGAAAAGGCCGCGCATCTCGTGGACCACATGCTGTCCGCCGGCGCCTGTCTCATCGACCCGGAAGGCGCGGTCGCCATCCTGTGCGACGACGACGCGGTCATTGCCTAGCCGAATCATCAATCCGGAAAGGAGAAACCATCATGGCTTACGCATCCGAAGACATGCGGCTCATGGGCGGGGTGCCCGGGCAGCAGCTCTTTCTGTATCGTACCGAAGACCCGCTGGAAACCGTGGCAACGGATGACTACTTTGCCCCGGCACGGGAGGACTACAACCTTGGCACCGGGGATTTCATCGTTGCCACCATGGGGCCGGGCATGGCGTCCGTCGCGCGTCTGTTCGTGACCCGTGACAATGAAGGCGTGCTGGCCACCGTGAGCGCGGAATAACTTCCGGCTTTTCGCCGCATGGACACGTCGGGGAGGGGAAATCGGTTTCTCTCCCCGTTTTTCGTGCGGGATCGAAGCGCGAACGTGCGTTGAGCATTGCGCGGTTTTCGCGTACAAGGTCGCCTCTGGAGGAAAGATGAAACGATTCACTGCCGCAGGCATTGGCGAAATATTGTGGGACGTGTTGCCCGATACCCGGAAGCTGGGCGGTGCGCCCGCCAACTTCGCATATCACTTCGGTGCGCTGGGCGGCCTTGGCGTGCCCATGTCCCGCGTTGGCGACGACGCCCTTGGCCGCGAGGCTCTGGCTCTCCTGTCCGGCGTGGGACTGGATGTGTCGCACGTGTCCGTGGACCCGGAGCGCCCCACCGGCTGGGTGGACGTGAGCATCAATCGCGACGGCGTGGCCTCCTATGTCTTTCCGGATGATGTGGCCTGGGACTATCTGGACTTCAGCCGCGACCTGAAGTTCGCGGCTTCCTGTGACGCCGTGTGTTTCGGTACTCTGGCCCAGCGTTCCTCGAAGTCCAGAACCGCTATTCGCGATTTTCTGGCCGCGTCCGGTTCCGCGCTCAAGGTGCTGGATGCCAATCTGCGTCAGAATTTCCATTCCGCGGACCTGATCCGCGAGTCCCTGTCCGTTGCCGACGTGCTCAAGGTCAGCGACGAGGAGCTTCCGGCCATTGCCGCCATGTTTTCCATGAGCGGTGACGAACGCACCGTGATGCGGCGGCTCATGGAACGCCATGATCTCAAGCTGGTCGTGCTGACCCGCGGGGCGTGGGGCAGTCTGGTCCTGTCTCGGGATGCGGAATCCGATCTGCCCGGAGCTCGGGTGCGCGTGGGCGATACCATCGGCTCGGGCGATGCGTTCACTGCGGCCATGACCCTCGGCATGCTGGTCGGGCTGCCGCTGGACGAGATGCACGCCAAAGCAGCGCAGGTCGCGGCCTATGTCTGCACCCAGCATGGAGCCATGCCGCCCATGCCGAAATCCCTGTCCATCCTGTAGTCTGCGGTTCGGCCCTGCGCCGAGCCGTCCCTGCCTTCGGGATTCTCATTGCCTGCAATGCGGCGAACCTGCTAGATTGCGGGCATGATCAGAATTTTCCTGTCCGCATGGCTGCTGGTCCTTTGTCTGGCCCTGTGTCCTGCCCGGGGGCTAGCCGGGGAAGCGTACTGTCAGCCTCCGCTTCGGGTCGGTCTGGACGAGTGGCCGCCGTATGAATACTTCGGGCAGTCCGGCAAGGCCCGGGGACTGGCCTACGAGGTCACTGTCGCGGTTCTCGGGCGCATGGGAGCCAAGGTTCAGCAGGCGGACAGACTGCCGTGGTCCCGGGGCCTTTCCATGCTCGGATACGGCGATATTGACGTGCTGGTCAGCGGAGTCAGGCTCAAGGAGCGGGAAAACCTGTTTCTGTATCCGGACGAACCTGTGGCCGAGGCCCGCTGGAAGATGTTCTGCCTTTTCGCCAACAGGGAAAATCTCGAATTCAGCGCCCCGGAAGAACTTGCGGGCAGTACCGTGGGCACGGTTCGGGGGTATGCGTATCCCGACGAGTTCATGCTTCGGCTGCACAACTCGGCTGCCGTGGATGTGGTCAATTCCGACGAAACCAATTTCCGCAAGCTGGTGAACCGTCGTGTGGACTATGTGCTCAGCGACCGGCTGAACGGGCTGTGGCTGGTGCACAGGCTCGAGCTTCAGGGCCGGATCGTCGAGGTCGGCCCGGACATCGGCGTGCGCGATCTGTATCCGCTGTTCAGTCGCAAGACCGTGAGCAAGGCGTTCGTGACCTGCTTTTCCGAGGAATTGCGCCGGTTCAAGGACACGGACGAATACAGGGCGCTGGTCGATCGCTACGCGGACGGGGTCCCGACTCCCTGATCCCCAAAAGGCTTTACAAGCATTGCGATTCCGCTCAAACTGGTACCGCCCGGCGTTTCGGGCGGAGTTTGCCATGGATAAAAGGGTTCTGCTGCATATCTGTTGCGGCCCGTGCGCCATCACCACTGTTCAGACGCTTCAGGACGAGGGGTACGAGGTCACGGGGCTGTTCTACAATCCCAACATTCATCCGCTTCAGGAATACCTGAAGCGGCGCGACGGATGTCTGGAAGTGGCCGAGCGCCTCGGCTTCAAGGTCATCGTGAAGGACGACGAATACCGTCCTCAGGACTGGGTGCGCGACATTGCCTTCCGGGAGAACAACCGCTGTTTCCACTGCTATTCAAGGCGTATGGAACGCACTTCGCAGATAGCGCGGCGCGGAGCCTTTTCCTTTTTCACCACCACGCTCCTGTATTCCAAATTCCAGAAGCATGACGAGATCGCCAGTCTTGGGCGCGATCTGGAAACCCCGAAATCCCGGTTCCTGTACCGGGATTTTCGCGAGGGCTGGAAGAGCGGCATCGAACAGTCCCGGGAGTGGGGCATCTATCGTCAGCAGTACTGCGGATGCCTGTTCAGCGAATACGAGCGGTATCACAAGGAACTCGGGGCATAACATGGTTCAGATCAAGTCCAGTCGCCTGTCCGTCCTGTTCAGGCGCGAGGTGGTTATTGTCGCGTTCGTGGCCGTGTCCGTGATCAACGGAATCATCACTGTTTCGCAGTTCGGCATGGATCAGGCCGGGCTGGCCAGTGCGCTGGCCGTGCTCGTGTATGCCGTGCTGGCCTTTTTCACGTGGAAACGCCAGCGGCTCGCCACGTGGGGGCTGGTCATCCTCATGCTGCTGAACAGCGTGAGTTCGGTGATGGGCGCACTGCGCAACATTCTGGCCGACTCGTCGGTTGAGCCGTTCACCAACATGCTGATCCTGATCACGGGATCGTATTTTGCGTACGGCGCGCTGCAACTCTTTCAGGATCGGGATTCCGGGAAATAGCGGGTGGGCAGAATCTACGGCGAATCCGTGGCGACCACGCCAGCCTTTCCCCAGGCGGCGCGGCCCGACAAGTCCGGCCCGGTGCGCAAAAGCGTTCCCCGGGGCCTGCTTCTGTACATTCACGTGCCGTTCTGCCGCAGCCGCTGCCATTACTGCACCTTTCATTCCCAGGCCTTCAAGCCGACCACATTCGCGTGGTATCACAAGCTGCTGCTCGACGAGATCGCGCTCTGGGGCAAGCGCCTGAAAAGGCCGCTGCTCCGCACCGTGTATTTCGGGGGCGGCACGCCCAGCCTGATCCCGCCGCATCAGCTCGACCGGATCATGAAGGCGCTGCGTTCCGCGTTCTCCTTTCAGGACGGCATGGAAATCACGCTGGAGGCCAATCCTGATTCCGCCGCGGACATCAGCTATTTCCGGGCCTTGCAGAGCATGGGGATAAATCGGCTGTCCATGGGCGTGCAGAGCCTCGTGGACGCGGAACTTGCCGCTCTCGGCCGTCCGCATTCCGCAGGCATGGCCATGCAGGCGTTCCAGCTTGCCCGGCAGGCCGGGTTCAACAACATCGGGCTGGACCTGATCTGGGGACTCCCCGGCCAGAAGCTCGCTGGCTGGCTGGCCCAGCTCAAGCAGATAACCGAGCTGCGGCCCGAGCACATTTCCGCCTACAACCTGACCATCGAGCCGGAAACCGTGTTCGGCAGGATGTGCGATTCCGGCGAACTGGTCCTGCCTTCCGAGACCGAGCAGGGCCGCATGTTCATCTACGGCGCGGAATATCTGGAGTCGTGCGGATACCTGCACTACGAGGTGTCCAACTTTGCGCGCATGGGCTTCATGTCCGTGCATAATTCCGGCTACTGGGACGGCTCCGACTATCTCGGGCTCGGTCCTTCGGCCGTGTCCACCATCGGCGGCCGCCGGTTTTCCAATCCCCGCTACATGGACGAGTACGACGCCTATGTGCGCGGCGGACTGGTGGGCATGGAATACGAGAATCTGTCCCTCACGGATCGGCTTCGGGAGACCGTGATGCTCAGTCTGCGCACCACCCGGGGGCTGGACCTCAAGGCGTTCCGCGAAATGGCCGGATACGATCTGGTCAAGCGCAGGGAAGCTCTGGTCAGTGCCCTGCATCGGGAAAATCTTGTCCGCATCAGTCACGGCAGGCTGCGTCTCACCAAGAGCGGCATGCTGGTGTCCAACGTGATCATCAAGCGTCTGGTCTTCGAGGACTGATCCCTTTCGGTCCCGGACAGCCATGTCTTGCGCCGTGCTTGCGCGAAATCCCGGGCAAATGTACGATTCCGGGATACGGCTGACCAAAGGGAGCGCCATGCGAATCAACATACCCAGGGTTCACGGGGAAACGCCCAAGGAAAAAATCGTGCGCAGCCTGCTGCTGCTGCTCGTTTTCGCTGCCGTGGTGTGGGCGTTCACGGAAAACAACAAGCGGGTGATCCAGCGGCTGAACCGGGACAGCGCCGTGATGGACCAGACCGGCATGATGACGGACGAGGACAAGGATTTCGTCCGTTCCTTCATCAGGACGGTCAGGGACGAATTCGGCATCGTGGCCCGGGTTCAGGTCTTTGCCGGGCCTGTGGAGTCGCCCGAGGTGGATGCAAAGACCCTGTACATCGGGCTTTCCCCGGCGGAAGGACAGGCCGTGGTGGTGTTTCCGCCGCTGGTGCGCCGGGCCGTTGGCGAGGCATTCGTCGAATCTCTGACAACAGAACATTTTCTGCCGTCCTTTGACCGGGACGACTGGATACGGGAGCTGCAAATAGTGCTGACATTGATTTTCACGCAACTGACCGACATCGAGGGCGGTGAAGCCCAGTGACCAGGGTGACCATCTACACGGACGGTTCCTGTCTGGGCAATCCCGGACCGGGCGGCTATGGCGCGGTGCTCGTCTACGGCGACAATCGCAAGGAGCTTTCGCAGGGCTACCGGAACACCACGAACAATCGCATGGAACTCCTTGCCGTGATCACGGCGCTGGATTCCCTGACCCGTTCCTGTTCCGTGGATCTGTACACGGATTCCAAGTACGTGCAGCAGGCCATCACCAAGGACTGGCTCGGCAACTGGCAGAAGAACGGCTGGAAGACCTCGGCGAAGAAGCCGGTCAAGAATCAGGACCTCTGGCAGCGGCTTCTGCCGCTTATCAAAAAGCACGACGTGTCCTTCCGCTGGGTCAAGGGGCATGCCGGACACCCGGAAAACGAACGGTGCGACGATCTTGCCCGCACTGCCGCCTCCGGGAGCTATCTGCTCGACGATCAGCAGTAGCGGGGCCTTGCTGGCGGGCGAAACGGTTGCAATCGGCAGCACAGGGAGTATCCTGCGGGAAAACATGGTGGATATCCCCGAAAAGGAACCTGTGATGAATGAATCGCGTACCATTCTGCTTGTGGAGGACAGCCGGTTTTTCGGTACCATGGTCAAGCGCCGGATCGAGCAGGAGCTTGATCTGGGTGTGGTCTGGCTGGAAAATCATGCCGAGACGCGCAAGGTCCTTGATGGCGGGGAGCACGAATTCATGGGTGCGCTTCTGGACCTGACACTGCCGGACGCACCCAATGGCGAGGTCGTGCAGACCGTGCTGGAACATGGCATTCCGGTGATCATCTTCACCGGCGGGTTCAGCGGCGAGTGGCGCGACCGTTTCCTCTCATGGAACATCGTGGACTACATCCTCAAGGATTCCCCGGCCTGCGTGGATACCCTGATATCCACTCTGAGGCGGCTGCGCAGGAATCGCAAGGTCACCATTCTGGTCGTGGACGATTCCCAGTCCACGGGAGATGCCGTTGCCGGGCTGTTGCAGACCCACATGTACCGCACCCTGCGGGCGGACGACGGGCGCGAGGCGCTGGAAGTCGTGGCCGAACATCCCGAGATCCGGATGGTCATCACCGACTACGAGATGCCGAACATGAACGGATTCGAGCTGGTGCGCGCCCTGCGCGAGCAGCGCGACAAGGACGATCTCGCCATCATCGGCATGTCCGCTGCCGACGATCCGCTTCTGTCCGCCAGATTCATCAAGAGCGGGGCCAGCGATTTTCTGGCCAAGCCGTTTCAGGTGGAGGAATTCCATTGTCGCGTGGACCACAACGTCGACCTCGTGGAACAGATCGCCCTGATTCGCGATCTGTCCAACCGCGACCATCTGACCCGGCTGTTCAACCGCCGCTACCTTTTCGACAATGCGGACCGGTTCTTCAGGTCCGTGGAAGCCGCTGGCCAGTCCGTGTGCGTGTCCATGATCGACATCGACCATTTCAAGTCGGTGAACGACACCTATGGCCATGATGCCGGGGACGTGGTGCTCAGGCAGGTGGCCGAGCTGCTGACCGTGGCGTTTGCGCCCGGAGACATGGTCTGCCGGTTCGGGGGCGAGGAATTCTGCGTGCTGTCGGCCCATGGTTCGGCCCGAGAGGCCCCGGCCCGGCTGGAGAGCCTGCGTCGCAGCGTGGAGCGCGCCGTCATCCCGGCCGGGGACGATTCCATCCGGGTCACGGCCAGCATCGGCTGCTGCACCGAGCCGGACGAACTGGACAACATGATCAAGGTCGCGGACCAGCGGCTGTATCAGGCCAAGGAAACCGGACGCAACAAGGTGGTGAGCGGCTGATCCGGCACGCAACGCGCTGCTGGCGTCCGGTCCGGTTGAATGGTAGACCCCTCCCTCATCCCAAGGAGGCAGGACATGGAAGAACGCGTGGAACGTCTGGAAGCGCTGGTTGCGCTTCAGGATCGGAGTCTGGAAAAGCTGAACGAGGTGCTGTCCGACCAGCAGCTCGAAATCAGTGAACTCAAGCGGCAGGTCAAGCTGCTGGCGGGCAAGGTGCGCGAACTGCGCATGTCTGCCGACGAGCAGATTCAGGATGTGCCGCCCCCGCATTACAATGGCTGACCCCGCAGGATCGGCAACTTGACGGATTCAGCATAACCCACGGAATGAATTATGACACTTTCGGCTCGTGAAGTTATCGATCTCCTCGGCCTTCAACCGCATCCCGAAGAGGGCGGCTTTTTCAGGGAAACCTACAGGGCCGGGGAATCCGTCCCCCTTGCCGGGCTGCCGGACCGCTATCCCGGGGAGCGCAATCACTGCACGGCCATCTACTACCTGCTCACGCCTGAAACCTGCTCGCACATGCACCGGTTGCGCACGGACGAAATCTTTCACTTCTACGTGGGCGATCCCTGCGAAATGCTTCAGCTCCATCCGGACGGCTCGGGCGAGGTGGTGATTCTGGGCCACGACATCCGGCAGGGCCAGCGGCCGCAGGTCGTGGTGCCGCGCGGATCGTGGCAGGGCATGCGCCTGCTGCCCGGCGGCGCGTTCGGCCTCATGGGCTGCACCGTGGCCCCGGGTTTCGATTTCGCGGATTACGAACACGGCGATCGGACTTTGCTTGCCGCCGATCATCCCGCGTTCGAGGACCGCATCATTCGCCTGACTGCGCCCTAGCCCAAGGTCCTGAGCACGTCCTGCGCATGGCCTTGCGTGTTCCCGCCAGCCCTGAGATTCCCTTGCACCTCGTGTTCCGCCGTTTTTGATCGCGCGGCGTTTTCTTCTTTGTTCGACGGACTGCCGGCCCTTGGTCGGGCTGGGGCTGGACCGTGGGCAAATCCCGGCTTCTTGCCTTTTACAGGCTTCCCTATTACACGAAAATGAAAAATGCCCGCAGGGCGTATATTCAATTTTTCGGGGGCCGTGTTCCATGTTGCGTGTGTTGCGCCATCTATTTCTGTTCGTCGTCGTGAGCCTGCTTTTCGCTTGCGAGCCCGGCGACAAGGCCAAGGAGAGGGCGGACAGGGTTCCCGGGGTCTCGGCCACGGAGATTCGGCTGGGATCGTCCCTGGCCATCACGGGGCATGCCGGATATCTGGGCACCCAGACCCTGCGCGGGGCCATGGCCTGCATCCGCAGCGTCAACGAAAGCGGCGGGGTGCACGGCAGAAGACTCACGGTGCTGGCCGAGGACGATTTCTACGATCCCCCGCAATGTCTGGCCAACACCCAGCGTTTCATCATTGAAAACGACGTGTTCGCCCTGTTCTGCTACGTGGGCACACCCACCACGGTGAAAATCCTGCCCCTGCTCGAAGAGGCGAAAATCCCTCTGGTTGGCGTGTTCACCGGCGCCAATGCCCTGCGCGAGCCCTTCAATCCCTACATCATCAACATCCGTGCGTCGTATTATCAGGAGACGCAGGCCGCGGTGCGCCATCTGGTCAAGGACCTGGGCCTGCGCCGCATCGCCGTGTTCTACCAGTTCGACGCCTACGGGTTCGACGGGCTCGTGGGCACGGAACTGGCGCTCAAGGAATTTCGCATGGAGCCGGTGGGACGCGGTTCCTACGTGCGCGGCACCCGCAACGTGACCGACGGGCTGGAGCGCATCATTCGTTCCCGGGCCGAGGCCGTGGTCATGGTCGGCACCTACGGTGCGTGCGCCCAGTTCATCCGTTCGGCGGAGGACCGGGGCTTCAACCCGATCTTTTACAACGTTTCCTTTGTGGGCGCCGAGGAACTGGCCCGGCGGCTCGGGCCGGAATACCATGCCCGGGTGATCATGTCCCAGGTCGTGCCTCCGCCGCCCGAGGACGGCAGGGGCGGGCCGGGCGATGCCGCCGCGGAATACGTGCGGCTGCTCGGAAAATACTATCCCGAGGACCCCCCGAGTTTCGTGGGGCTGGAAGGCTTTCTGAACGCCAGGATTCTGGTGGAGGGGCTGCGCAAGGCCGGGCCCGACCTGACCCGTCCCGGATTCATCCGTGCCATTCGTTCCATCCGCAAGTACTCCCTTGGCCGCGACATGGTCATCACTTTCGGTCCCGAGGACCATCAGGGTTCGGACGCGGTACATTTCACCGTGCTGGAGCATGGCAGGTTCGTGCCTTTCGAGGACTGGAGCGTGCTTGAGCAGGGAGGGCGCTGACCATGTCCCGCATGCACGGCATCAAGGACAGGTTTCATCGCATCGCCCTGCGCAACAAGCTCATGGCCTCCATGCTGCTGGCCGTGATGTTCATCAGCGTGGCCATTGCGTTCGTGGCGCGCGGCATTCTGGTCACGTCCCTGACCAGCGAGCTGGAAATGCGCGGCAGCGCCATAGCCCATTCCGTGGCCGAACGCGGCGGCAGCTACATTCTGGACCACAAGATGCCCCAGCTTCTGGCACTGATATTCGACGAGGCCCGGCTGCAGCAGCGCAAGCATCTGGTGTCCTACATTTTCGTGGAGGACCAGAACAGCCGGGTGCTGGCCCACACCATGACCCGGCGGCTGCCGTCCATTCTGCTGGCGCACAAGATTCCGGCGGGCAGCAACAAGAGCGTGAAGAAGCTGTCCGTGGAGGGCGAACCCGTTCTGGATATCGCCGTGGCCATCAACGAGGGGCTGTACCGCGTGGGCGTGGTGCACGTGGGGCTGAACCAGAAGCACATCGACAGTCTGGTGGGCAAGCTCAGAACCGCGTTTCTCGGGTTCATTTCCCTTGTGATCATCATCACCGCGTTCCTGAGCAGTTGGGTGACCAGCAACATCACCCAGCCCGTGGCCGACCTGACCCGGATCGCGGATCAGATCAGCCGGGGAAATTTCGACATTCCGTCCACTCTGGGGTCGCAGGACGACTGGGACACGTCCCAGTGCCCGGCCTATCACGACACGGACCTGCCGTGCTGGCATCTGGACCAGTCCCTGGGCAGGGAGGGGAATCCCCGCCCCCTGCACCGGACCTGCGCCAAGTGCATGTTCTACCGCAAGCGCGAGGGCGACGAGGTGGTCCAGCTCACGGACGCGTTCCGCAACATGGTCTGGTCCATCAAGCTGTACCGTCACCGGCTGCGCGAGTCCGAGGAAAAATACCGCTCCCTGTTCGACAGCGGTCCGGACCCCATCTTCGTGGTCGGGTGCGAGGGCGGACGCATCAAGGACGCCAATCCCCGGGCCGTGGAGCTGTACGGCTATTCCCGTCGCGAGCTGGTGGGCATGCCGTTCGTGTCCCTCGGCCCCGAGCACAATACCCAGTGTCTGGAATACTTTCATGACGGCGAGGGGCACGGGTGCGTGTATTATCCCAAGCTCATGCACTACAAGAAGGGCGGCAAGCCGTTTTTCGTGAACATGCACGCCTGCCCGATCTCCTATCGGGGGCATCACGCCATCATCATTGCCGTGGCCGACATCACCGAAGTCATTGAAAAGGATGCGCAGGTGATTCAGGCAGGCAAGATGAAGTCGCTTGGCGAGATGAGTGCGGGCATAGCCCACGAGATCAACCAGCCCCTGAATGCCATCAAGATGGGCAGCGAATTCCTGTGCATGATGTCGGAGCAGGGGGTGGCCGTACCCAAGGCCGAATATGAGGAAGTGGTCCGGGAGATCAGCGTGCAGGTGGATCGTGCTTCCGAGATCATCAACACCTTGCGGGCATTCGGCAGGAAATCCGACCTGATCGCGGAAAAGGCGGACCTGAACCGGGCCGTGCGCGCTGCCCTGTCCATTCTCAAGAGGCAGTTCGAGCTGGACGACATCCGCTTCGGGCTGGAGTTCACGGAGCCGTTGGCCTCGGTCGTGGCGCACGAGAATCGGTTGCAGCAGGTCTTCTTCAATCTGGTGACCAATGCCCGGGACGCCATCGACGATGTGAGCCGCCCGGGGCAGGAGGGGGCGGAACGGACCATCTTCATCCGTACGGGGCAGGAGCACGGGCATGTGTTTGCCGAGGTTGCGGATTCCGGCGGCGGGATTTCCGAAGAGGCGAGGAGCAGGATTTTCGAACCCTTTTACACCACCAAGGAAACCGGTCAGGGCATGGGCCTTGGCCTTGCCATCACCTATGGAATCGTCAAGGATTATGGTGGGACGATAGATATCGGCGACCGAAAAGGCGGCGGCGCGGTGTTCCGCGTCGAGTTCCCCGCCGCAGACAAGTGAGGACAACGTGACTCAGGAAAAAATATTGGTCATCGACGATGAAAAGCCCACGCTACGGATGTTTCGATTGCTGCTTTCCGCCTATGGATACGAAATCCTGACTGCGGAAAACGGCGAAAGCGGGCTGGAGGTCTTTCGAAGAGAGCAGCCCGGCGTGGTGCTGACCGACATCAAGATGCCGGTCATGGACGGCATCGAGGTGCTACGCAACATCAAGGCCATGAATCCGCATGCCGAGGTCATCGTGATCACGGGCCACGGGGACATGGATCTGGCCATTCAGGCCCTGAATCTGGACGCCACGGACTTCATCGACAAGCCCGTGCGCCGCGAGGCGCTGGAAACCGCGCTCCGTCGGGCGCGCGAACGGCTGGCCATCGCCCGGAACGAGGAAAGCCTGATCAGCGTGGACGAGCGCCATTCCGCGGCGGTCATCAGCGTGCGCGGCAACGTGACTTCGGCCACGGTTCCGCATCTTCAGCAGGCGTTTTCCAATGCGCTGGGCATGAGCAAGGAGCTTGTGCTTGTTGATTTCGAAAAGAACGCATCCATAAACGGGGCCGGAATCGCGGCCTTGACCGATCTGCTCGGCGCATGCCGGGAGCAGGGGGCCGAGGTCGTGCTTTCGGGCCTGTCTTCCAATTTCCGCACCGTGTTCGACATGGTGGGCATCTCCAAGATCGCCCGGCTGTTCGATGATGCGGACGAGGCGCTTCGGGCGCACTGATTGCGTTTTTCGCAAACAACGGCAGAAAGCCGGATTCCGTTCATGGGGACGGAGTCCGGCTTTTTTTGTCGCATCGCCGCGATCTCCCTCAATCCACGCCACAGGCTGGCGAGAAAGGTTCGAGGGCAAGGCGCAAGAAAAGGTCAGGATCGACGCGTATTCCCCCTGCGCGAGAAGGATAACGCTTGTCGCGGCATCGCCGCGATCTCCCTCAATCCACGCTACAGGCTGGCGAAAATGGGTCGAGTGCAAGGCGCAAAAAAAATGCAGGACCGACGCGTATTCTTATACGCGAGGGTCTGCATTTTTCGCAGCAACGCCGCAATCGGCCCATTTTCGCCAGCCTGTCAGAGCATGTCTGCGCCGCCGAGAACTGCCACCAGACGCTTGAACACGTGCATGTCCACGCTGTCGCGCATCTCGTGGCGGATCAGGGTCAGCGCCTCGTAGGGCGGCATGGCTTCGGCATAGGGCCGGGCCGAGGTCAGGGCGTCGTATACGTCGGCAAGGGTGATGACGCGCACGGGCAGGGGAATGTTGTCCGCGGCAATGCCGGCGGGATAGCCGGTTCCGTCCAGCCGTTCGTGGTGGAACAGGATGCAGTTGATGGTGTTCTGCGTCAGGGGCAGATGGGCGCACATGGAGACCCCGTGCAGGGGATGTTCCTTGATGATCTCCCGTTCGGTACGGGTGAGTGCGCCGCGCTTGTTCAGGATGCTGCGCGGAATCTTGGCCTTGCCCACGTCGTGCAGCAGCGCGCCCAGACCGCATTCGAACATTTCCTGATCGGTCATGTCGTAGGTCTGGAACATGGTCGCGGAAAACACGAACACGTGCATGCAGTGGGTGTAGGTCTTGTAGTCGTGGGAAATGAACGGAGCGAGCGCGGTCAGGGTCTTGTCCCGGGACAGGAAGCGGATGCTGTTCTTGACCACGTCCGCGATGCGGTCGAAGTGCCGGACGCGCAGGGCCGTGGGCAGCTTGCGGTTGAACACGTCCTGCATCACGGCCTTGGAGGCCTCGTAGAACACCTTGGAACGCAGTTCCAGAGGCAGGTTCTCGTCCATCAGGATGTTGCCGAGATGCGCCTCGACATAGGATTCGTACTGGGGCCGCTCCGAGCTCTGGACATATATTTCCGTGACGCCGTTGTCGTGCAGCCGCTGCCGATGGCGGACGGAAAATGTCTGCCCGGACCGGGTGTACAGCACGAAATCTCCGCCCTGCCAGAGATACACGGAGAAATCCCCCATAGCCTCGGGAAAAAGCATGACCGGGGATATGGGGAAGTACGACACAGGGCGTGCGGCGCGCTTGCTCGAATCCATGCCCGATTTCATATACCAGAGGGGCGTGGAAAGCCAGTGGAAAGTCCGGACAAATTCTAGAGACTATATGGAAAAAACGGGACTATCGGTGATTATTCGCGATTTCTCCGGCAAGGCTCAGGAGTTTTTCCACATCCTCCAGAAGCGGGATGATGCCGCGCGGAAAGGCGTGGGCCCATGGTTCGCCCTGAACGACCCCGTTTGCCCAGTGCCGGACACCGGCCGGAAAGAAGCCGGGGTTGTTGAGAACGATCGCGGCCTTGGCCTTGGCGTCGTCCCGGCAGGCGGCAAAGGAGAAGTTGTCTCCGTGCACCATGTGCGCGAAAAGCAGCCGGTCCAGATGCGACCCGGCAAATCCGTTGTCCGCGGCCTGAATCCAGAAGTCCCAGTCCTCGTAGGTCGTATTGGCGCGGAAACCGTCGGACGCCTCCCACACCTCGCGCCGGAACACGGCTGCCGGAGGCAGGATGTTCTGGTTGGCGAGCAGGGCCGGATTGAATTCCGGCAGTCGGACTTCCCGGCAGTTTCCGGCTTCCACATGCGTGTAGTCGGTGTAGGCAAGGTGCTTTTCGGGATGTCCGTCAAGTTCGCACAGACAGGAGGCCAGCCATTCCGGGGCAGGCAGGTCGTCCGGGTCCAGACAGGTCAGGTACTGGCCGCGCGCCAGTTTCAGGCCCGCGTTGCGAACCGGACCGGGCTTGCCCGTATGCTCCAGTTCCACGACCTCGACCCGGGCAAAGGGCAGGTTGCCCAGCTCCCCGGCCTGTTGCAGGGAGTCGTCCGTGCTGCCGTCGTCCACGAGAATCAGTTCGAAGATGTCGAGCCCGAGCACCTGATTGGCAAGGCTGGTGCCGAGCCGGGCAAAGAAGCGGCCGTAGTTGTAATTGGGTACGATGATCGAAAGTCGGGGAGAGCGCATGGTCATTCCGTGGGGAAAAGCCGGGCGAGCACGGCCCGGATGTCCTCGATTTCAAAGGGTTTGGCAACGTATTCGTCCATGCCCGCCTCAAGAAAGGTCTCCCGGTCCCCGGACATGGCGTGAGCTGTCATGGCAATGACCGGGACATGGGGATTGATGGCGGAGCCGGCCCGTGCCGTGCGAATCCGCCGCACGGCCTCGATGCCGTCCATTCCCGGCATCTGCACATCCATGAATACCGCATCGAAGTCCTGTTTTTCAAGGAGTTCCAACGCTTTTTTGCCGTCGGGCACGGCACTGACGGTGTGCCCCATCTTGCGCAGGACCCGTTCGGCCATGATGCGGTTCACCCGGTTGTCCTCGACGACCAGAAGCCGCTTGGCCCCCGGGCTTTCCACGGCCGGTTCGGCCGCGATCACGTTGGCGTGGTTCAGTCCGTCCTCCAGCCGGAAATCAAGGGTCAGGCATATTTCCGTACCCGATCCCACCACGCTGTCCACGGCCAGCGTGCCGTGCATGAGCCGGATCAGCCGTTTGACAATGCCCAGCCCCAGCCCCGTGCCCTGATGGCGGCGCATGTAGGACCCGTCCACCTGCGTGAAGGGCTCGAAGACCTGCTCCAGCATGTCGTCCGGAATGCCGATGCCCGTGTCCGAAACACTGAACAGGATGCGGGCCGTGCGTCTGTCCGCATCCAGCCGCAGGCAATGCGCGGATACGTTCACGCTGCCCTGATCCGTGAACTTGATGGCGTTGCCCACCAGATTGAACAGAATCTGGCGGACGCGGCTGCGGCCGCCGGTCAGGAGCGGCAGGGGGGCCTCTGGCTGTTCGCAGGCGAGTTGCAATCCCTTGGCTTCGGCCTGTCCCTTGAATGTACGGACAATGTCCGGGAGAAATTCCGCGAGATCGAAGCTTTCCTGAATGATTTCGAGCTTGCCCGCCTCGATCTTGGAAAAGTCCAGAATGTCGTTGATCACGGTGAGCAGGCTTCGGCCCGAAGTCAGGGCCGTGTCCACGTAATCCCGCTGTTCGTCGTTCAGGTTCGTTGTCTGTGCGAGCTGGAGCATGCCCAGCACGCCGTTCAGCGGGGTGCGTATCTCGTGGCTCATGTTGGCCAGAAATTCGCTCTTGGCCAGACTTGCGGCCTCGGCCTGATCCTTGGCCGCGATCAGGTCCTGTTCGTTCATCTTCCGTTCAACGGCCAGAGCCACCTGTTCCGAAACCGCCACGAGCAGTTCCGCATCCTTGGGCGTGTAATGGAAGGGTGACGTGTAGGACTGGACCGCCATCACGCCCATGACCTGCCCCTGAATCATCAGGGGAACCCCGAGCCAGACCTCGGACCGACTGCCCACCATGTCGTGCTCGGATGTACCGTGCTCCGCCAGAAAACGGTTTCTGACCATGTGGATCATGTTGGCTTCGTTTGCGGACTTCAGGCCTGCGGGCAGTTCCCTGGACGTGATCAGCAGCGGTTTGCCCAGCCGGATGACTTCCACGGAAAAACTGGCCGAGGCCGGGTCGCGCATGTCGAAGATCGCGCCCTTGAAGTCGTCCATTTCGTCTTCGAAATACGTGAACTCCAGCCCGGAGCGGTCCTTGTCCAGCAGGGCCATGAAAAAGTTGTCCGCATCGATGTGCTCGTTGAGCACGGCATGGATGCGGCGGTACAGGTCGTCCAGATCCGATGTCGTGGAAACCGCGTTGGAGATGCGGTAGAGCATCCCGGCCACGGCCTCGTTGTATTTCCGGCTGGTGATGTCCGCCACGGTCCAGATGACGCCCTGCTCCAGATCTCCCGGGTCCACCGGCTTGGCGAACATGTCCACCCAGATGCGCGCTCCGTCCGGCCGGGTCAGGTGCAGCTCGCGGTTGAAGTGCCCCTGTTCGGCCATGTCCCTGAAGCAGTTTTCGCGGAAGTCGTTGCGCAACTCCTTGGAGCTGAAAATCTGGGAGCCGTCGCTGTCGTGAAGCGCGGCCTGGGTGTAGCCGAAGATTTCCGCGCCGCGTTCGTTGATGCGCGTGATTCTGCCGTTTCGGGTAAAGGCTATGCCTATCAATGTGTTGCGATAGATGGCCTCCATCTCGTCCAATGCGTCCCGCAGCCGGTTTTCCATGCGTTTGCGGTCCGTGATGTCCATGATCGAGGCCAGGGTCTGGTCCGAATCCGGGAGTCGTGTCTCCTGAACCAGCAGGTGGAGCGGCGCGTTCTCCCTGCCGTGGATGCGGCATTCGTATTTGGACGGGGCGGCTCCGGTCAGCACGGCCTGATGCATGCGCACGATTTTTTCCCTGTCCTCGCGCACGATGAAGGACGACCATTTGCGCTTGCCCTGTATCCGCTCCAGAGGCTCGCCGCAGAGTTCGGCGAAACGCTGGTTGGCCGCGGCGATCGTGGTTTCCCTTGTCATGACCAGCATGGCGGTCCCGGTGCTGTCGAAGATGGTGCGGGACCGGTTCTCGGTCTCCTGCCGGGCCTGTTCGGCCAGATTGCGGGCCGTGATGTCGCGCATGATGGCCACATAGCCGTCTGCCGGGGCGTCCGGCCCGGGCCGCATGGCCGAGATCGAGGTCTCCGTGATCAGGGGGCCGTGCGCAGCCGGGAACACCACCTTGCCTATCCACGCTCCGGCTCCGGACATGGCGGGTTGGATTTCCCGGATGAATTTCTGATATCTGCCCGGAGTCTCGAACAGGTCCCGGGCATGTTTTCCGGCGAGCCGCGACTTGGGAAGACCAAGCTTGACCACGCCGGCGGAATTCAGGTCCTTGATGTTCATGTCCTGATCGAAAAGCAGGATCGGATCGATGGAACTTTCGAAGATGGCCCGGAAATGCTCCCGGCTCTCCATGATCCGGGCCTGCGCCAGCGTGGGTTCCGTGATGTCGTGGGAAACCGTGGCCACATGCGTGACCCTGCCGGATTCGTCGGCATAGGGAAACATGCGGACTTCGTAGTATCCCCGGTCCCGTTCGAAGAAGGAAATCCATGCCTTGTAGGTGATCTGCCTGCCTTGAAAGCAGTCCCGGACATGGGGAAGGATGTGCTGTTCGAAAACCGTGGCGCCCCATACGTCGGCCATGGTCCGGCCCAGAATGCGCTTTTCGGGCAGGCCCGAGGCCTGAATGTAGGCCCGATTCACGGCCTCGTAGCAATATTCCCTGTTCACCAGAGTCATGAAATCGTGCGAGGCATTGGCAATGAATTCGAATTTGCGGAGCGCTTCCTCCAGCTCCTTGCGCGCGGTCACGTCGGACAGGGTGATCAGGTTGGCCGGTGCGCCGTCAAGGTCCATGCGCACGGCGGAAATCTGGCCCCAGAACTGCGAACCGTCCACCCGGCAGAGCCGAAGTTCCACGCTGTCCGCGAAACCGTGGGAATCCAGCAGGTCCAGCACCCGATCCCGTTCCTCGCGGGTGGTGTAGAAGTCGCGGGCATTGAACTCGGACAGTCGGGATTCATTCAGGCCGAACAGGGCAATGCCCCGTTCATTGGCGAACAGGATGTTTCCGCTGTCGTTGTCGATCAGGAAGGTGGGCAGCGGACTGTTGTTGAGAATCTGGCTGACCTGCCGTTCACTTTGCCGCAGTCGGCCCTCCGCGGCCTTGCGTTCGGAAATGTCGGTCAGGATGCCGAGGATGGCCTGCGGATTTCCTGCCGAGTCGTGGTGAATGACCTTGCGGATCAGCATGGTCCTTTCCCGGCCCCCGGTTCGCGTGAGTATTTCGTATTCCTGAAGCCCACCGGTTTCGTTCAGTTCCCGGTCCTTCTGCTCGAAGGTCGTTTTCTCTGCTTCGGGCGCGATGTCCTGAACCCGCAGCCCGGTGATCCTGTGGCGGGGCTGGGCCAGAAAATCCTCGAACGCGGTGTTGCACCAGAGATATCTGCCTTCAAGGTCCTTGTAGAAGACGGGATGAGGGATGGCGTCCACCACGGACTGGACGAATTCGGGCAGGGCACACACTCCGGGAGGGGCGACGCGCGACAAGCCGATTCTGTCCCGGAGAAAGGCGGCGCGGGCGAGCTGCTTCGGCAGCATTCGTCTGAGGCCGGATTCGGCGCGGGAGCGGGGCAGGCATTCCCAGGCTCCGGCGCGCATGCATTGCAATGCGGTGCGTTCATGATTTCGACTGGATATGGCGACAAGAGGCGTGTGCGGGGCCATGTCGGTCAGCGTGTTCAGCCGGGAGTCCGGGGATTCGTCGGCAAGAAGCACCAGAACGGCGTCGGGCCGGGCCTGTCCGATCAGGCTGATTCCCTGATCCTGCCCGACTGCGGCAATGACGCCGTAGCCCAATTCCCGGACGAGTTCGGAAAACGACTCGGTCTGA
Organism: Pseudodesulfovibrio tunisiensis; assembly: GCF_022809775.1. NCBI lineage: Bacteria > Pseudomonadati > Thermodesulfobacteriota > Desulfovibrionia > Desulfovibrionales > Desulfovibrionaceae > Pseudodesulfovibrio > Pseudodesulfovibrio tunisiensis. The sequence goes on from NZ_CP094380.1 coordinate 2,860,693, forward strand.
TCCCTGTCGCGGCCAATGACCAGTATGACGGCGTGCGGCATGCCTTCTCCCCCGTATATCTCCTTCTCTTACGTCAGGCCGCCGCAAAAAAGAAGCCCGAAACGCATGCAAGTCGAGAGAATCCGTGTCCTTGATCTTGTACAAGACCGCCGATTCAGGTACCGTGCCATGCGATGAAAAAGTATTTCGGGAGTTTGCCGTGAAGCAGTCTTTTCTTGCCCTTTGTCTGGTGCTTGCCCTGACCGTCTGTGCCCACGCGGATCAGCTGGTGTTTGTCGGAGATGTGGATTTTGCCCCCTACTCCATGATGCAGCAGGGCAGGCCCGCAGGCATTGATGTGGACGTGATGCGGGAAGTCATCCATCGGCTGGGACTGGATGCGGAAATACGGCTTGTTCCATGGACGCAGCTTGTGACCATGTTTCGCACCGGCGAATGCGACGGCGCCATGGGCGTCTTCTGGACCCCTGATCGGGAAAGGCGCGCCCTGTTCGCCATGGAAGCCCCGATTCACACCAGTGATTTCGTCCTGTTCACCAAAGTGGGCAACACGTTTTCATTCCGATCGTACGACGATCTGAAGACAAGACGCATCGGCGTGCCCAAGGGACTCGCCATAACCGAGGAATTCGAACAGGCCGAGGCGGACGGGGTTTTCCCCACCCGGGAATACGAGGATATTGCCGGAGCGGTTCGTGAGCTGCTTGCCGGGCAGATCGACGCATTTGTCGGCAATATCGACGTGACCTACTGGCAGCTCAAGCGCATGGGCATGACCAGCTCCATCGTGTATCTGCCCAGAAAGGTGGCCGACGCCCGGCCCGCCTATGTGCTGCTGTCCCGGGCTTCCGGTGCCGAAGACAAGGCCCGGATCGCCGCGCAGATCGGCCAGACCCTCAAGGCCATGCGCTCGGACGGCTCCTACAACCGCATTGCCAGAAACTATCTGCTGCGCTTCTAGGGCGGAAAGCCCTCTTTCGCATTGGCCGTCCGGAAAACCGAATGCGGCCCGGTGCATGCACTGACAAGGCATGCACCGGGCCGCGTTCGGTTTTCGGAACATGTGGAGGTCGGAGGGTCGCCGACCTCCCGAAGTCCGCCGCAGGCTTCCTCTAGTCCGCGAGAGCGGCCTTGATGGTTTCCACGAGCCGTCTGGTATCGATGGGCTTGGTAAAGGTTTCCACCACGTCGAACACCTTGGCGAGTTCCACGATGGCCTCGGGATTGAAGGCCTCGCCGCCGGAAATGGCGATGAACTTGTGGCTCTGATCGTTCTTGATGAGTTCACCCATGACCTGAAGTCCGCCCTTCTTGGGCAGGAATATGTCCACGATGCTCAGATCGACGTGGTTTTCCCGGAACTTCTGCAGGGCCTCTTCGCCGTCCGAGGCTTCAATGACCTTGTAGCCTTCGACTTCGAGCACGCTTTTGATGAGTTCCCGGATCATGGGGGCGTCGTCAACCACCAGTATGGTCTTCATGAGGCTGCTCCTTGGCAGTGGGTTGGCTGGATTGTTCCAGATTGCTTTTCAGGAATTCCACGGCCGCGCTCACGTCCTTCTTCAGGGTGGCGTAGACGCGTTTCATGGATTTTTCGTCTTTCTGGCCGCACAGGTATTCGAGCTGTTCGGCTTCGGTTCCGGCCCGGGCCGCGCCCACGGTGCGCGACGATCCCTTGATGGAATGGGCCAGCCGCTTGGCTTCGTCGTGGTCGCCCTGATCCATGTGCTCCTTGAGCTCCCGAAGTTCGTCGGGTACGTCGCGCACGAAGATGGCGTCCATGCGCAGGAGCAGGTCCTCCCTGCCACCCAGCATGTCCAGTGCTCCGGCGCGGTCAAAGGCTGGGGATTCGGCTCTGGTTCCGGCTTCGGTGTCGCTGTCCGGGGCCGGGGCCGCAGTGCGTCCGGCCGTGGTCTCGGTGATCACGCGATGAAATTCGCGGGTGTTGATGGGCTTGGAAATGTAACCGTTCATTCCGGCTTCGAGAAAGCGTTCCCGGTCGCCCTTGAGCGCGTGCGCCGTGATGGCCACGATGGGGATGTCCGGGGTTCGGGCTCCGGAATTGGGATCGCGAATGGCGCGGGTTGCGGAAACGCCGTCCATGATGGGCATCTGCACGTCCATGAGGATCACGTCGAAGTCTTCCCGCTGCACGGCCTCCAGCGCCTGCATGCCGTTTTCCACTGCCGTGACCGCATGGCCCTGTTCCTTGAGCAGGGTGGACGCGAGCTGGCGGTTCAGGGCGTTGTCGTCGGCCAGCAGCACCTTGAGCGGGAGCATGTTTTCGGACGGGGCCGGAGCTTCCTCGGCCGGGATGCGTGCTGCGTCGCCGATGCGGAATCGGGCGGTGAAGCTGAATGTGCTGCCTTCGCCTTCCCGGCTGGTCAGGCGCATGCGGCCCTGCATCAGCTCCACGAGCTGGCGGGAGATGGCCAGCCCCAGTCCCGTGCCGCCGTGCTTGCGGGTCACGGAGTCGTCGGCCTGAAGAAAGCTCTTGAAGATCGCGTCCTGCTTGTCCCGGGGAATGCCCATGCCCGTGTCCGACACCGCGAATTCCAGCCAGATATCCTCGTCGGTGTCCGGGGTTTTCGGCTGTCCGGCAAGCCTGGCGCTGATGGCAATGCCTCCGGTTTCCGTGAATTTGACGGCATTGGACATGAGGTTGATCAGAATCTGGCGCAGCCGGGACGGGTCGCCCACAAGGACCGGGGGAATGGCGTTGTCGATGTCTGCGGTCAGGCCCAGCCCCTTTTCCCGGGCGTGCAGGAAATGGATGTCCATGGCCGAGTCGATGGTCTGCTTGAGATTGAAGTCGATGGCTTCCAGCGTGAGCTTGCGTGCCTCGATCTTGGAAAAGTCCAGAATGTCGTTGATGACCGTGAGCAGGGAATTGCCCGCCTGCATGACCCGTTCGAGGTACAGGTTGCGGTCCGTGGCGTCCGTGGCGCGCAGGGCGAGTTCGGCCATGCCCAGCACCGCGTTCAGGGGGGTACGGATTTCATGGCTCATGTTGGCCAGAAACACGGATTTTGCCCGGGTGGCCGCATCCGCCTTTTTCATGGCGCTGACCAGGCGCATGGATTTGCTGGTCAGTTCCGCATTGGCGCGTTCCAGTTCCTTGGTGCGCTGGCGCACGCGGTCCTCCAGCTTGTCGTGCGCACGCTGGAGTGCGTCCTCGGCGCGCTTGCGGGCCGTGATGTCGATGCCCAGCACCATGATCATGCGTTCCCCGGCCGAATCGGTCATGGGGCTGCACTGAAGGTGGAACGTGCGCCCCTTGGCGTCGGTCCAGTCCCATTCCTCGGCCCGGTCCATGTCCATGGCCTCCATGGGCGGACACCCCAGACAGGATTCCCGTTCGCAGCTCAGGGCCTCTTCGCACTTCCGTCCTCTGGGGCTGCCGAAATAGCGGCGGAAATAGCGGTTGGCGTAGCGGATCGTCTTGTCCGGGTACAGGTGGTAGACAATGCCGGGCAGGGATTCCATGAAGAATATCTGGCGCTGCTGTTCGCGGCGCAGGTCCTCGTCGGTCCTGCGCAGGTCCGTGACGTCCAGCACGTTGATGGCGACCCGGGAGACTTCGCCCCACGGGTTGGCGATGGGCACCACGGAGTGGACCAGGGAACGGCCGTTCATTTCGGCTTCGAACCGGATGGGCCGGGCTTTTTTCGCAACTTCGTCGAACTTGGCCTTGCGTTCCGCCCGGATGTTTTCCGGCAGGGTCCTGTAGAGATTGACGTGCAGCAGATCATCGCAGGACTTGATGTTCAGCATCTTGGCCGCGGCTTCGTTGCCGGCCAGAATGTTGCCGCCCACGTCCATGACCAGAGACGCTTCGATGGAAGCGGAAACCAGCGCCCGGGCGGTTTCGTCCAGTGCAACGTAGGAGGGATGCTGAATGGTGTCGTTTGCCATGCTCTGTGCCGGGGGCTGTTTTGTCGGGCAATCCGCCGTTATGGCGGTATTTCCGGTATGCTGCGAAGTGTATGAAAGGGGCCTTGTCGAGTCAATGATAGATGGTGTTGGAAATGCGAAAAAATATAGAATGTTCCAAAAAAATAGAGCGCGTTCCGCAGTCAGGCCCGCGGCAGGGACACGGTGACATGCGTGCCGTCCCGGTCCGAGGTGGACATGGTGACGTCGCCGTCCAGAGTCCGCGCTATCAGGCGGGCGGAATACGTGCCCAGTCCCGCGCCGAAGGCCTTGCCCGCCGTGGCGTACTTGTCGAAGAAGCAGTCCCGCAGGGGGCGGGGCACGGGCTCGGGATTGTGGATGTCCACGGTCCCGGGATCGCCGTCTTGGCAGTCGATGACAACCTTGCCGCCGCAGGGGGACGCCTCGATGGCGTTTCGGATCAGGTTGGCAAACAGGGAATAGCAGAGCAGTTCCTCGCCCCGCACCGCCAGACAGTCGCCGTTTCCGACATGCTGGTTCCGGAAGGTGAGCACTGCCCCGACTCCGCATTGATGCATGTCCGCAGTCAGGTCGCGGAGCACGCTGCGGATGATGCGGAGCAGGTTCAGGGCCTCGGGGCGGACCTGATACGCGGCCTGTTCCATGCGGAAAAGATCCAGGGCGAGATTCAGTTCACCGACCAGACTGTAGGCTGCCTCTTCCAGTCCTGCCAGCGCCTCGGCCTGTTCCGGAGTGATGTTGTCCGCCCTGCGAAGGGCCGCGGGAATCTGGAAGAAGGCCATGATCGGCGAACGCACGTCGCGCCGCACCAGTGCGGCTATGTCCGTTTCCAGATGTTCGAGGCGTTTTTTCTCGGAAATGTCCTCGCGAAAGAGGATGCAGTGGGTGGTTCTGCCCGGTTCGTCCGCAACCGGCACCACGGTCACGCGTTCATGGGGGGCGCTTCTGCCCCGGGCAGGCGCGACTTCTCCCTGCCACGTCTTTCCGCTGCGCACGGCTTCCAGCGCCCTGTCCGGGATGGCTGTCCGGAATGGCTGGCCGCACGGCCTGTCCAGCACTTCGGAAAGCTTCAGGCCCGAGGCGCGGAGAAAGCTTGGGTTGGCGTATTGGATGCGTCCCTGATCATCCGTGATCAGCACGGAGATCGGGCAGTGCGTCACGCACTCCCGGGCGGATTCGGACAGCGCGTCCGACCGGTCCGGGAATGCCGGATCATGCGTTTTTCTTTTCCGAATCTGTCTTGCCATGGCAGCTCCGCGGGGAAAACGGATTTTTCGTTTTGCAAGCCATAGCAGGGCGCATGTACGCCGGGGATGATAATCTGCGTGCCGGGTCCGACGTGCGCTAGAGGCGGCGGACGCTGTCCGGACGCAGCCCGGTTCCGGTAGCCAGAGCCGCGTCCAGTGCGTCCAGCGCGGCCTGTCTGCCCGAGGGCAGCCGGACCTTGAGGGGCAGATAGTTGGAGGCATGGTTGGCCAGAAGCACGCCGCGCGAAAGATGGAGGTTGGCGAGAATTTCCCGGATTTCCAGAAGAATGCCCCGGGAGTCGGGCAGCACGAAATCCCCGGCCTCGTGCCACGCGTGGAGCGGGGTGCCCGGAATGAGCATCAGGGTCAGGAGCGCGGCCTGATCCGGGTCCATTTCCGAAAGCACGCGCGCGGTTTTCCGGGCGTGGCGCAGGGACCCTTCCACACCGCCAAGCCCGTTGATCGCGGTGACGTTGAGCCGGAATCCGGCCTTGCGCGCCCTGCGGCCCTGTGCCGTGATGAACGCCGCGTCTCCGTGCTTGTTCATGCGCCGCAGCACCTCGTCGTCGCCGGACTCCAGTCCCATGTACACCATGCCGAGGCCCAGTTCGCGCAGCTCCCGGAGCTGCTCATCGGTCTTGCGGGCCAGACTCTTGGCATTGGCGTATGCGCCGACGCGCGTGATGCGGGGAATGCGTTCCCGGATCAGGTGCAGGATTTCCCGCAGCCTGTCCTGAGGCAGGATCATGGCATCGCCGTCGCACAGGAACACCCGGCGCTGGCGTGTGCGATGTCGGGCCGCGAACTCGATGTCCGCGCGGATCGTGGCCATGTCCTTGAACGCAAAGGGCTTGTCCTGATAGGCCCCGCAGAACGCGCACTTGCCGTGCGAACACCCGAGGGTGACCTGAAGCAGGATGCTGTCCGCCTCGCTGGGCGGGCGGATGATGGTGCCTTGATAGTCCATGGGGATGATTCGCGGCTACTGGATCGGACCGTCGTTTGCATCTCCGCCGAAGAACGAGTCCGCCCACGAAAAGGCGTGCTGGTAGCTCACGGCAACCGTACCGGGCAGCAGGCCGAGCTCCCGGGCCGTGTCACCCACGGCGTCCCAGTCCGAGCTTTCGATGGACAGGGCCAGTCTGAGCCATGGTTCGTATTCGCCGGGCTCGCCGCACAGGGCGCTCTTGATGGCGTCGTCCACGGGCAGGTGCTTGACCACGGCGGCCATGTCCATGTCCAGCATGGCATCCAGCAGGGAGAACAGGCCGAGCATGAACAGCTTGTCCGAGGATTTTTCGTGGCCGCCGCCCAGAGCCGCGGTTTCGAAGAGCTTGGCCCTGTGCGCGGACAGGTAGGACAGCTCCTGACTTTTTCTGGATGGCGCCAGATCCGTGAGAATGAGCAGCCGCAGCCAGTTGCGGATGGGGCGCCATCCGGCCAGCACCACGGCCTGCCTGATGGAGGTGATGGTGGTGGAAAAGCTGAATGTGGCGGAGTTCAGGAAATTGAGCAGCCGATAGCTGACGGACACGTCCGCCTCGATGGCCGGGGTCAGGGCGTCGAAGTCCGGCTCTTCCTTTTCGATGATTTCGAACAGCTTGAGCCGGGTGATTTCCGAGGACGTGATCTTGCGGCCGGACTGGGTCTGCGGCTTGCGGAAGAAGAAACCGTGAAACAGGTCGAATCCCAGAGACTTGGCGCGTTTGAATTCCTCGTTGCTTTCCACGCGTTTGGCCATGAGCCGGGGCGCGCCAGCCTGCTTGGCTCGGTCCACGATTTCCGTCAGTTCCCTGTCCGATCTGCCGCAGATGTCCACCATGAGCAGATCCGCGAACTGCATGATCTCCCGGGCGTCTTCCCGGCCCGTGTAGTTGTTCAGGGCCACGAGATAGCCTTCCCGCCGCAGGTCGGCCAGAGCCTTGTAATACGCGGTGGAGCCGGGTTCCTCCTCCACGATGACCACGGTATTGTTCCACGGCACGGCCAGAGGGATGCCGTCCAGCACGTCTTCGGGCGTGAAATGGATCATGATCCGCGCCTTGCCAAGAGAGGCTTCCGAACACAGGGGCAGGTTGGCCACGAGATTCCGGGTCGCTTCGGAGTCGTCCGTGAAGATGGCCCTGTCCGCGTCCTGGCTGTCCCGGAAGAGCATGAGATAGCCCCAGGTATCCCGGTGACGGTCGAAAACGGGTTGTCTGGCAACAAAGATGGATTCATAGGTCTTTTCAGTGTTCATTGTGCGTCGCCTCTGGTTTCGGCTCTTGGCTGACTGCTCTGGAACGGCAACCTGCCGCGTTGCCCGACAGTCTGGATTTTTCGTTTTTCCAACGGTTTGTCGACGTTTTGCTCGCTGTCTGCCCTGGTCATGAGGAGGCCGGGATGGCCCCGAAAAACGTGTTTGCCCAGGAAAATGCCTGCTGGTAGCTCACGGCCACGGCTCCCGGGGATATGCCGAGTCGTCCTGCGGCCTCGTTCATGAGCGGCCATTCCGAATTCTCGATGGCCGAGGCAAGGTCCAGCCACGTGGAATATTCGTTCCGCTTTCGGCACAGTGCCTGCTTGCACTGGTCATCAATGGGAAGGTGCTCCACAATGGCGGCCATGTCCATGTCCAGCATGGCGTCCAGCAGGGAGAACAGGCCGAGCATGAAGAGCTTGTCCGCTTCGTCCACGGCATGGCCGTAGTTCATGGCCGAGGACTCGAACAGCTTGGCCCGGACCGCGGAGAGCAGGGTGAGTTCCTGATTCTTCCGGGAGGGAGCCATATCCGTGAGAATGATCAGCCTGAGCCAGTTGCGGATCGGGTTCCACCCGGCCAGCACCACGGCCTGCCTGATGGATGTGATGTTCGCGGCAAAACTGAAATGGGCCGAGTTGAGAAAATTGAGCAGCCGGTAGCTGATGGAGACATCGGTTTCCACGGCCTTGGCCAGGGCGTCGAAGTCCGGTTCCTGCCGTTCGATGATCTCGAACAGCTTGAGTCGGGTGATCTCGGCCGAGGTGATGGTCCGATCCGCTCGGGGAACGGGTTCCTTGTAGTAGTAGCCGTGGAACACGGGAAAATCCCGTGTCCAGTGCATCCTGATGCTGCTGCGCGGTTTCTATGCGTTTCGCCAGAGTCTGGGGAATGCCCGCCTCGGCTGCGGTGCGGACAAGGCGTTCGGCCTCGGCCTGCCCCAGTTCGGGCAGGTTGATCACGGCGATGTCCGCGAGGTTGGCAAGCGGTTCGCCGCCGGGCACGCCGGTGTAGTCGTTGACGGCGATCGCATACCCCTTGTCCCTGAGGGCCCGGACCGCCTCCACCAGCTCCGGCGATGGCGCGGCGGTCTCCTCGATCACCACCACGGTCCGGTCCGGGGGCAGGGCCTCGGGCACGGCCCGGATCACGTCGGCATGGGTGAAGATGATGAGTATCCTGTCCCTGCCCCGGGCTTCCGTGATCTGCGGCAGACCCGCCACCACCTGCATGGTTGCCCCGGAATCGTCGGATATCAGCGCCTGTTCCGCGTCGGCCCTGTCCCGGAACAGCATGAGATGTCCATAGACCTGGCTGTGCCTGTCAAAGACGGGTTGTCTGGCGATGAATACGGGATCGTAGGCGTTTTCCTGGGCCATGAAGGGCTCCTTGTGCAAAATTCCGGGGCTCATCTTGTCATGCCTCACGCTTTTATTCGCGTCAACCGGGTGAGTCGGCGGTTCTGCCTGTTTCGGGAAGGGCGGAAGCCCCGTCCGGGGCTGGCCGGGATCATTCTTCTTTTCAGAGCGGGCCGACTGTATTATGTGGTGTGGCGATGCAAGCCCGGAGAGTTTGCTGGCGAGAATCGATTTGCGAGGTGGAACATGCACATTGGCAAGGCCATTCGACTTGAGCGGATATTCAACCGCAACACAGGAAAGACCATCATCGTTCCCATGGACCACGGTGTGACCGTAGGGCCGATCAAGGGACTGGCATCCATCAGGGACGTGGTCACGAAACTCGTGGCGGGCGGGGCCAATGCCGGTCTGGTCCACAAGGGGCAGGTGGGCCTGGGCCACAGGATGGAAGGCAGCGATTTCGGCTGCATCGTCCATCTTTCGGCCGGGACCGTCCTGTCGCCGTTTCCGAACAGGAAGCGGCTGGTCACCACGGTGGAGGAGGCCATCCGTCTTGGCGCGGACGGCGTGAGCGTGCACGTCAATCTCGGGGACGAAAGCGAGGGACAGATGCTCAGCGATCTGGGCCGGGTTGCTGCTTCGGCCGCGGACTGGGGCATGCCGCTTCTGGCCATGATCTATGCGCGCGGACCCAAGATCGGGAACGAGTACGACCCGGACGTGGTGGCCCATTGCGCACGCGTGGGCGCGGAACTGGGCGCGGACGTGGTCAAGGTGAATTTCACCGGGGATGCCGAGAGCTTTTCCCGGGTGGTGGCGAGCGCAGGCGTGCCCGTGGTCATTGCCGGCGGTCCGAAAAAGGACAGCACGCGCGGCGTTCTGGACATGGTTCGTTCCTCTCTGGACGCGGGCGGCTCGGGATTGTCCGTGGGCCGCAACGTGTTTCAGCATCGCGACCCGGTTCGTCTGGTGGCGGTGCTCAGGCGCATCGTGCACGAGAACATGGATGTGGACAGCGCCCTGGAAGGGTACGAGAACATTCTGTAGCCGTTTTCCGAAAAGGATTTCAAGGCGCGACGCAGGCTCCCTGCGTCGCGCCTTTCATTTTTCGTTCGGCCCCGATTTCGGATCGGCCGGAGGCGATGCCCCGCCAGCTTCGGAGCGGATGCGGACTTCGGGCTGCGGTGTGCGGCGGACAGCAGCGGATACCGAGAAGCCAAGCGCCTGCAATTCGGAGCCGGTGGGCAATCTCCTGTTGTTCGTGCGGATGATGCAGTAGATGCTGTTCATGACTCGGACTTCCTCCCCCCGTATGTGTTTCGTCCCGGTTTTCCTGTAACGTCGTCTGCGTATTCGGGACTGTATTCCTGTAGGAGCTGGTGTCGGGAAAGTCCAGAGTTTGTTGAAAAAATACTCTTGAATTTCAGCAATTTACAACCACAAAACCCTTTCATAACCTGAAAGGATTTATCCAGACGGAGCCGCAGGGGAAGGTGCGGAGCTGGGAAAAGGAAAACCCCGGAAACGGAGGCGTTTCCGGGGTTCGCTGTTCGGGATTTCGGGCCGGGCTGCTATGCCGTGGCGGTCTGGCCCTGATTCAGGAAAACGTACAGGGGCAGCCGGGCCACGGCCTTCCATTCCTCGCCCTTGCGGATGGCCACGGTCAGGGTGTGGCGGCCCTCCTGCGCCACGTTCAGGCCCGGAAGCTGGAAATTCATCTTGTGCAGCACCGTGCCGTGGGGCGCGACTTCCTGCATGCCGAGGGTCTCCGGCTTGCCCTCGGGCGGAACCAGTTGCAGGGCCACGGAAAAGCCCTTTTCATCCTCCTCGTCCAGCTCCCACATGGTGCCCACGTAGACTGCGGGCAGCGTGGCGGGCAGCTTGGAGACCACGGCATGTTCCACGGTGCGGATGAACGAGGTGCTGCTGGTTTCCTTGTCCACGATCAGGTCATTGCAAAGTATGGAATACACGAGTTTGGCCATGAAGGTTTCCTCTCTCGGGGTTGTTATTGTTCGGACAGGGGCGGCAGATGAATGTCCGCCAGCGCCTGGCGCAGGTCTTCGGGGATGGTCCGCACCAGATTCGGGTCGATGGCGGACAGGATCAGGGCCGAAGCCATGCGGGTTGCGGGTTTTCCCACGTGCATGGCCGCGTTCAGGCTGGGGATAGCCGCCTTGCCCGCGCGGGTCAAGGCCCGGGCCGATTCCAGCGCCAGCGGCGTGCCCGGCCGGTCCAGCAGCCGTATCAGGGTCGGGGCCGCCCTGCCGCCGAGCCGATTGCCAAGGGTTGCCTCGTGCTGGCCCAGAAGCAGCAGATGGTGCACTGCAAGCTGGGGCGGAGGTCCGATGCGGTCGATGGCCTCGGCCATCACATGCACCACGCGTGCGTCCTGATGCTCCAGAGCCCGGATCATGGCCGGAACCGCAGGCATGGCCGGAGCGCCGATGCGGCCCAGAAGCCAGGCCGCGTCAGCCCGGACTTCCGGGGATTCCGCGTCAAGCTGGGAGATCAGGGCCGGGACTGCGTCCGCCCCCATGCGCACCAGAGCAAAGGCCGCTGCCGTGCGTTTGGTGCGGGAGGCATCGGTCAGCAGCCCGGCAAGCCTGTTCGCAGCCGGACTGCCCATCTGGCCGAGAGCCGCGGCTGCCAGACCCCGGGTGGCGGAATCCGGGTCGCCCAATGCGGCTGTCAGGGCGTTCAGGGCGAACTCCGGATGCGGCAGGTTGGCCAGCACCACCACGCTCATGCGCCGGGCCATGGGCTCGGGCGCGTCAAGTGCCTGCATGGCGGCAGGCATGGCTTCCTGCCCAAGGGCGTTCAGAGCGAGCAGGGCCTGTCGGCGCGTTTCCGGGGAATCGCTTCCCAGAGCCGAGACCAGCCTGTCCGTGTCGGGTCGGTTTTCCGGGCGGTCGACGCATCCGGGCAGAAACAGGACGAGGCAGAGCAGCATCGTCATGCCGATTCGAAGCATGAAAACCTCCTTGGCAATCACGTGCGGGTCACGTCGCACCATGTCCTGACAACGGCCCCGGCAATGGCCCGGGCCGCGTCGCCGCCATAGTCCCGTTCAAGGGAATAGGTGTCCGGCGGGCAGGCGCGGTTGTCATCCGCATAAAAGATCAGTTCCCTGTCGTGGTCAATGGACTTGGTGCGGACACGGCGCAACAGGGCTGCACCCTCCGGGCCGGGCTCGCGCACGAGCATGAGCCGTCCGGCCTCCGACGCGTCGCGGTCATCCCGGTCCACAAGGGCCAGATCCCCGGGATGCAGGGTGGGGCTCATGCCCGCGTCCTGTTCGCCGATGCGCACCGCGACCAGATTGGTGCGGTTGTTCAGGGCGATGTGCGCCTTCCAGACCAGAATCCAACCCTGAATGTCGCTGTCCGGTATCAGGCCGGGACAGGCCGCGATGCGGGCCCGGGTCAGGGGCACGGCCAGATAGTCCGCCGGGCTGGGACTGCTTGCGGAAAGGCTGGTTCCGGCCTTGTCCGGGGCCGTGAACATCACTTCCCGCGTTGCTCCCGGGGTGGAATCCGGAAACACGAGGGCCGCGCCCAGTCTGTCCAGAATATGGCCCAGCGAATCCGCGTTCAGGCCGCGCTCCTTCTTGAGGAAGCGGTTGAGCTGGGAGGGATCGACCTCCAGTTCGTCGGCCATGCGCTTGTTGTTGGCGAACCTGCGGTCCGGCCCGATGCGGTCCAGCAACGCCTGCCGGACTTCGTCTGTGAAACCCATGTGCGAACCTCGCAAGAAAACGGATGATTTTCCGATTGGTTATACATGTATTTGGGCGAATGTCTAAAGTCATTTGCCAAAATTGGTTGACCAACGAAAAGACAAATGACTAATATTGGATTGTCCATGTGGCTCAACAATCTCGTATTCCTGGAGGAAATCTCATGTTCAAGCGAGCCGATATCATTCGAATGGAACAGGGCGAGGACGGCACGTTCGGCGTGCTGCTGCTGGACGGGCAAACGTTTTGCGTGACTCTGGAGCCCCCGCGCCAACGCAAGGGAGGCGGACAGTGCATCCCGGAAGGGGAATACGCGTGTTGCCGGACCGCATCGCCCAGATTCGGAAATACCTTTGAGATAACCGATGTCCCGGGCCGCGAGCATATTCTGCTGCATCCGGGCAATACCATCATCGATTCCATGGGGTGCGTGCTGCTGGGCAGCAAGTTCGGCAGCCTCGGATTCGAACGGGGCGTGCTGGAATCCCGCGCCGCGTTCGGAGAGTTCCTGAACCGTGCTCAGGGCATGGACGAGTTCACCTTGACGGTCCGGGACCGGGCATAGGGAGGAAGCCATGCTGAATGCAATCTGTCTGAAGGGAGCACGGGACATCTGTCATGCCGTGGGCGAGAATCCCAAGCACATGGCGCGGCTGGTCAGGGAATTCGGGCTTCCGGCATGGAAGCGCGATCCCAAGGGAACGTGGCGCGCCCTGCCCGAGGATCTGGCTCTGTGGGTCAGGCGGCAGCGCAATCATCATCTGTCCGACTATGTGCCGGACATGGTGGCGCGGAGTTGAGCGCGGGGCGGCCCGGGAGGATGCTGCATCAGGGGATGACGGATGGACCATGTGCCATTCAGGCCCGGCGTGTTTTCCGGGCCGACCTGAATGCGGATGCCCGGGCCGCCCTGTTGTTTGGCAAGGGTTTCAGCCTGATGAAACGACTGCTGGAGACGGTTCAGCCGGGCAAGCAGGGGATCGGGCGCTTTGGCCGGGGCGTTTCGGATTGTGCGGGGCGAAGACGGACGGGTCGGTTTTGTCATGGAAGGCGGAGGCTTGCGGGATGACATGCTTGCGCTGGGGCTGACCTTTGCCAAAGCGGGCAGGGAGGCCATGCGCCGGGTGTCGGGCATGTTCGGGAAGCGTCTGAGCGGTTTTGCCTCGGGCATGGGGCGGATCGGGGTGTGCTTTCGTATGACGGAACGTCTGTTGAAAGGTATTTCGGATGCGTCGGCAATCCGTATCTGTCGCGTTTCCGGAGCTGGGATGGTCCGTGATGCGGGCCGGGGCGGACGTGCTTCCGCGACATGAACCTGTTCTGTGGGCGGCTTGCGCATGTGTGCGGCCATTTCCCCGGGCCATTGTTCCGGGCTGGTGAGCAGGTTGATGCGTTCTCCAAGGACTTCGGCCGGATTCCTGTCATTGGCCGCGTATTCGTAGGCGTACTCCCCGATGGTGTAGGCCGTGCCCACATACTGGATCGGGCCGGACGCAATCAGTCCGATGCCTCCGAACAGGGCGTTGATGGCCAGACAGCCGGGCAGGAAAAGCAGCCCGACTCCCGGAAGGAGATGCCGAAGCACGGTAAGCCTGCGCATGCCCGGGAATCAGCAAGACCTGTTCCGGTTCGGGATAGGGGAATCAATTCGCCGAGCTGCAACCGCTGCGTATGGAAGGGACGGCGTGAACGTCAGAATTCCGACCCGGTCCCGGGCAGGATGGTCATGCCGGTCACGCTCTCGATGAGCAGGCCGCCCGGCCGCGTGAGTTCCGGCAGTTCCCGGCCCGGCTCCAGCGTGGTGATCACGGTGTCACCGATGATCTTGCGTCCGTATTCGGGGCCGCTTCCGGTCTTCAGGCCCCAGGTGGCGTGCAGCACGATTGGTTCGGGGCGGCCGTTCCGGTCCGCATGGCCGATGTAGAGCATGATGTGGCCGGGTTTGCGGATCAGCGTGCGGAACGGGATGCCCTGTTTCAGGATGACATCCTTTTTTTCCTGTGCCGTCAGTCCCCTGAGCGACGTGAAATCGCCTTCTCCGGCCTGCTGCGTGGAGTTGCGCGGCAGGAACAGGCCGAACCCGGCGAGCAGGTCCATGGTCGTGGCCGAGCAGTCCCGCTTGCCGTACAATCCGCCCCAGCCGTATGGCTGGCCCAGCATTTCGTTTGCCAGTCGGGCAAAGTTGCGCGGAGTGGCCGGAATCGGGGCCGGTTCCGCCTTGTCCGGCGGCAGCAGGGCCGTGCGTGTCCGGGCCGTGCCGTTGGCGTCGCGCACCGGGATCATGACGGCGAGACACTGCCCGGTCTGCCGGGAGCGGTGTTCCATGAGGGGCAGGATCGTGCCGATCCCGGCCTTGAATCGGAACCCGCCGTCCGCGTCGATCAGGGACACGTTGTCCCGGGTGATGGCCGCGAAATGGCCAGCCCGGAAGGTCTTGCGGAATTCCCTGTTTGCAAGTGCGATGTCCTGTGCCCGGACCCAGCCGAATGCGAATCGCGATTCCACCATGATCCATGCCCGGTCAACGCTCTGGTGCGTTGCCAGCAGCGGAGTGCCGGCCTGCACAAGGGAGTTCTGGCCGTAGTCGAAGGGAAAGCCTTCCCCGGCCCGGGAAAAGTCCAGAAAGACCGGATCAGCGGACGGAAAGACCCGCATGCTGGTCTCGGCCGTGGCAATCACGGGGCGGATCAGGGAGGGATATTCCGCAGTGCGGGAGAGTCGCTTCATGCGATCCAGCCACGCTGCGTCCCGGGGCAGGGTGTTTTCCCCGAAAATCCGGGTGTTGCGGAACCGCTTGAATCCCCAGAAGACCTCGTCCGCCGTGCGTGTTGCCAAGGGCCGGTCCCATGGGCCGAAGTGTTCGGCCAGAAACGCCTTCCATGCCCGGGCCTGGTCCTGCGGCGCAAGAACGGGCTGATCCGGGGGCATGTGATGGTACGCGCCCGCGTCCTGATCCAGCTCCCGCACGTCCCGGATCGGGGCGTACGGAGAGCGGATCGCACAGGCGGCCAGCACGGCCACGAGGCAGGTCGCGATCAAACGGCAGGGCAGTCTGACGGGAATGGCCATGGTCTACTTCACGTATTTTCTGCCCATGTCGAAGCCCTGTCCCACATGGTCGCCCACGGTGTGGTAGGCGCGGGAGCCCGGGGAAAAGATCAGGGGCCGCATTTTCTCGATGTCCGGGAACTTGCCGTCGATCAGCTTGTCCTCGTCCGCCTTCACGTCCAGAATCTCGCCCACGACCATGATGTGCACGCCGAGTTCATAGGAATGGATCAGGCGGCATTCAAGGGAAAGGGGAAATTCCTCGATGTACGGCGCGTCCACCACGTCGCTGCGTACCGGAGTCAGGCCCGTGTCCGCAAACTTGTCGGTCTTCTTGCCGGAAATCATGCCCAGATAGTCGCCCTGAGCCGCGAACGCCTCGGACACCACGCCCACGGTGAACGCCTTGCGCTGGGTCAGTCCCCGGTAGGTGTGGCGGGAAGGGCGCACCGAGACCGTGAGGCACGGAGGCTGGGAACTGCAGAGCCCGCCCCAGGCTGCGATCATGGAATTGGGTTTGCCGTCCGGGTCGTAGGTGCTCACTGCCCACACGGGTGCGGGCAGGGCAAGGGGCTTGGCGCCAAGGGAAATTTTCATATGCGTCTCCTTCGGAAAATTGGTCGGGGTTGCGAGCGGTCCGGCAGGAACCGGGCTCCCCTGCTATTGTCTGTAATCCATTGCCATCGTGTTCGTAAAGGCGTAGAGCCTTGCGGGTGGAACTTTCGCATCTGGGCGGGGCCGCACTCCCGTGGCTGGCCATTGCCGCCCGCATCATTCTTCTCGGTCTGGAACGCATATTCGTCAAGCGCATGGGATCGGACAGCGATCCGTTTGCGGCCACGTTTCTGTTCTTCGGGCTTGGTGCAGTGCTGCTGCTGCCGTTCGTGCCGTGGTCCCTGCCGCTTGCCGTATGGAAGCATACCCTGGTCAGCTTCGGCGCAGGCGCATTCTATGCCGCGGCCTTTGTCTGCTACGTGCATTCCCTGTCCATAGGCGAAGCCTCCCTTGTCAGCCCGCTGTACAACGCCAATGTCCTGTTCCTGGCCATCATCGCCTTCCTCTTTCTCGGCGAGCCCCTGACCCCGTTCAAGCTCGTGGGGCTGGGCCTGCTCGTGTACGGCGCGTCCCTGCTCAATCCGCAGGGCAGCTTTCTGGCCTCGCTCAGGGCCGTGGGCTCGGACCGGGCCTGCCGATACATGGTCGTGGCCTCCCTGCTCATTGCCTGCGGCAGGGTCGCAGACAAGTTCACCGTGTCGCAGGGCGCGCTCAACACCCCGCCCATTGCCTACTGCTTCGTGCTCTATGCCGTGGTCGCCCTGTACGTGTTCATTGCCTTGGCCTTTCGCGGCCGCATCCGGGACATCGGCAGGATCATGCGCCGCACCCCGTGGACCGCGCTCGGTGCCGGGGCCATCAACGGCTATTCCTATCTTTTTCTGCTCGTGGCCATGACCACCATCGACGTTTCCATCGCCGAACCCGCCTCCATGCTCAGCGTGGTCGTGACCCTGTTCCTCGCCCGCAAGGCGTTCGGCGAGTCCATCCGGCAGCGTCTGGTCGGTTCGCTTGTCATGGTGGGCGGCGCCTGGATTTTGTGCATGGGTTGATCGCGGCGTTGCTGCGGAAAAGTCGGACCCTCGCGCATTGGAATACGCGTCGGGCCTGCCTTTTCCTTGCGCCTTGCGCTCACCCCCTTCTGAACAGTTTCAGTTTGGGGAATGGGGCGATCGCGGCGTTGCTGCGGAAAAGTCGGACCCTCGCGTATTGGAATACGCGTCGATCCTGTTCCTTCCTTGCGCCTTGCGCTCACCCCCTTCTGGACAATTTCAGTTTGGGGAATGGGGTGATCGCGGCGTTGCTGCGGAAAAAGTCGGACCCTCGCGCATTGGAATACGCGTCGGGCCTGCCTTTTCCTTGCGCGTTGCGTTCACTTTCTTGTGAACATTCTCTGGCCGGGAATGGAAGGAAGGAAATTCCGTTCGGGTACCGTTCCCGGGGTACGGATTTTCCGGCGTGGAGATTGTCTGGAAAACGGGTGATCAGGGACTGAAAAATCCAGACTTTTTCTGAAGAATATCTCGAAAAAGATTTTCCATGCGGAAGCGGACACGAAAAAAGGCCGGGATTGCCCGGCCTTGAAGTCCTTTTTTCGCGAGAGCGCTAGACCACGGGGTGGACCGAGTCCGCGACCCAGTACTGGACCTGGAATCTGGCGGCCATGGCTTCCTTGAGGCGCTTGAGCTCGGGCTTGTCCATGTCGCGGATGCGGATGTACACGTCCTTCATCTCCGTGGCTTCATCCACGTTGCGGGTCATGATGTTCATGATGCGCGCTCCGTGTTCGCGCAGGGTGTCCAGAACCGGGGACAGGCTGCCCGCAGCCGTGGAAATCTGCATGCAGACCTGCACGCCGCCGTGATACACGCCCGTGATGTCCACCAGCACCTTGAAAATGTCGTTGTCCGTGATGATGCCGCAGAGCCGGTCGTTTTCGTCCACCACGGGCAGGCCGCCGAAATTGTTCTCCAGCATCATGACCGCGGCCTTTTCCACGGTTTCGTCCTCGCGGATGGTCATGGGCTTCTTGGTCATGATGTTCTTGATCTTGATTTCGGACAGCAGGTAGTACAGCTCATGCATGTCCAGCGTGGTGGCCTTGGACGGCGAGGCGTCCTTGATGTCGCGGTCCGACACGATGCCGATGACCCGGCCGTCCTCGTCCACGATGGGGACGCGGCTGATGTCGTTGTCCTTCATGGCCTTGGCCGCCTTCATCATGGAGCGGTCCTGGGTCAGGGTGATGACGTTTCCGGTCATCCAGTTCTTCACAAGCATGGTGCGTCTCCTCACGTTTTGGCTTGAACCTGTTGTCGGTCTCTCCAGGCTGCCCCGAAAGGCCTCTGTCGCATCGGCTTGAAAAGCGCAGTCGCGTGCGCATTGCATGTGCGCGTCGGGCCTGAGCTTTTTCCTTCCCGTGCCTTTGTCGTCCCCGAGCGGTCTGCTTCAGGGATTTCTTTCAATGGACTTCTACGCCGTATACCCACAACCGTCGGTTTTGGCTAGTCTATTGGAAATGCCGGGTCAGACGGGCAGTCCCTTTGCCCGGCGGTGGGCCTTCATGCGTTCCAGCAGTTCGTCCGGAACGTTCAGGTCGCCACGGCCCACGCCCAGTTTGATGTCCGGCTTGACCGTGCCGTGAAAGTCGGACCCGCCGCTGACCAGCAGGTTGAATTTTTCGGCCAGAGCCATGAACCGGTCCGTGTCCGCGCTGTCGTGTTCGGTGTAATGCACCTCGATCCCCTCCAGCCCGAGATCCACCAGTTCGCGCACTGCGGTTTCCATCTGATCGCCCTGCAGCCCGAGGATGAACGGGTGGGCCAGAATCGGGGTGGCTCCCTCTTCCAGCAATACGGAAATGGCCTGCTCCGGCGAAAGCTTGCGCTTGGGCACGTACGCCTTGCCGTTTTCGCCCAGCCATTCGTGGAATGCCTCGTTGATGGACGAAACAACGCCCAGGTGCATGAGCTCCTGGGCGAAGTGCGGTCGGCCCACGGTGCCGGTGGCTCGCGCCACCACGTCTTCGTAGCGGATGTTCACTCCAAGGTGGCGGAGCCTGTCCGCGATTTCATGGTTGCGGTTGGCCCGGCCCTCGATGACCCACTCGAACGCTGCTTCGAGCTTTTCCGGATTTTCCGGAATCCACAGGCCCACGATGTGCAGCCAGCCTGCGCCCTTGGGCGAGGTCACGCTGAGTTCGCAGCCCGGGATGACCTCGATGCCGAACCGTTTTCCGGCCTCCAGCGCTTCGGGCACGCCCTTGACCGTATCGTGGTCGGTCAGGGCCATGGCTGAAAGTCCGGCGGCAGCCGCCTCGCGCACGAGCTCCGTGGGGGTGAGCGTGCCGTCCGAAACCGTGGAATGGGTATGCAGATCAATGCTCATGACAGTATCCTTGTTTGCTCTGGGACGTGGAGTGATATCCAGGTCTTGGCTTCACGATAGCAGGTTCCCGGCCCCGGGGCAAAGGGGAGACTCGACGAATTCGCAACCCCATGCTAGCTAGGCTCGAAAGGAGCGCCGGATGCAATTTCTCGACGGGTTTGTTGACGCCAGCTTCATCAGGGACGAGGACGGCAGGCTGCTGTTCTATCCCTGGGGCATGTTCGCCTCGGGCTACGAAATGTCCGGCGAGGGCGAAGCGCAGGTGCGCAAGTTCCTGAAACTGTTCTATGGCGTGTCCTTTGGCGTGATTCTGTGCGGCCTGCTCCTTTTCGGCATGTGGACGTTCCTGTCTCTGGGATTTCTGATCCCGTGGTACGCCACGTCCATCCACATGGTGCTTCGCCACCGGAAGCGGTCCGACCGCAGGATCGATCTGGACGAGACTGCCCGGGACATCGGGCGCACGATCGGCATGGCCGGCACCGTGTTCATGCTGGTTGCGTCCATCGCGCTCTTCCTGATTTCCGCGGCACTGGTCGTGTTCGTGGAGGACAACGGTCAGGTGCGGTTCGGCGGATTTTTCGGCATGGCGGTCTTCGGGCTGGCCGTGGTCCTGTATGCCCGGCAGTGGATGATCATGCGTCGGGACCGGAACAACAAGGATTGAGCGTTCGCGCCTGCGGACGCTGTCAAGGAGAATGGCATGACTCTGGACAAGGAACTTGTCGCGATTCTGGCCTGCCCGGTGTGCAAGGGCGATCTGGAACTGCTCCCGGCCGAGGACGGCCTCAAGTGCGAGGCGTGCGGGCTGGTATACCCGGTCAGGGACGAAATCCCCATCATGCTCGCGGATCAGGCCGTGAAGCTTGAGGAGTGGAAGGGCTCCAGATAGCAGTGTGCCCCTGTCGGGCCGCAAGCGCGGTCCGGGAATCGACGCGCCCGCAACCTCTTTTCGCAAGAGGCTGCGGGCGCGTCGCTTTTCTGTCTGCCGGATGGGCTCCCGGGCTTTTCAGAAGGGCGCGCATGGCGTAGGGTTGTGACGACTCTCTCCAACCCTTGTCACGAGGAGCCGCCATGCAGCGCACCATATCCGCACTGGCCCGGAATCGCCCGGGCGTGGTGGCCGAAATGGCCGCCGGATTCGGCAGAAGCGACGTGAACATCCTTTCCCTTGCCGCCGGGGAGACCGAGAATCCCGAGATTTCGCGCATCGTGATCTGCGTGGAGGGCGATGAGGACGCCGTCCGCGAGATCACGCGTCATGTGCAGGACATGGAGGCCATCATTCAGGTGGACGATCTGTCCCGCAAGGATTTCGTGGATCGCGAGCTGGTCATGGTCAAGGTGACCATGGAGACCGAGCGCACCGGGCAGCTCATGCAGATTTTCGAGGTGTTCCGGGCCAATGTGGTCGGCATGGGGCAGGAGACCGTGACCGTGGAAATGGCCGGGGACCGGGAAAAAGTGGACGGTCTGATCAAGATGCTCGTGCCCTACGGCATCCGCTCCATGTGTCGTTCCGGCATGATCGCGCTCAAGCGCGGGGACGAATGACCATGGTCGTCCATGAACCGGTCACCAGTCTGGAAGGGCTGGTGGACGCGGCCCTGGCCGGGCATTTCATGCCCCGGGTGGCCATTGCCCGGTCTGCCGAGGGCTTCGTGCTCAAGGCAGGCGTGGAGGCGCATGAGCGCGGCATTGCCGAACCCGTGCTCGTGGGCGACATCCCGGCCACCGAAGCCCTTGCCGAGCGCGAGGGGCTGGACATCGCCGGTTTCCGCCGGATTCACATGCCCGAGGACGGCGCTGCCGTGGCCGAGGCCGTGCGTCTGTTTCGGGAGGGCGAGGTGCATCTGATCATGAAGGGGCTGGTCAGCACCGCGACCCTGCTCAAGGCCGTGCTCAACAAGGAAACCGGGGTGCCGCGCGTTTCGGGCATCCTGAGCCATTGTTCCGTGTTCGAATCCCCGCTGGACGGGCGGCTCATGCTCATGGCCGATCCGGGCGTGAACATCAGTCCGAATCTTCAGCGCAAGATCGAAATTCTGCGCAACACGCTGGATGTGGCGCGCAGGCTCGGATTCGTCCGGCCCCGCGTCGCAGTGCTGGCGGCAACGGAAAAGGTCAACTATCCGGCCATGCCCGCCACGCTGGATGCGGACATCCTGACCAAGATGTCGGCCAAGGGCGAGTTCGGGGATGCCGTGGTGCACGGTCCCCTGTCCCTTGATCTGGCCGTGTCTCCGGCCAGCGCGGCCTGCAAGGGCGTTGCCGGGCCGGTCGCCGGGTGTGCGGACATTCTCATTGCTCCGAACATCGAGGCCGGAAACATCCTGTACAAGGGGCTTTCCACGTTCAACCGCTGTCCCATGGCCGCCGTGGTGGTGGGCAGCCGTGTGCCCGTGGTGGTCCCGTCCCGGGGCGATTCCGACGCGAGCAAGTTCCTGTCCATAGCCCTGGCCAGCCTGCTGGCCCAGAGGAGTTGAGCCATGGCGCGGCGCGTTTTCGTGATCAACCCCGGGTCAACGTCAACCAAGCTTGCCCTGTACCGGGACACGACGCTGGTGTTTCAGCGCGAACTTGCCCACTCCCGCGAGGAACTGGCCGGATTCGGGTCCGTGGCCGGGCAGCGGGAATTCCGCATGGTCCGGATACGACGGGTGCTAGCGGAAGAGGGCGTGAATCCGGCGGACATGGATGCGGTCGCCGGGCGCGGCGGACTGCTGCGGCCTCTGGTAGGCGGCGTTTACGAAGTGTCCGACGAAATGATCAACGACATGCTTGCCGCCCGGTACGGCGAACACGCCTGCAACCTCGGGGCAGTGCTGGCCGATGAACTGGCCCGGGAGTGGAACGTGCCCGCATTCATCGTGGACCCGGTGGTCACGGACGAAATCGAGGACCGGGCGCGGCTCACGGGCCTGCCTTCGGTGCGGCGGCGCAGTCTGTTCCATGCCCTGAACCAGCGCGGCGCGGCGCGGACCGTGGCCCGCAGGCTGGGGCGCACCTACGGCAATGCGGATTTTCTGGTCATCCACATGGGCGGCGGCGTATCCATCGGCGCGCATCGTCGGGGCAGGGTGGTGGACGTGGTCAATGCTCTGGACGGGGAAGGGCCGTTCACCCCGGAGCGCACGGGCAGTCTGCCCCTGCTGTCCGTGCTTGATCTGCTGGAGCGCGGGGAACACACCGTGGAATCCCTGCGCCGGACCGTGCTGCGCGGAGGCGGCATGGTCGCGCACATGGGCACCAATGATTTCCGGGAGTTCGAAGCCATGCTTGACCGGGGCGAATCCGGAGCCGCGTTGTTCTTCGAAGCCATGGCCTATTTCATTGCCCGGTACGCGGCCTCGCTGGCTCCGGCCCTTGTGGACCGGGACGGGCGGATCGACGTGGCCGCCGTGATCCTGACGGGCGGTCTGGCCCGGAGCAAACGGATGGTGCGCGAATTGACGCGTCTGCTGCGTCATCTCGGCCCGGTGGAGGTCGTGACCGGGGATGAGGAAATGGCGTCTCTGGCTGCCGGAGCCATCCGGGCCATCACGGGCAGGGAACGGGCGCGACAGTATCCATCCAGCCAAAACTAAGAATCATTCTTGCTTGTTGCCGGGGCTTGGGATAGGCTTTTCACAGCCTGTTGCACCGCGTCTGCGGCCCGATGATTCCGGGCATGGACGCAGTGCTCCGGCGTCAGGAAATAATTGTCATTTCATCACATCTGCGATGTGCTTGCCGGGTGGGTACGGAGATCGCCCGATGGGCCGGGCGCATACTGATTTCGGAGTCGACCAAGGAACGATCATGGGGTCCCTGTTTTCCAGCGCCATCACCTTGCGAAACAGCGTTCGCATCTCGGACGACGAGTTCACGCAGCTCCGCGACTTCATCTACGACAAGTGCGGCATCTTCGTCGATGCCAAGCGCAAGTATCTGTTTGAAAGCCGTTTTTCCAAGCGTCTTGCCGAACTCGGTCTGAGCAGCTTTTCCGACTACATCAAGTTCCTGAAGCATGACATCCGCAGAAATTCGGAAATGAACGTGCTCTTCGAATTGGTGACCACCAACGAAACCAGTTTCTACAGGGATACCAGACAGCTCGACGCATTTCGGGACAACGTGCTCAGGGAGACGCTGGAGAAGCGGCGCAGCGAGGGCAAGCTGGACCTGCACATCTGGTCCGCCGGGTGTTCCTCGGGCGAGGAGCCCTACACCCTGTCCATCCTGCTTCACGAGATGCTCGGCCCGGAAATTGCCCGGTGGCGGATTCGCATCACGGCCGTGGACCTTTCTCCGCAGGTCATCGAACGCGCCAGAAGAGGCGTGTACAGGGAGTACGCGTTCAAGACCACGCCGGATCAGGCGCGCGACAGGTATTTCACCCCGCATGAGGAGGGCTGGAAGATCCGGCCCGAACTGGGGCGCCTCATTTCCTTTCAGACCATGAACCTGAACGACCCGCTGGCCTTGAAACGGGTTCCGCGATCACATATCGTGTTCTGCAGAAACGTGATCATCTACTTTGACGAGGCCATGAAAAAGCGGGTTGCCAAGGCGTTTTACGACAATCTTCTGCCCGGAGGATACCTCATGCTCGGGCATTCCGAGACCCTGCACAAGATCAGCAGCGCGTTTCAACCCGTGTATCTTCCCGGTTCCATCGCGTACAGGAAGGAAGAATAGGGCGGAGCGGACAAGGGCGGATTCGGCCCGGAAAGGGCGAGGCTATCGGAGGATGGCACCGTGACAATGACCAATCTGGACGACCTGAATGCGGGAATGGTGCTCGCAACCGACCTGAAGAGCGGGGACGGGAGGCTGCTGTTCACCGCCGGAACCCGGCTTGAGGAGCGTCATATCGGCCTGCTGCGGCGCATGAGCGTGTCCGCTGTCGACGTCAGGCCCGATCTCGGGGAACTGTCGGAGCATGCCCGTCGCGCCATCGAGGACTATGTCCGCGACTTCTTTCTGTATGTGAACCCGGATCACGATGCGGTCATGGAAATGTTCGCCATTTCGCTGGACCTGACCGCCGAAGCCGTGGCCGGGGGCTGGGAACTGCCGGACGTGTCCACCCGCCGCGCCGCCAGCGTGGAGCATCTGGAAGACCTGTTCCTGCGCGGCATGGGCTCGCCGGAAAACATCGTGCAGCACGAATCCGCGCTCTCCAGCTTTCCGGACATCTATTTCCGCATCCGCGAGGTGCTGGCCGACCCCAGGGCCTCGGCCGACCGCGTGGCCAAGGTGGTGGGAACGGACGTGGGCCTGTCCGCCAAGCTGCTCAAGCTGGTCAACAGTCCGTTCTACGGCTTTCCGCAGGCCGTGGATTCCCTGCCACGGGCCGTGGCCCTCGTGGGCGGCAGGGAACTGTCCACCCTGGCTCTGGGCATTTCCGCCATCAACTATTTCAAGGACATCCCGCCGGAACTCGTGGACATGCATTCCTTCTGGCGGCATTCCATCATCTGCGGCATCTTTGCCAAGATCATCTCCGCCACCCAGACCGGACTCAGCCCGGAGCGGTTCTTCATCGCCGGACTGCTGCACGACGTGGGGCGGCTCATCCTGTTCAAGAAACTGCCCTATGCCTCGACCGAAGCCATGCTGTTCGCGCGAGAGAATTCCATTCCTCTGGTCGAGGCCGAGCGGTCGGTCATGGATTTCTGCCACACCGACGTGAGCGCGCCCCTGCTGCGGGAATGGAAATTCCCGGAGGGGTTGTCCGACATGATCAACTTCCACCACAATCCCATGGAATATCCCAATCCTCTGGAACCCGCAGTCATCCATGTGGCCGACAATCTGGCCAATGCCGTGGAAATTCCTCAGGGCGGCATGTATGTCATGCCCGGGCTGGACGACGGGGCATGGGAAATGCTCGGTCTGGAACCGGTTCCCTTCCTGCGCGACGCCGTGGAGCAGTATCGCGAACAGATCGATCAGATCATGCACGCCTTTTTCTAGGCTTCTGCTTTTTCCCGCCATTTCGGCCTGAAACGGCCTTTTCCAGAAAAAACCATGACTTTTTCCAGACTGCGTTTCGGGACGCAACGCGGCCTGTTGCCGAATGCGTGCCGGAAAAAATGGCGGGCATGGGTAAGGTTTTTTCCGGAGTCTGCCGAAGAGACGAGCGGATCGATGAAAAAAGGAGTTCGCATGGGAACTGTTGTGGCGCTTGACGAATACAAGGCCCGCGTGACCCGCGCCCGCCCGGCTCCGGCAGACAGGCCGGAACTGGTGGGGTCGGAGATATGGGGGCGCGATTATACCGAGCTGGAAAGCGTGGTCTTCGGACTGCTCAAGGCCCGGGAGGTGGTGGCGTATCATGTCTGCGGCAATGACGAGGAATATGATCACCTCAGTCTGGAAGCGCTCGAGGCTGCCTATCGGATCGCAGATTTCGGGCCCGATCGGCTCAGGGATTCCATTGCCCCGCTCAAGGAGTGGATTCTGGACGTGATGACCCCGGAGAACAAGCGTGATCTTTCGTGGGCCATCGTGCTGCTTGATCTGATTGAAAAATCCCCGCTCCGTCCGCGACGGCATTCCTGATTCCGCAGAATTTGCAGCAAAAGAGCGCCGCGCCCGGTTCCGGGTGCGGCGCTCTTTTTGTCGTCCTGATCTTCTAGAACCGTTCGAAGTCGTCGTCCGAGGTCATGTCGATGTTGGCGCCCCGGTCGGATTTGGGTGCGGAATGGGGCAGTGCGGCCCGCTTGGGGGCCGAGGTCCGGGATGCCACGACCTTGGGGCTGGAAGCGCTTCGCCCTCGGCCGGGCATGCCGTGTCCGTTGATGTTGAAGAAGCTCATGGTCCGCTGGAGCATCTCGGACTGGCCTGCGAGTTCCTCGGATGTGGAGGCCATTTCCTCGGAGGCCGAGGCATTCTGCTGGATGACGGAATCCAGCTCCTGAATGGCCTTGTTGATCTGTTCGGCTCCGGAATTCTGCTCGTTGCTGGCGGCGGTGATTTCCTGCACCAGTTCCGCAGTGCGCTGGATGTCCGGAACGAGTTTTTCCAGCATCTGTCCGGCCTTGTCCGCTATGTCCACGCTGGAAACCGAGAGTTCGCTGATTTCCGCGGCAGCCTGTCCCGAACGTTCCGCGAGCTTGCGCACTTCCGCTGCCACCACGGCAAAGCCCTTGCCGTGCTCTCCGGCCCGTGCCGCCTCGATGGCCGCGTTCAGGGCCAGCAGGTTGGTCTGGCGGGCGATTTCCTCGATGATGGAAATCTTTTCCGCAATGTTCTTCATGGCATCCACGGCCTGAAGCACGGCCTTGCCGCCTTCCTTGGCTTCATTGGCGGCAGAAGCGGCCAATTCCTCGGTTTCCTTGGCATTGTCCGCATTCTGATTGATGTTGGACGCCATTTCCTCCATGCTGGAGGAGACTTCCTCGATGCTGGCCGCCTGTTCGGTCGCGCCCTGCGACAGGGCCTGGGACGAGGAGGAGAGCTGTTCGCTGCCTGCAGCCACGTTTTCCGTGGCCCCCTGCACTTCGCTTACCACGCCTCTGAGCCGCACCACCATTTCGTTCAGGGCTCTGGCCAGCATGCCGATCTCGTCCTTCTGGTCCACGTCCAGTTCATGGGAGAAGTCGCCGCCCGCCATGGCCTCGGCAAAGGCCACGCCCTTGAAGATGGGCCGGGTGATGGCGCGAGTCAGAATGATGCCCAGTGTCACGGCCAGCAGCACACCGATGATGATGCCGCCTATGGTCACGGCCGAAGCCCGGGTCGCGTCGGCCTCGGACTCGGCAAGGGTCCGGGCCGCGCCCTGACCGCTTTCGTCGGCAAGCTGGGCCAGAACGGCAATGGATTCGTTGGTGGATTCGCGGGCATCGCCAAGAAGCTGTCCGATCATGTCGCGGAACATGGCTTGCGAGTTCTCGGCTACCCCGCGCATATCGCGGAAATGGTTGAATACCTTTTCCGCTGCCGGAACCATGCGCTCGACAAAGACCTCGGCTGCCTGTTCTTGGTTCCCGGCCTGAAAACGTTCCTTGAGGGTTTTGACAGCTGCGTGAAATTCGTCGTGGGGAATGCGTACGGCCTCCAGCGAGGCGAGCAGCTTGGGATTGTCGGTCTTGAATGTGGCCAGCCACCTGCCGAATGCGCACTGGGTGGGATCCGTGCCGCCGTCGAACCATTTTTCCGCAAGAAGCAGTTCGCCTACGTTGGCTTCCAGCTTGTAGTGATCGCCCCGGAACTGCTGGAGCGTGCCCATGAAGGCGTCGGGGTTCAGGATGCCGGCCCTTTGGATGTCCTTGGAAAGGGTCATGGCGTGGTTGTTTGCCTGTGCACCCTTGGCGATTGCCGTTTCGAACTTGCCGAGAAGCGCATTTTCCGAATCGGACTTGGGCAGGGCCTTGTAGGCGGAAAGCGCTGTCACGTAGCGTTCTCTGGCCCGGGCTATGTTGTCGTACTGGCGTTCGCGTCCTGTTTCGTCCAGATACGAACTCATCAGGGTCCGCATGCCCTGATTCAGAGCACGCAACTGGGTCTCCATGGTGCCGAGGTGCTGGATCGCCGGCATTTTTTCCTCGCTGATCAGCGCGCAATTGTCGGACAGGGTGTTCACGGACATGAGTCCGGTCAGCCCGATGACAAGCGCGATGAGCGCAGTGGCCAGAAAGCCGCCCAGCAGTTTGATGGACAGTTTGATGTTTTTCATGCTTCCCTCCAGACCTCGCAGTTATGATTAGGACACACTCTATTCGCCGAGTCTCGGGCAGGCCATTATTATGCGATTGGTCGGCCTCGGGATGATCCGCACTTTTATGAAGAGATACAGGATGGTTACAGAAAAAAGCCGCCCTCCACAAGAGGGCGGCCCATATATGATCGCACTTTTATAACGGATTAGAAGCGTTCGAACTCCTCGTCTTCCAGATCGATGTTGATTCCGTCGCTGGAAGGCGGGGGCGTGGGCGTGACCTTTTTGGGTTGGGCCAGCGCCTGCTGCCGGGGCCGGGAAACCACGCGGGACTTGGATGGACGCGGGGAGGACTCGGGGAGTGCGCGGCTCTGGTCCCCGTTGCCCGTATGGAAGAAGCCCAGAGTCTGTTGCAGGGTTTCGGACTGGGCCGAGAGTTCCTCGGACGTGGAGGCCATTTCCTCGGAGGCCGAGGCATTCTGCTGAATGATGGTGTCCAGATCCTGAATGGCCTTGTTGATCTGTTCCGCGCCCGCATTCTGTTCCGCGCTCGCAGCCGTGATGTCCTGAACCAGTTCCGCAGTGCGGGTGATGTCCGGCACGAGTCGGGCCAGCATCTGACCGGCCTTGTCCGCCACCTGCACGCTGCTCACGGACATGTCGCTGATTTCGGCCGCAGCCGTGCCCGAGCGTTCGGCCAGCTTGCGCACTTCGGCCGCCACCACAGCGAATCCCTTGCCGTGCTCTCCGGCACGCGCCGCCTCGATGGCCGCGTTCAGGGCGAGCAGGTTGGTCTGGCGCGCGATCTCCTCGATGATGGAAATCTTTTCCGCAATGTTCTTCATGGCATCGACGGTCTGGGCCACGGCGTCTCCGCCATTGCGCGCGTCTTCGGCCGCAGAGGCGGCAAGCTTTTCGGTCTGCTGCGCGTTCTCGGCGTTCTGATTGATGTTGGAGGCCATCTGCTCCATGCTGGCGGAGACTTCCTCGATGCTGGCCGCCTGTTCCGTGGCTCCCTGCGACACCGCCTGGGAAGCGGAGGAGAGTTCCTCGCTGCCTGCGGAAACATTGTCCGTGGCGCTCTGCACTTCGGCCACGACCTGCCGCAGGCGCAGGACCATGTCGTTCAGGGAATCGGCCAGAATCCCGATTTCATCCTTCTGGCGGATTTCCAGTTCCCGGGAAAAATCGCCTTCGGACATGGACTGGGCAAAGCTGACGGCCTTGAAGATCGGGCGGGTGATGGCCCGCGTGAGCAGGAATCCCAGCCCCAGCGCGAGGAACACGCCGATGATCACGCCGCTGATGGTCGCGATCGATGCGGTGCCCGCATTGGCCTCGGCCTTGTCCAGTGTCTGGCGGACCAGAACGTCATTGGCCTGAATCAGGGCGTCGATGCTTTTCAGGGCCTCGGAAGTCCGCGTCGCGGAATCGCCCATGAGCAGGGAGATCATTTCCGTGAACAGGGCCTGCGATTTTGCGGCATGTTCATGAAGTTCCTTGAATTTCGAGAAAATGTTTTCGGTGGCGGGCTGCAATTCCTCGCGAATCAGGGCGTGGGCCATTTCGTCCTGCCCCAGCTCCATGGCTTCCTTGATGTTGCGCACGGCCTGATGGAACCGTTCATGTGGGAAGACGATGGATTGCAGTTCGGCTCTGAGCACGGGGTTCGAGGTCGTGAACGTTTGCAGCCATTTCCCGAAGGGACACGTCTTGGCGTTGGTGCCGCCACTGAATTCCATACCCGTATCCACGAGGTCCAGCGTCTGAGCTTCCAGAGCATAGTGGTCGCGTTCGAACGCGGCGAGGTTGCTCATCATCCTGTAGGGATTCAGAATGCCGGCGCTTTCGATTTCCCGGGAAAGGGCCACGGCCCGGTCATTGGCCGTGATGCCCGCCTTCACGGTCGCCTGAAAGGCGTCGAAGAGCCGGTTTTCCTCTTCGGTTCTGGGAAGCAGCCGATACGCGGCGACCGAGTCGGCATAATGCTGCCGGGCCTGATCAATGGCATGGTACTGTCGTTCGCGGGTGGCTTCGTCCAGGTCCGGACTCATGAGCGTGCGCAGGCTCTGGTTGAGCAGGCGCAATTCGGCCTTGATCACGCCGAGATGCTTGACCGCAGGCAGTTTTTCCTCGCCCACGTTGCCGAGGTCGTCCGAGAGCGTGTCTACGGCCGTGAGCGCCACCAGCCCTATGAACAGGGCTATCAGGGCGGATACGAGAAATCCGCCGAGCAGTTTCACCGATAGTTTGAGGTTCTTCATGATCGCGTCTCCTGACTCTGGGGGATTACGGTTTGCCGATCGCCGACAGTCGGCTCCCGGCTCTGTATGGGCTGGACGGCCCGGGCTTCCGGGCTCGGGCAGGAATGGAAAAGCCGGGCGCGGGGGTTGCGCCCGGCTGCAAAACGCGGATAAGGACACTGGATATGTCCAACCGCTTCAGCCTGTTTCCGTTCATGCTTGTCCTTGGCCTCGTGGTCTGGGGCTTGTGCGTGATTGAGCCGGCCTCGGCTGGCGAGTTCGGATTCGGCACGGAAATGCATGTCGTTGTCGAAGCCGCCAACCTGCGTGCGGCTCCGGGCAGGAATGCGGGCAAGGTGGCGACGCTGGAACGCAACGCCTCCGTGATCCTGCTGGAATCCCGCGGCGCATGGCTCAGGGTGGCGTCCGTCACCAACCTTCAGGGCTGGGTTCGCCGGGATCTGGTGTCGGAGCGGCATCTGGTTCTGCTGCTGAAGGAACGGACAATGCTGCTGATGTGCGGCGAGGTTGCGGAAGCGGAGATTTCGGTGCGCGACTGCGGGGGATTGGTGCGTCCGGCACGTTATTTTGCCCGGCCGGACGAGCGGGGCGGATTCGTGCTGGATCGGATTCCCGCGGAATGGCGCGATCTTCTGTCTTCGGGCCGGATAACCTATGCGGAGTATGCCGGACTCGTGACCGGAACGCGTGGCAATGCGCCCGGGGGCCCGGCCCGGCTGTCCGGGACGCGGTGCGCGCGTGGGGTCGAGGTCTTGGCCAGCCCTCTTGCCCGGCTTCGCAGGCTGCTGCCCAAAGGGGCTCGGCTCGATGCATACGCGTCCGAAGCCGAGTATCTTGCCCTGAATGAGAATGGAGCCCTTGGCGCGGCCATGCAGGCCGGAAGCGAAGTCCAGCTTTGTTCGCCTGCCGCAGGCGTGCGCCCGGGCTGGATGCTTCCGCATCTGGCGTATCCGGGCGGGGACATACAGCCGGATTTCGCCAATTCCGCGGATGTGGTGGTCCGGGCCGTGCGGCATGCCGGACTGGACCTTCAGGCCCTTGTGCATGAGGACTACCTGCGTTTTCCGGATCGATATGCCGGAGTGCGCACCGGGGACATGGCCGCCATGCACCGCAATCCCGAGGCGCTGCGCATCTGGCTGAAGCAGCATGCCCTGTCCCTGCCCGTGGATGCCGGGCTTGATCCTCTCGGGTTCGAGCCCGGAGACATCGTGACACTGGACTCCGGCCTTGGGCCGACGCGCGGCACCGATCGCGTCGGCGTGGTCGCGGAAACGTGCAATCCCGCCGGGGTTCCGCTGCTGGTCACGGTGTGGGACATGGGCCAGAACGTGGGCTTGCGCGACGTGCTCGGACGGCGGCATCCCCGGACAACCGGTCATTTCCGGCTGCTGCATCTCTTCGACTACAAGTAGATTTCGCGCACGGCCCGTCGCCTTTCCCGGCCCCGGCTTTCGGTTGGTGGAACAAAAGCGGTGCGGGTCGCATGCACAATACATATGCTCGCGTACAGGCGCGCAGGAAAAGACGTTTCGCAGCATCAGATTTCGTATGAACAAGTGTCGATGTTTTCAGAAGTCCGAACCGCAGTTGCCGATCGGATCGGGTCGATTTCGATTCCAGTCGAGAATGATAACTTGGTTAACAAACGTTATTCGAACGTATAGCATGATTGGCTCCGGAGTCCATCCTTTTCATTGGGTGTCCGATATTTTGCCGGAGGCCTTTCGCGGCAGCCCCTCTGGCTGGCCGGGAAATCGGGCCTGACGAGCGGCTGCGCACGGGCGCTCCGGCCTGTCCCGCCTTGCGCTTGGTCCGCAAACCGGATACGGGACGGTATTCCTGAAACCATTGGAGAACCGTGTGACCGATACTGCCGATTTCCTGTCTCCCGAGGCCATTGTTCAGGCTGTGCGCGCCATCGAGGCCGACAGCCCGTTGTCCGTGGAAGTGCTGTGCATGGCCGTGATGCTTGCGCCCGAACCGCTGCCTCTGGATTTCGCCCTGACACTGGACGGAGCCTCGCACAACCCCGCACTGCTCAATCCTGCGGCTGCGATCTTTGCCGTGGCCGCCACGCTGGACCCGGTCCTGAACAGCGGATTCATGGAACAGGATCTGGCCACTGACACCCTGAGCGTGCCCGGGCATGTCCGGCGGGCATTGCGCGAGAGCATGACCCCGGAACAGGCTCGGGATTGGGCTTCCAGAGCCATGTATGCCCTGAATCTGGTCCTGCCGGACGTGGATCAGGAAATCTGGGATCGCGTGGATTTTCTGCTGCCGCACGTGCGAGCCTGCGCCGATCTGGTGCGTGAACTCGGGGTGAACACGGCTGCGGCCAATCGCGTCCTGCACCAGACCGGGTATGCCCTGCACATGCAGGATCGCAACGAGGAGGCCGTGCCGTTCGTGGAGGCCGCCCTGAACGTGGACGTGGCGGTCAAGGGCGAAATGCACCCGGAGATTGCCGGGGACTACGAAGGACTGGGCATGGTCTGTCTGGCCGCCGGTCTTTTGGAAAAGGCGGCCGGGGCGCTGGAACGGAGTCTGCAAGTCTACGAGGCCGTGTTCACCGAGAACAATCCGGCCATGGCCCCGGTGCTGAACATGCTGGGCGTGGTGCGCATGCGTCTTGGCGAATTCGATGCCGCTGCCCGCTGTCTGGAGCGGTGTCGCGTCGTTCTGGAGGCCGGAGCCCCGGACGATCCGGCTCTGGCCACCTGTCTGACCAACCTCGCCCATGCCCGGGAGGCGCTGGGTCAGCAAGCCGAGGCCCGTGTTCTGGCTGAAGCCGCGCTGCCCCTGATGGAGGACCTTGCCGGGCCGGAAAGCCCGGTGCTTCTGGAACTTCTGTACCTGCTCGCCCGGTTGCATCTGGCCAATGGCGACGCGGACAGGGCGGAACAGGCGCATGACCGCGCCGTGCGCGTGGCCACCGGGGCATTTGGTCCGGACACGGTCATGACGAGTCGCGCCCTGTGCCTGCGGGGACTTTTTCTGGACACGGTCGGCCGCCGCGACGAAGCGCTTGAAGGCTTCCGGGGCGGGCTTGCCGTGTTGCAGGGCGAGCTTTCCCTTGGACCGGACACGCCGGACGAGGCGCTGGACCTGTGCGTGGATCTGCTGGAGCGTGTACGTGACCATGACGGCCTGCGCGAACTGGCGCACGCGGCCCTGCATCAGGTGGTTTCCCGGTAGAAGAGCGGTTTTCCCCTGATCGGCTCTGCTGTTGAAACTGGCCCGCCTCCTTCACGTGCTGTCGTGTCGGACGCGGGCTTTTTGATGCCCTGTTTTTCGCCGTGGACCCAGACCGCGTTCCCAACCTGCTGACATCATTTGTCAAAACGAGATTCTCGGCTATCGATTCCGGTATTGACTGCCAGGTTCTGTTTTGCTATTTTGCCAAATAGCCAATCGGTTGAGGCGAAGACAGCCATGGAGGCGACATGAAGACCCTGAACACGAGGGAACGGAATTCGGCTCGGGCCGAAGTTTTCAAGGCGCTGGGGCATCCGGCGCGAATGGTCATGGTGGATGCCCTGTGCCGTGACGAAATGTGCGTGTGCGATCTGCGCGACCTTGTTGATCTGGACATGTCCACAGTGTCCAAGCATCTGTCCGTGCTGAAGAATGCGGGCGTGGTGGCTTCGCGCAAGCAGGGCAACTGGGCGTGGTATCGGCTGGAAATGCCGTGCGTGATCAAGTTTCTCGAATGTCTGGATGCAACGCTGGACAAGCGGGTGCGGCCCGCAGAGGATGGAATATGAAGGATTTGAAGATGGCCCCTCAGGAGCCGTGCGACTGCGCGAGCGGGAAAAAGCGGAAAAAGGTCAGGAAGCCGAGTGCATGGGACTCGTCGCTGGGCAGGAAGCTGAACGTGCTGGCCGCCGGACTGATGGTCTGGTTCGTGGTCTATTACCAGCTCCCGGCCTTTGCCTCGTGGGTCACTGTGGACCTGTTCGGGCTGGTCCCGACCACGCATCTGGGCGAGGCCGTGCGCTTTTTCGTCTATGACACGCCCAAGGTGCTCATGCTGCTGGTGCTCATCGTGTTTTTCGTGGGCGTGCTGCGTTCCTTTTTCACACCGGAGCGCACCCGGCAGCTTCTGGCCGGGCGGCGCGAGCTGGCGGGCAATTCCCTTGCCGCGCTGCTGGGCGTGGCCACGCCGTTCTGTTCGTGTTCGGCCGTGCCTCTGTTCGTGGGATTCGTGACTGCGGGCGTGCCCCTTGGCGTGACCTTTTCCTTTCTGATTTCCGCGCCCATGGTCAACGAGGTGGCCCTTGTCCTGCTCTACGGCCTGTTCGGCTGGAAGGTCGCGGCCCTGTATGTGGGCATGGGCCTGCTCATCGCCATTGTGGCTGGCTGGGTCATCGGTCGCATGAACATGGAAAAGCATCTTCAGCCGTGGGTGCGCAATCAGCTCGCCATGGGCGGCGCGCCTGCCCGGCAGGACATGACGTGGCCCGAACGCATCGACTCGGGCTACGAGGCCGTGCGCGACATTCTGGGCAAGGTCTGGCTGTACGTGGTGATCGGCATCGGCATCGGCGCGGCCATTCACGGCTATGTGCCCGAGGATTTCATGGCCGGCATCATGGGCAGGGGCGCATGGTGGGCCGTGCCTCTGGCCGTGGTCATGGGCATTCCCATGTACACCAATGCCGCAGGCATCGTGCCCGTGATCCACGCCCTGATCGGCAAGGGCGCCGCGCTCGGGTCGGCACTGGCCTTCATGATGTCGGTCATTGCCCTGTCCCTGCCCGAAATGATGATCCTGAAGCGGGTGCTCATGCCCCGGCTGCTGCTGGTCTTTGTCGGCGTGGTCGGCTGCGGCATATTGATCGTGGGATATTTGTTCAACGCGCTCTTGTAACAACGGCCGCCGTCTGCCACTATGCGGACGGCGGCGTTTTCCTGTCCGGTCATGTGATCATGTGGGCAATCATGCAACTGTAAAGGAGGACCATATGGCTGGAGACCCGAAATTCGCAAAACTCATTTTCAGCTGTTCCGGTTGCGCGGACGTGGGCGAGATCGCGGACCAGACCGCGCGCAGACTGACCCGCGACGGAGTGGGCAGGATGTTCTGCCTCGCGTCCATGGCCGCAGGCATTGAAAAGAAGATCAAGATTGCTCAGGACGCGGACAAGGTGCTGGTGATGGACGGCTGTCCTCTGGATTGCGCCAGCAAGACCCTTGCCGCTGCGGACATTCCCTGGACCGCGCGACTGCGCATGACCGATCAGGGATTCGACAAGGGCGAATCCCCGGCCACGCCGGAGCGCATCGACCTTGCCGCGGACATCGCGCGCAAGGCGTTTGAAAGCTGATTTCCTTCGGGCGGCGCAAACCTTTTCGGGATGCGCCGCTTTTTTCTATTTCACCACCAGCACGGAATTGGCGGCGTGTTCGGCCACGGCATGGGCAACGCATGCCGTGCGCGCGAACCACGGCTTGTCCGATTCGCCCACCACGATCACGGACATGGGCGCTCCCATTTCCACGATGGTGGCGACCGGATCGCCCACGGGTGTGAGCACGTCCCGAAGCGTCAGGCCCTGTTCCCGGAAATGGGTTGCCGCGTGATTCGCGGCCTTGCGCGCGGCTTCCATGCCGGTCTCGTCCTCGGCCACGGACACCACGGTCACGGGACAGCCGCATGCTGCCGCGAACCGGGCCGCCTTGGGCAGCATGGCGAGGCTGCGCTCGGAATCGTTCACGCAGATCAGCACGCCCTGATCGGGCCGCAGGTTGCGCGCCACGAGTACGGAACACGGAGCATGGGCTGCAAGGCGCAGGGCCAGGGACTTGCGGGACAGCAGCTTTCTGAATCCCGTGGGCGGGGCCTCCTGCGAGCCGCCCACGATGAGCAGGTCGAAACGGAACCGGTTCGCCTCGTCCACCACGGCCGAGGTCACGTCCTCTGCCGCGCGCAGCCGCAGGCTGACCTGTCCGCCGCACGGGCTTTCGTAGCGGATCACGTATTCTCCGGCCGGGTCGCCGGAAAGGTCGCGGTGGGTCCATTCCCCGCCCGAACCCTCCTTGATTTCTCCGAGTTCGGCCAGAATGTCCCGGGCCTGCCGCAGTTGGGTGAAGCCCGGCAGTTCCAGTCCCCACCCCAGCATGTTTTCCCGCGCCACCCGCACTTCCAGCCCGCCCGAGGTCAGGCCGCTGTCCACGGGCCGGACATAGAGCAGGGCGATGTCCGAGCACTCGCGTTCATTGATGCGTGCGGCAAATCCCAATCCGGCCAGAGCTTCGGGACCGCCGCCGATGCAGATGAGGATGCGCGGGGAATTCGGGGTGCAGGTGGTGTTCATCTCCTCTCTCCTATAGGCCCACGAGCGGCCAGTACAATCTGGACGCCAGCAGCAGTATCGCGAACGAGAGCAGGGCGAGCCGCCAGCCCGCGCGCAGGAAATCCGGGGAATGCAGATACCCGGACGAATGCACGATGGTGCTGGCCGGGGTGCCGATGACCGTGAAATACGCAAAGGCCGAGGAAATCGCGGTTGCGAATCCCACGGCAAGGGGATTGGTTTCGCTGCCGGCCGCAATGCTCAGGACGATGGGACCGAGCACGGCCACGGCCGCACCGTTGCTCATGGTGTTGGTGACAAGGGTCGTGAGCAGCATGACCGCAAAGAGCAGCCCCGTGCCGCTGCCCATGCCCAGCGGTGTGAACAGGTCCATGAACAGCCCGGCCACCCAGGATGCCGCGCCTGTCTCGCGCATCTGCACGCCAAGGGATATGGCGGCGGCGTAGAGCAGGACCACGCCCCAGTTCACCCCGGAGTTCAGGTCGGACCAGCGCACCAGCCCGGCCACCAGAAACAGCACGGCCCCGAGTACGGCAATGGTGCCCATGCCCACGCTGCCGGAAAAGCCCACCCAGCCCACCAGGGTTGCCAGAAACAGGACAATGGCCGCGTAATGCCGTCCCTGAAGCGCACCTTCCTGTCCGACCTGTTCCCTGAGCTGGGCCACGGCCGGGCCGAGGTCGCGGATGCGCGTGCGGAACGTGAAGCGCAGGATCAGGTGCATGAACGGAAGCTGGATCAGGAACACGGGATAGGCAAAGATCATCCAGCGCAGGTAGCTGACCTTGTATTCGAAGGTTGCCGGATCGTCCGAGGCATAGAAGAAGTCCCGCCAGTAGTCGATCATGATGGCGTTGCGCGCCCCGCCGGACGGGGTGCCGATTCCGGCCATGGCGCAGGCATAGGAAATGGAGAACAGGAACAGCACGGCCAGCTTGCGGCGTTCGCCCGGATCGTCCGTGGCGAGCTGGACAAGGGACAGGGCCACGGGCAGCATCATGGCCGCGACCGTGTGCTCGCCGATGAACGAGGCGAGCAGCCCGGAGAACACGGACAGGCCGAACGCGATGGCATAGGTGCCCGAGCCCGTGATGCGCACGATGATCAGGGCCAGCCGTTTGTCCAGATTCTGCTTCACCAGCGCCACGGCCAGCATGAGCGAGCCCATGATGAACAGCACCGAATCCTTCATCAGGCTCCGGGCCACGCTGTTGGAATCCAGCCCGAGCAGGAACACCTGCCCCAGCACGATGAGCAGGGCCACGCCGGGCAGGGGAATCGGTTCGGTCACGAACAGCATGGTCGCGCCCACGGTCATGGCCAGCACCTTCCAGCCAGCCGGAGAGACTCCCTCCGGAGCCGGAACGAGCAGCATTGCGGCCATGACCGCCAGTGTGATGAAAAACCAGCGTTTTTCGCGCAGATAATGGATCACGATGGCAATATACCTTGTGCCGTCCCTTTTTTCCACGAAAAAGCCGAATCATGGTATGCCTTGCTTCACCATGGTTTTTCCATCCCGGAAACATGCGGATTTCCGGCTTGGTTTTTCGCGGGAAATGTGTTGATCTCGGCGCGATTTTTCACTTCAGCAGACAGGTTCATTATGCCGAACAATCTTCCCATAGGCATGTTCGATTCCGGCGTTGGCGGGCTGACCGTGCTCAAGGCCGTGCGTCAGCTCATGCCGTGCGAAAACATATTGTATCTCGGAGACACGGCCCGGCTGCCCTACGGCTCCAAGTCCGCGCGTACCGTGTCGCAATACGCGGTCCAGTGCGCGGCCGAACTCGTGCGCCGGGACATCAAGCTGCTCGTGGTGGCGTGCAACACGGCCAGTGCCGTGGCTCTGGACAGCCTGCGGGCCGCCTATCCCGACCTGCCCGTGATCGGCGTGGTCGAGCCCGGGGCCGAGGCTGCGTGCGCTGCGTCCAGCAACGGACACATTGCGGTCATTGCCACGGAATCCACCATTGCGGGCGGTGCATACCAGCGCGCCATCCATGCCCGGTTGCCCGGGGCGAGCATCACGGGCCATCCCTGCCCCCTGTTCGTGCCGCTGGCCGAGGAGGGCTGGACCGAAGGCCCCATTGCCGAGGCCATTGCCGCACGCTATCTGGACCCGATCTTCAATCCCGCGTCCGGCACGGGCAGCGACGAGCCCCCCGATGTGCTCGTGCTCGGCTGCACCCATTTCCCGCTGCTCGCCCCGGCCATCAAGCACGTGGCCGCGCCCGGCACTGCCATCGTGGATTCCGCTGCCACGACCGCCCGGGCCGTGCGTCAGGTTCTGGCTGATCGCAATCTGGTGCGCAGCAACGGCTGCGGCTCCTCTGTCTATCTCACCACCGACGATGTGCCGCGCTTTGCCCGTACCGGAACCCGTTTTCTGGGTACCCCCATCGCTGAAGCGGACGTGGAACTGGTGGATTTGTAGAAGAGGCCTCCGGCGGCTCAAACCCTTTGAAAAGGGGTTGGGAATCCGAAACTTTCTGGTTTGCGCCGCTGATTGGCTCAGGCAACGTGCAAGGCCCGTTTGCGGCGTGGCCGGAAGAAGGGCAATCCTCAGGAAAAGGAAGAAAAAAACATGTCTTTCATTACCATTCCCTTCAGCCCGTTTGCCGGGAGGCGGACGGGCGGGGCGATGAGCGGGAGCGAATCGGTCCGCACGGCCGCCTCCCGGCAAACTCAGGGGGGGTCAAGGGGTTTCAGCCCCTTGCGGGTCCAGGGCAGAGCCCTGGTCCTCCCGAAGGGACCGCCGGAGGCCCTCCCTGTTTCCTTCCCTGCTGTTTCTCGTCTGCCTTGTCCTGCCTCTTCCGGCCAATGGCGCGGACCTGTCCGGCCTTGCTCCGGACGTGGTCGGGGATATGGCGCGCATCAGTCTGCTGTCCGGCGCGGATGCCCTGAAGGCGGTGGACGACCTGCACGGCAAGCGCATTCAGGCCGAGGCTGCCGTGGTCGCCAGATATGCCCGGCCCGGGGAGCGTCCGGCCGAACTGTGGGTGTCCCGTGCCGCATCGGCCACGGAAGCCCGGCGTCAGACCGGACTCATGGTGCACATGATGTTCGACAACCCGAAATCCCCGTTTTCCGACCCGGGACGGCTGGAACATGCGGGCATCCCGATCTACCGCTTTTCGGGCATGGGGCAGGTTCATCTGATCTGGTACAGGGACGATCTCGCCTACTGGGTGAGCTGCAACCCCGACGACGCATCCGCATTCCTGAAAGCGGTGTGCCGGTAATCCCCGCACAGGGAAACAATCAAATATCGATAGCTTTTCGATAGGTTTGAAATCCAGTTGTTCAAAATGGTTAACAGTAGAATGGTGTCGGAAAAGCCCCTTGGGAAACAGGGGATGACAGCACATTCCGGGCACAGAGGGGAGCGCTGGTTCCCGCTTTTCTCCGCCCGCGTTTTCAGGTAGGCATCGAATATGCCAGAACTGCCGGAAGTTGAAGTCATCGCCAGAGGGTTGGACCGTTCCCTCAAGGGCAGGACGATCTCGGGCGCGGATGTGCCGGGATTGACCCGGCTCTCGGATTCGGCCGAGCGCATTGTTTCCCTGTCCTGCGGGCGCGGGGTGGGCCGCGTGTATCGCCGGGGCAAGGCCCTGCTCATGGAATTGGACGGCGGTGTGGTGCTCGGATTCCATCTGCGCATGACAGGCCGCATCGTGCATGGCCCGGCGCGTGCCGCCACAAGCCATGACCGCATCTTCCTTTGTCTGGATGACGGGTCGCGGCTCATGTTTTCGGATGCGCGCAAGTTCGGCTATGTCCGGGC
Organism: Pseudodesulfovibrio tunisiensis; assembly: GCF_022809775.1. Classification (NCBI taxonomy): domain Bacteria; kingdom Pseudomonadati; phylum Thermodesulfobacteriota; class Desulfovibrionia; order Desulfovibrionales; family Desulfovibrionaceae; genus Pseudodesulfovibrio; species Pseudodesulfovibrio tunisiensis. Next base: position 2,901,205 of record NZ_CP094380.1, read on the forward strand.
GTTTGGCCCGGGTGAGCTTGAATCATGGGATTTTCTGCAACGTCTCGGCCCGGAACCGCTGGAGACTCCGGCTCGGGAGCTGGCCCGTCGCGTGGCCAGTCGCAAGGCCGGAATCAAGGGACTGCTCCTGAACCAGTCCGTGGTGGCCGGGGTGGGCAACATCTATGCGGACGAGTCCCTGTTTCGCGCTGGCATTCATCCCGAGGCCAAGGCCGACAGGCTGGGCATGGACAGGCTGGAGCGGCTGTTCTCGGAATTGCAGGGCGTGCTGCGGCAGGCCATTGCCGAGAACGGCAGCTCGATCCGGGACTACGTGAACGCGGACGGCGATGCCGGGGCGTTCCAGAACAGCTTTCGCGTGTATGGTCGCAAGGGCTGTCCGTGCACCTGCTGCAACACGCCGCTTCAGGCGCGCACGGTCGCGGGCCGGACCTCCACGTTCTGTCCGCACTGCCAGTGCCTGAAGCCCGGAAAATAGCTTGCAGTAACTGTTGTGGTCATTGCGGTTCAGTGCAAGGACGTCCGTGGCGCATTCCGCAGGCCTTCGGGCAGGGATGGGGGATTGGCGGCCTTGGCAATAGGATTTTGCCGGAAAAACATTTCCTGTTCTTTCAGGGTGATGCGTTTCGGGACGTTGGCGGAATCCTTTTGCGGGAATGCGTGTGCCTTGTTTTTAAACAGCATTGAAAACATGCGGTTAAATTTTTTCTAATATTTTTCCAGACTGATTTTGCGACCGGCTGGCCGGATTGGCCCGGCAAATGGGGAAAGCGTGACCGAACACGGACGAAAAATCGCCAGAAATGCCTCGGTTGTGGCCGGGGCGACCCTGATTTCCCGGGGCTTGGGGTTTGTTAGAGACATCATCGTGGCCTTTGCCCTTGGGGCGGGCGTGTTCGCGGACGCGTTCTTCGTGGCCTTTCGCATCCCGAATCTGCTGCGGCGGCTGTTTGGCGAAGGGTCGCTGACCATGGCCTTCATCCCGGTTTTTTCGCGCATCCGGGAAGAACAGGGCGAGGAAGCGGCGCGGGAGATGGCCCGTTCCGCCATGATCTGGCTGTGCGTGATCCTGACCGGGGTGACCGTGGTCGTGGAACTGCTGGCCGGGCCGCTCACCTATGCCATTGCCCCGGGGTTTGCGAAGAATCCCGAACAGTTCGGCGTGACCGTCGACCTTGTCCGCATCTGTTTTCCCTATGTGATCTTCATCTGCGGGGTGGCCCTGTGCATGGGCATTCTCAATGCCTCGGATCATTTTCTGGGACCTGCGCTGGCTCCGTGCCTGCTCAATGTGGCCCTGATCTCGGCTGCGCTGCTCGGGTATTTCATGGGCTGGAACGTGGCCTATGCCATGGCCTTCGGCGTGCTGGTCGGCGGTGCGGCCCAGTTCCTCATGCAGCAGCCGTTTCTGCACGCACGGGGGTTTCGCTGGCGCGGGGCGTGGTCGTGGCGCAATCCGGGCGTGGCGCGCATGGGCGTGCTCATGCTGCCCACGGTGTTCGGCGCGGCCGTCTATCAGCTCAACATTCTGCTCGGCACCCTGCTGGCGTCGTTTCTGCCCGTGGGAAGCGTATCCTATCTGTATTATGCGGATCGGCTGGTCCAGTTTCCGCTGGGCGTGTTCGGCATTGCCGTGAGCACGGCGGCCCTGCCGAGTCTGGCAAAACTGGCCGTGGAAAAGCGGTTTGACGAGTTCGATTCCGCGCTGTCGTCGGCCCTGTCCCTGACCCTGTTCATCGCCCTGCCTGCGGCGGCCGGGCTGGTCGCGCTTGCCGATCCCCTGATCGGCCTCCTGTTCCAGCGCGGGGCATTCAGCGCCGAGGCCGTGCAGGCCACGGGAAGCGCCCTGATCGCCTATTCCGCGGGCCTGCCGTTCATTGCCCTGTCCCGGCCGCTGGTGGCCGCGTTCTATGCCCTTGAGGACACGCGCACCCCGGTGCGCATTGCCGTGGCCTGCCTCGTGGCGAACATCGGGCTGGGCGCGTGGCTCATGTTTCCGCTGGCCCATGTGGGGCTTGCTCTGGCCGTGAGCGCGTCGTCCCTGCTGAATTTCCTGCTGCTGGCCCTGTGCCTGCGCCGACGGCGCAAGGGGGGCCTGCCCGGGCTGTCCGGCGTGATCAGAATCGTTGCGCTCAGTGCGCTGATCGGTGTCGGGGCGCATGCGTCCGCGGCATGGTCGTTCTGGTGGGTGGTCTGCATTCCGGGCTGGGTGGTCGCCTACATTGTCGCGGCGCGCATGCTCGGCATGGAAGAGGCGGTGGTGTTCGTGGACATGTTCCGGTCGCGCTTGCGGCGGAGGCAGGCATGATCGAACAGGCCCGGAACCGTTTCCCGCGTGGACTGGCCCAGCCCGAGGGCGGATACCGCTTCTCGCTGGATTCCCTGCTGCTGGCGTGCTTTTGTCAGCCCGGAGCAAAGGGCGAGGGCGCGGATATCGGAGCCGGGTGCGGCGTGGTCGGGCTCGGACTGCTGCTGCGTCATGAGCGGGTACGGCTTGTTGCCGTGGAATGCGATTCCGCTTCCGTGGAGTGCGCCCGGGCCAACGGCGCGCTTCTGGGGCTGGAGGACCGGTTTTCCGTGGAGCGGGCGGATGTGGCCGAGTGGCGGCCGCAAGGCGTGCTGGATTTCGTGGTGGCCAACCCGCCGTATCGGGAGCTTGGGCGCGGCAGGGCGAGCCGGGGCGAGGAACGCAAGGCCGCGCGGTTCGAGGCGGAAGGAAATTTCGACGCATTTGCCGCCTGTGCTGCCCGTGCGCTCAAGGCCAGGGGAAAATTCTGCTTCGTGCATCTGCCGGAACGGCTGCCTGCGCTCATGGCCGGGCTGGATCGGGCCGGGCTGGAGCCCAAGCGCATGCGACTGGTGCACAGCCGAATCCACGAGCCCGCGAAGATCGTACTCATGGAGGCGAGAAAACAGGGCGGTCCCGGCATGGCTGTCGAGCCGCCTCTGGCACTGTACAAGGGAACCGGGCAGGATACGGCCATGACGGAACAGGCCCTTGATTTCTGCCCGTATCTGCGGTGCAATGCCTGAGCCTGACAGGGTGCCCGAACGCGTTTTCATCATGTGTTTTTCGATTGGAACCAGAGGCGCGGCCGCAGCCGCATCTCGCTACCCCGGCAGATCATGATCCGCAAAATCATTCTGGAAAACTTCATGGCCCACGCCATGACCGAGATCGAGCTCGATTCCGGGGTCACGGCCCTGACCGGCCCGAACAACACGGGCAAGTCCGCGGTTGTGGAGGCGTTGCGGTGCGTGGCCTCCAATCCCGCACCCCGGCATTTCATCCGCCACGGCGCCAGGGAAGCACGGGTCACGGTGGAACTGGACGATGGTACGCGCGTGGTCTGGATCCGCAAAAAGCGCAGCCCGGGCTACGAGCTGTGGAAGGCCGGGGCCGAAGAGCCCGAGGAATTCTGGAAGCTCGGCCGGGGCAAGGTGCCGGAGGAAATTCGCGAGGCCCTGCGGCTGGACGCAGTGGAGCTGGAAAACGGGGGCAGGGATGTGGACGTGCACGTCGGCAACCAGCGCGAGCCCGTGTTTCTGCTCAACCGTCCGGATTCGGACACGGCCGCGTTCTTTGCCGCATCCACGGAAAGCGCGCATCTGCTGGCCATGCAGAACGCGCTCAAGCGGCGTACGCAGGAGGCCAGACGCGAGGAGCAGCGGCTGGAACAGCGGCGTGTCGAAGTCGAGGCCGATCTTGATGCGCTTGCCTTGCTGCCGGACATCAATCTGGTCATGGAACGTGCCCGGGAATGCCGCGCCCGGCTGGATCGGCTCGGACGCGAAATACCGGCTCTGGAACAGCTTCTGGCCCGTCGTGGCAGTCTGGTTGCGGAGTTGGAGAAGCGCAACCGCATCGCCGAGGTGCTGGATGGCGTGACCATGCCGCCGGACACTGCGCCCACGCGCGGGCTGGACGATCTGCTTGGCCGGATGGAGCGTGTCGGGCGCGGTCTGGATCATGCCCGGAACGTGCGTGTGGCTCTGGATTCGCTGGCTCCGCTGCCGCAACCCGGTTCCACGCAGCCTCTTGCCCGGTTTCTGGAGCACATGACTGCGCTGCAATCCGCCCTGCAGACCGCAAAGGACCGCAAGGCTCCGTTGCAGGAGCTTCTTCCTGTCCCGGAACTGCCGCGCACGGGGCAACTTTCCGGTCTTGTTGATGAAATGCTTGCCTTGCAATGTCGGATGCGTCGTCTGAAGCGACAGGGAGCAGCCTTGGGGAAGATTGCGGAACCGCCTGTGCCGACTGCGGATGGCGGTCTGGACGAACTGGCCCGGAATCTGGCGTCCCTGCGTGCGACCCGGAATCGGGTGCAGGACGAGCTGGTCGGAGTGGATGCGGAACTGGCAGGCGTGCGCGCCGAGGTGGAGCGGGCCGTGGAGCGCATGGGCAAATGTCCGACCTGCGGGCGCGACATGACCGCAAGCGACCTGCTGGACCGGGGAGGCTGCCATGATTGATGCGGTAACCGGAAACGGCCTGTTCCTCGTGGCGGACCCGCACCTTGCGGACACGTCGCCGGGCCAGCGGCTGGACGGGTATCTGGAACAGATTCTGGGCAAGGTCGAGGCGTGTCTTGCGCGTGCCCGGGAACTGGACATGGTGCCCGTGTTTCTGGGCGACCTGTTTCATTGGCCCCGGGACAACTCCAACAGGATGCTTGTGGAACTGATCCGCGTTTTCGGCGAGGCTGCAAAGACGCGCATGGCGTGGGTGCTGGTGGGCAATCACGACAAGTACCAGTCCCGATTCACCCCGGACGTGTCCCTTGCCGTGCTCGAAGCCGCTGGCGTGATTCGGCTCATGAAGGAACAGGGCGAGCAGTTCGATCTGCAGACCCCGCAGGGCCGGGTGCGCGTGTGCGCCAGTCCGGACGGCACGCCTCTGCCAAGGGAATACGAGCGCGACGCGGACTGCCCGGCAACCGTGCTCTGGGTCGCGCACCACAACATCCGGTTTCCCGAATTTCTGGACAAGGCATACGGCATCCGCGAGATTCCGGGCGTGGACTGGCTGGTGAACGGTCATATCCACCGTCCCCAGCCCACGGTGCGCAAGGGCGCGACCATCTGGGCCAATCCCGGGAACATCACGCGCCTGACCTTTTCCCGCCACACCATGGAGCGCACCCCGGCCGCAGCTGTCTGGACCCCGGGCTGCGAGGAACTGGAACGCTGGGAAGTGCCGCATCTTGCGTTCAACGAGGTTTTTCCGGACCAGGATTTTCCGCCCGAGGAGCACGAGGCCGAGGGCGAATCCCGGTTCATCGAGGGACTGGAACGGCTGGCATGGCGACGCACGCGCGAGGGCGTGGGGTTGCGCCAGTTCCTGTCCGACAATCTTTCCCATGAAACACCTGAAGCCCGTCTGATATGGGAGCTTTACGAGGAGGTCGTTCAAGGTGATGAACAATAACGCCAACAACGGAGCCGCAGACCGCGACGCGCGGTTGGAGCAGGAACTCAATGCACTGCGCAATCGCTATGAAAGTCTGAAGGAACGCAAGGTCCGCACCGAGCAGGACATTGCCAACCTTTCGCGGCAGCTCGAAGAACTGGAGCAGCGAGCCTTGGCCGAGTACGGCACTGCCGACCCCAGGGAACTGCAAGCGCTTCTGGAGAGCAAACGGCAGGAAAACGAACGGGTTGTCGCGGAATACCGCAACCATGTGCAGGAAGTGCAGCAGGCCCTTGCCGAGGTGGAGCAGGGCTTCGGAGGCAAATAGGCCGTGGACGCGAACGCCCCTCTGCCCGATCTCGACGCGCTGGAACGTCGGCTGCACCTGCTGGAAGCACAGGCACAGACCCGCGTGGACGAGCACCATCGCCTGCGCGAGGAGGCGGTTTCCGTGCGCGAGTTTCTGGACCTTGCGCCCAAGGCCCGGGACACGCTCGAAGAGTTGGCCACAGCCCTGTTCGGCAAGATACTGGACGAGATCGAGGCCAATCTGACCCACGCCATCCGCGAGATACTGGGCCAGGACAGGGTGGTGTCCACCTTGCGGGAGGTCAGGAACAACCGGCTCCAGATACATTTCCAGATTCACAATCAGGGCAACGAGGACGAGATCGAGGACATCCTGACCGGACAGGGCGGTTCCGTGTGCAACATCCTGTCCGTGGGTCTGCGGCTCGTGGCCCTGTCCCAGCTTCCGGCCGAGCGGCATCGCCCGTTTCTAGTGCTGGACGAGCAGGACTGCTGGCTCAAGCCTTCGCTGGTGCCGAGGTTCATGCAGATCATCAGGGAGATCGCCCATCGGCTGGACGTGCAGGTGCTGGTGATCAGCCATCATCCCATGGACAGCTTTTCCCACAGCGTGGACCGCATCTTCCAGCTCAAGCCCGACCGCGAGCTCGGGGCGCGAGTGGAACGGGTGAAGTAGACTCTTTTTCGGAAGGGAAAGGGCCCGGTCGCGAGGTTGCGGCCGGGCCCTTTTCAGTTGGAGAAGGGGGCTGCTAGCCCTTGGTGATTTCGATGCGCTTGGGCTGGATGCGCTCGACCTTGGGCAGGTGGAGTTCCAGCACGCCATCCGAAAGATTGGCCTTGATCCGTTCCCGGTCCACGATGTCGGACAGGGAAACGACCCGCCTGTATTCGCAGTTGCCAAACTGCATTTCCGAAAAATGCTCGTTTTCGCCAAGCTGCATGGACGTCACGGCGGACACGGTCAGTTCATCGCCGTTCAGGTCGATCTCAAGCTGCTGCCTGTCCACGCCGGGCATGTCCATGTAGATGTAGAATCCGTCCTCGCGTTCCAGAATGTCCGTGGCCGGGCGATAGGTGGGCACGGCCCGTTCTTCCTTTTTCATTACTTCGTTCATGTCCGTACCTCCTTCTTACGCGGCTTCGATGCTGATTGTCCGGGGCTTGACCTGTTCGCTCTTGGGCAGGACCACGGTGAGCACGCCGTTGGTCATGCTGGCGGAGACCTTTTCGCGATCCACGGCTGCGCCAATGGTCACGACCCTGTGGAAAACTCCGGCCGGGCGTTCCTGCCGATAGTATCGGCCCTGTTCGGTCTGGCGTTCCCCCTTGATGACCAGGGTCTTGTCCGTGAGCGTCAGCTCTATGTCCTTGATGTCCACGCCCGGAATTTCGGCCCGGACGTAGAAGTTGGCGTCGTCGCTGCTCAGGTTGAGCGGAGGGTACGCCAGCCTTCGGCCTTCGGCTTCCGGCGATTTGAAGAATTCGTCGATCAGCCTGTCGAAGCGGAAGGGAAAGTTGTACAACGTATTGAAATCCATCACCATAGCGACCTCCTTTTTTTGTTCTGCATGAAAGATAGGCATGCTTTTTCGCTTGTCAACGCTGTTTTTGCACATTCTGTGGAAAAAAAGCGAACATTTGGAACAAAAGGAACATCGACACGGCGTTTCGCACCGGAGCGGACAATGCGAAGCCGACCATTTCTCCATACAGCACAAGGCCGGAAAGGCTTCCAGCAAAAATGGCGGTGGGGGAGTTGAAAATAACACGGCCCGAG